>CAMPIM010000138.1 GCA_946886365.1 uncultured Novosphingobium sp.
TAGGTACGCCCCGCCTCGCGGTCGAGGCGGGACAGCCCTTCATGGCTGTCGGCGCAGGCTTTTTCGCAATTGTCGCAGCCAACGCAAAGATGTTCGTCGATCAACAGCACGTCGGTCGCCTCGCCGATGCCGTTGTCGACCAGGAACTTTGCCGTCTCGCTATACATATCCACGACGGTGGAAAAGCTATCCTTGCGGCTTTCGATGAAGGCGTTGACGTCCTGCCGCGCCGCCATGTCGCGGCGCGCGCGCTCCAGCAAAGCGGGCTTGGCCGCCATCAGCCGGGCGAAGGCGTCGCCGTTCAGCTTGATGACCTCGGACTTCACCGTCGCCTTGACCGTGGCGGTGCGCGGCCCTCCCGCGATCAGCGCCATTTCGCCGACATAGGAGCCGGCAGGAAGGTAGGAGAGGAAGACGTTCTTCCCCCCGATCTTCTTCTCCACGATCATGGAGCCGACACGGATCACATAGATGTCGTTGCCAAGGTCGCCTTCGGTCAGGATCGCCTCGCCCGCCTTGACGGTCTTGATCTCGGCGCTGTCGAGCACTTCGGTAAGGTCGGCAGGGGTCAGCCCCGCGCCGAACATCTGGAGCAATTGCCGCTCGGTCGATATACGGGTGATCGCGCGCTTGGCGGGCGGGTTGGAGGACATGAGCTTCAGCGCCGCCGTCCGCGACACCTCCACCATGATCGAGTCCGTCCCCGCGCGCACCGTCGAACCACGGCGGCGGCCGGAAATCAGACCGACTTCCCCGAAGATGCTCCCCGCTTCGATCGCAACCTCGGTCCCCGGCGCAACCTCCACCAGCGCTTGCCCAGCTGCGATGCCGAATAGCGAGGAGCCGGGATCATGCTTCTCGAAAATCACCTCGCCGGAGCGGTAGGCGCGAACCTCGCTGTCCAGCATGAACTCGCGCATCTGGAGCGGCGACAGACCCTCCAGGATCGAGACGTTGGTCCGCAGATATTCCAGCCATTCCGCGACGCTCTTCTGCCCCGGCAGCGCCGCGAATTTGGCGGCCAATATCGGCTCGTCCGCAGGCTTCAGATCGCGATTGCCGTTGATATATTCGACAACATCATAGCCCTGATTCATGCAGTGCTTGATCAGCGGATAGCCCGCCAGCGCGCCGATGACGAAGATGCCCGGCGCGGTGCTTTCGAACACCGGCGACAGCTTCGGGAAGGCCAGCCGGTCGCTACTCGCAAACTCGACGCCGCAGCTTTCGACGAAGGCGCGCGGCGGTGCCGAACCCATGCGGGCGATGATGCGGTCGCATGGCACCTTCACCTCGCCATCGCGGCTGTCGAGCGTGATGAAGCCCGGCTCGATCTTCGCCGTGGTCGATTCCGTCATGATCGACAGGCGACCGGCTTCGGCGGCGGCCATCAGCGCCTTGACGTTGGCGGGCTTTGCGCTGGCGAACTCCGTTCCCCGGTTCAGGATGGTGACGACATTGCCCTGCGCTTCGTCGGCGGCAAGACCCATGGCATTTTCAATCCCCGCGTCCCCGGTGCCGACGACGAAGATATGCTCGTCATTATAGTCGGCCGGGTCGTCCAGCTGATATTGCACATGGGGCAGGTCCGCGCCCGGAACGCGCATCAGGTTGGGATTGCCCTGCGTCCCGATCGCCATGATCACCGCGTCGGCAATGACCTCCCGCCCGTCGGTCAGCGTCAGGCGATAGGGCGGGGCGAGCCGCTGGATTTCCTTTGTATCGGTGGTCCCGTCCCGCTTGCGCTCCACGATCTTCTGGACCGATCCGGCAATGGGATCGCCCGTCCCGCTGATCGCCTTCACCTCTGCATTATAAGCGACGTTCAGGCCCAACCCGTCGGCCTGCTCGTTCCAGCGGCCAAGGATCGCCTCGCGTTTGCCCGCGTCGAAATCGCAATCGGACCGCAGCACGAGCTGGCTGGGCGTCGCCATCACATGCTTGCCCTTCTGATATTTAAAGATCGTGTCGGACAGATGGTCCGTCTTTTCGATCAGAAGGTGGGAAATGCCCAGCTGTGCCGCGCGCGCGGCCGCGCTCATCCCCGCCGGTCCCGACCCGACGATCGCGATACGCACGCGGTCAGTCACTTATTGCCCCCCTCTTGCGAGATCACCCGCAGCCCCGGCGATGCCCCTGCCGGTTTATCGTGCGCGGATCAAGTCTTTGGGCACTCTATCAATTCCGCTGCGTCACGCTAGAGAGCAGTTGAGATTATCGGGGGTGTGGAAGTGGCGAAGCTGAGCGTGGGGCGCATGGCTCTCATCGGGGCAGCCGGGCTGGCGATTGTGTCGGTCGGCTATAATGTCTGGCGCGACCGGCCGGAAAAGGCGGAGACGGCATCGGCCTCCGCCCCCTTCGCCGCGCCCGGCCAGCAGCCTTCCGATCCGGAAAGCGTCATTCGTGGCTTGCAGGAGCGTGTCGGCGCCAACCCCAACGATGCGGAAGGCTGGCAGATGCTCGGCTGGGCCTATTTCGAAAACGGCCGCCACGCCGACGCGGCGCGCGCTTATCGCCGTGCGGTGAAGCTCGCCCCGAACAACGCGACCTTCTGGTCCTCGCTCGGCGAAGCGGTGGTGATGGCAAGCGAACATGACCCGATGCCAAAGGAAGCCGCCGATGCTTTCGACAAGGCGGTAAAGCTCGACCCCAAGGAGCCACGCGCGCGCTATTTCCAGGCAGTGCGCAAGGATCTGGCCAAGGACCATGAGGGCGCGATCCGCGACTGGCTGGCCCTGCTAGCCGACACGCCGCCCGGCGCGCCATGGGAAGCGGACCTGCGCCGTACGATCGAGCAGGTGGGCAAGATCAACGGCATCGAAGTCAAGGAACGCCTGGCCGCAGTAAAGCCCACCGCGCCACATCCGCCGATCGGCTCGGTCGCGACAGCGGCAATCCCCGGCCCAAGCCGCGAGCAGATGCAGTCGGCGTCGCAGCTTCCCAAGGGCCAGCAGGACGCGATGATAGAGGGCATGGTGTCGGGGCTGGAGGCCAAGCTCAAGGCCAATCCCGGCAATGTCGACGGCTGGATCATGCTGATCCGCAGCCGCATGACGCTCGGCGAAACGGCGAAGGCGCAGGCGGCGTTCGAGGCAGCGCGCAAGGCCAATCCGGGGCAGGCCGCCAGGCTGAAGGATGAGGCGCGGCTGCTGGGAGTGCCCGGAATCTGATCCCTACATATCTCGTCAACCCAGCTTCCGCCGGGATGACGGAAGTGATTGGAATGCCGGGGATAAGATAAATCCTCCCCATCGTCAGATGGGGAGGTGGCAGGCCAACGGCCTGACGGAGGGGAAGGGGCGCGACCTGCGTAATTTCCCCTCCTCTCGCCTCCAGCGCGGGGGGCCTGACGTGAGCAACGGCTCGACCGGCCCTACGCCCTTATCCCGCTCCACCTCCGGGACGATCCCGCCAATCTGGTGACAATCGCCGCTTGTCCCGATGGAGAATCGGGCTGAAATGCACCAAATCGGTTCCACTTCGGGGCCAAATCGCAAAGACATTGCTCTAGGCCCTGATGCTGGCAGGCGCCATTTTCCATGGCGTGGGGCGGCATGGGGCAAATGGGTTTCAACAGGGTTCTGGATGGGCTGAAGGCGATTGTGGCGGCGGTGGCGCTCGTCACAATGGCCGCTCCCGCAGCGGCGCAGATCGCCGGGCCGGGAGAGGGTGCCTCTGGGCCAGTGATCGACCGGGATAGGGCTGATCGGGTCGCACCGGGCATTGCCCCTTCCCCTTCCGTAACTGTCGCCGCGCCCGCCCCTGCGGTCGGAACGGTGGGTAACGCGGCCGAAAGCGTCCGGCTGGCGCGGGTGCATTATATGGGCACCTCCCTGCCCATGCCGCTGCTGGACAAGGCGGTGACTCCGTTGATCGGACAGCCATTGACGCGCGAGACATTGCAGGCGGTGGCGAAGGCGGTAAGCGATGCCTACGCCCGCAGCGACATCGCCTTTTATTCCGTGTCCATCCCGGCGCAGGTCCCCGCAGGCGGTCAGTTGATCGTGCGCTTGGTCGAAGGACGGGTGAAGGAATATCGGCTGGCGGGCGTTTCCCCCAGCATGCCGACCCGCCTGATCGAAGCACAGATGCGGCGACTGAAGCGCGATACGCCGCTGCGCAAGGCGACGCTGGAACGCGCGCTGGGCCTGCTGCGCGACATACCGGGCCAAAGCGTCGAGGCGCGGGTGCGGCAGGGCAGCGGCGAAGGCGATCTGATCCTGGACCTGATCGTCAAGCGGGAACAGGTGCAGATCGGGATCCTGATCGACAATAGCGCTGTCAGCAACGTGATCGACGGCGTGCAGGCGCAGTTGTCCGTCACCGCCAATGGCGTGCTGCGCGAAGGCGACAGCACTCGGATCGCGGGCTATCTGCCCTTTTACCCCGAACGCTATCAACTCTATTCGCTGAGCCATTCGACCCCGATCGGCAGCAACGGCACGACCCTGTCCGCCAACATCGCCCATATGAAAAGCCGCGTGCGCGACCGGCCGATCGAAGGAGAAGCGACGCTGGCGGGGGTGACGATCAGCCATGCGCTGGTCCGCTCCAACAAGACCAACCTGACCGTGAACGCCTCGATCGACGGAATCGACAGCAGCAATTATTTCCTCGATGTCCGATTTGGAGACTATAAATCGCGGGCGGTGCGGCTGGGCGCGTCCTGGTCGCATTCCGACCAGCAGCAGGGGCAAGCCCTGTCGGCAGTCGTCAGCCGGGGCGTGGACATATTGGGCGCGCGGGCCTTTACCGGCTTTTCGGAAAAAATCTTCACCAAGGTCAATGTGCAGGCGGTTGCGGTGCGCACCCTGTCCAAACGCATCGCACTGAAAATCAATGCGAAGGCGCAATATTCCCGCGACAGGCTGCCGGTGACGGAGCGCTTTTCGCTGGGCGGCAGCGGCGCTGGCATGGCGTTCCCGTTGGGGATCAGGACCGCCGAACAGGCCATTGCGGGCGGCGCTGAATTAAGCTGGACCCCTGCCCGAGCGGGGGTTTTGCAGAAGGCGACGCTCTTCACCTATGCCGATGGCGCGGTCGCGCATGCGGTGGCCCGTCCCTATTACCGCCTGCCCGCCGAGGATTTCTCGCTCGCATCGGCTGGTGGCGGCGTGCGCATCGGCATCGGCAGCAAATGGCGGGCGAGCGCGGAGGTGGCGGTGCCGATCAAGCGCGCCGCCAGCGCAGATTCGCGCCGGGCGCGCTTCTTCTTCGGCATCGGGCGCGCCTTCTGACCCCGTTTTGCGTGTACGCAAAGGAAGGCTGAGATCATGAACAATGTGTGGGAAGTGTGGCCATCAGCGCTGACGGCCGCCGAATGCGACGCCATCATCAAGCGAGCGGACTTCTATGCCGACCAGTCGGCGACGGTCGGCTTCGCGGACAGCAGCCGGGATGATCAGGCCTATCGATCCTCCATCATCCGCTGGTTCGATCCGTTGCGGGAGAAAGACATTATCGACCGGCTGATGCAATTTGTCGGCGCCTCCAACCGGACCAATTTCGGGGTGGACATCGTCGCGCCCTATGAAGTGCAGTTCACCGAATATCACGCCACCCAGCAGGGCAAATATGATTGGCATCAGGATGTGTGGCTGGAATCGGGCCGCCCGTTCGACCGCAAACTGTCGGTCGTAGTGCAACTGTCGGAGCCGGAGGAGTATGAAGGTGGCGCGTTCGAATTCTTCTGCGTTGCCCAACCCGGCGCGACCTTCGCGGCGCGGGGAAGCCTGTTGATCTTTCCCTCCTTCCTGCAACATCGGGTGCTGCCGGTAACAGCGGGGGTGCGGCGGAGCTTGGTGACCTGGGTTGAAGGACCACGCTGGCGGTGAGGATTCCCCTCTCCCCTTCAGGGGTCGGCCAGAGGCACGTGACTCTGGCCGAGGTGCCGAGCGTAGCGAAGGCGGGGGAGGGGACTGTAAAGCACGACCGTCGCTCCCCTCTCCCCAACCCTCTCCCCTGAAGGGGAGAGGGAGCAGGGCCGCTCGCCTAATCAGTTCCTCTTTCCACGGCCGCAGCCTGCATCCGGCAAAGATCGAACCAAAATGGACGAAGCCCAAAAACATCCCCAAGTCGCCCTTTTGCGCCGTTCAAAGCCGCCCAACCCCAATTTCCCCAATCTCGCCACCTAATTTCCACCCAAAAACCACAACCACACGCCCTTTGCGTACCTAATCCCACGCTTCCCACATCCCCTCCCACACCTCTTCGCCTCCAACGCCGCAATCTCACCAAATCGGTGATTTTAGAAGAAGCCGTAAGGGAATGCCGTGCTTAGCCTTGTGGCCTTGCGATGATGTTCGCATTGAACAGGGAGATTGTAGCATGTCTTTGGTTGGGCCAGCGCGGTCAGGGCGGCGTCTGCTGCTTTGCGCCACGGCGATTCCGCTTTTCCTACTCGGCGCCTGCTCCGATGGCGTGGGTTTCAGTGTCCGCACGGCAGGCGGCAAGACGCCATCAGGGCCAACCGGTCCCAGCGGCCCCGGTGGCCCCGGTGGCCCAACGGGTCCAGGCGGTCCCACGGGTCCGGGCGGCCCCGGTGGCCCAACGGGTCCAGGCGGTCCCACGGGTCCAGGTGGACCCACCGGCCCGAACGGTCCTACGGGTCCAAGTGGTCCGACAGGCCCCGGCGGCCCAACAGGACCGAACGGCCCGACAGGTCCCGGAGGCCCTACTGGACCCGGTGGCCCCACAGGTCCGACCGGCCCGTCTGGACCCAGTGGCCCGACCGGCCCAACCAGCGGCTCGCTGATCGGCGTCAATCTGGGTAACCAGGCGATCACGGGTCCGACAGGCCCCGGATCATTGGTCGGCCTGAATGTCCTGTCGGACGCCGGGAGCGCAACCGGAACCGTTGCCACGGTCAATCTGCTGAATGGAGATGGCACCGTTGTGCAGGCCACCCTGCCGACCACCGTCACGGGCGTGCAGCAGGGACTGGCGCCGGTGGGTTCGCTCGCCGGAACTTTGCTGGGCGATCAGGCGGGCGGCACCGTCACCCAGTTGACCGATGGCCTCGCCCCCGTAGTGGCAACGGTGACCTCCGCCGCCACTCAGGTGACGGCGCCTGTGCTCGACACGCTGAACGGCGCGCTCGCGCCCATCACGGCTCCGCTTGTCGGCAGCGATGGCGCGCTTGCCCCCGTTACGGGGCTGGTTGAAACCGTCGCGGGCGGCCTGACAGGTGCGCTCGGCGGTGGCGGCGAAGCGCCGGGCGCGCTGCTTGGCGCTCCGCTGATCGGCGCCAATGTCGGTGGTGAGGCGGTAACGGGTCCCTCCACCAGCGGCACGCTGGCCGGGGTCAACCTGTTGCCGTCCACCACCGCCCCGGCGCAGGGGCAGCTGCTGACCGCCGACGTGCTGACGCAGGGGACGATCGTCGATGTGACGGTCCCGACAACCACGACGGGCGTGGAGGCCGGACTTGCGCCGGTC
>CAMPIM010000139.1 GCA_946886365.1 uncultured Novosphingobium sp.
CCGATGATGCCGCCAAGCCCGCACCGCGCGAAATGGAAATGCTGACCATCTGATCAGGGACAGTGGCGGACAATCAAACAAGGAGAGATGTAATGGAACTTCCTTTCGGTGCGGAGCAAGATATCGACTTCATGTTCACGAAGTTGATCGTTCACGACATAGAAAAGTCTGACGCCTTCTATAAATCCGTGTTCGGGCTCGTCGAAATGAACCGAATGGAAGCGAATATCGCTGGTCGGGCGGTTGTGGAAATCGTCTACCAGCCGACTTACAAGGGCGGCCCGCTGTTCATTCTGGCGAGCTTTCCCGACGACACGCAACCTGCTCGCAATGAATCGATCATCGGCTTTGCGAGCGGAGATTTCGACGCTTGCTTGCAGCGCATCGAGAAGGCTGGCGGAACCGTGTTGGAAGATCGATCGATTCCTGACGTGGGGCGTCACGCTTTTGTGAAGGATCTTGAAGGGCATCTCCTTCAGATTAGTCAGCGGCACGGCTGAGTGGTTATGCAGGGAAATATGCTGATGCACCGTAGATCGCTGCCTGATCGCAAGATGTTCGACCAATTGCACCGGACGGTTGCGCCGGGCGATCATTATGGTCTTGCATTCCCCATCTCTCCAGAAATGCTGGCGGAATTCGGTGCGGCGTTTCTGACAGAGGCCTTCCGGGCTTCGGGGGTCATGTCCGCCGACAATGAAGTCACGGCAATAGTCGCGCTGAATCCGATCAGTGTTCCGGGAGCGTCCGAACGGGCGCTTCTTACCGTGGCCTATGCGCGGGACGAAGAAGGATTGCACACCGAACTGTTCGCCAAGTTTCCACCGGCGGATGCTGATCATAAATTTGGCCTGATCCGCCTGGGTGGCGGCGAGATCGACATGCAGCGCCTTGCGCTTGAAGTTGATCTTCCGGTCACGACGGCGAAATATTATTTCGGTGACTATTCTGGCAGCACGACCAATTATATCCTGATTACAGAGCGTATCGCCTTCGGCGTGGCGCCGATCGAGCCGGCTCACCGCAAAGGATATGATCACGAGATCCGCAATGTCGAGGATCATTATGTGCTGCTCGCACGATCGTTGGCGCATTTGGTGGCGGCGCAAAAACGCGGCGCGCTCGGGTCGGACATCGAGAAAATATTTCCCCTTGGAGAAGCCGCGCGCGACTTCGACCCGATACCGGATGCCACTGCCAAGATCGCAATGCTCGAGAAATTCGTCACACGTACCGCGCCACATCTATTCATAGATGAGGTGTCCGATCCAGACTTCATGGCACGTTGGCGAGAGGATGTGCTGTTCGGGCTGGAGCATAAGGACGCGGTTATTGCTTACCTGCACGAGGACCGCGATTATACTGGCCTTTGCCATCCAAATCTGAACGTGGATAACGCTTGGTATTGGCGCGAACCATCGGGAGAGCTCAAGGTTGGGTTGCTCGATTGGGGAGGCGCGGGCCAAATGAGCATCGCGCAGGCGTTGAGCGGCATGATGATGATGCCGGAGCCGGAAAGATACCGGGAACTGGTCGACCTGGTCTTTCGGACCTTCACGGCTGAACTGGAGGAAAAGTCCGGAGTCCTGTTGGATCCCGTCGAACTACGCCTGCAATATAAGGCCTCGCTCTATTCAACAGCGATCTGCACGATCCTGGACATAATCGCCGGTGTCCTTGATCAGGTTCCGGCAGATGTTTGGGCATCCATGCAGAACCGTTCGGATCAGGCATTGAGGGATAGTGGACTGCTGCCCGCGATAATCTGGGTCGACAATATTCTCCGCGAATGGTGCGAAGACATCACTCCTGGAGATGCATGCCGCCAGATCGTTGCGCCGCTCCAATCCGCCAAGACTTTGTCCGGTCAAGGTCGCTGACTGCATCGACCTTGATCTGTCTGGAGGCCCGAGCCTGAAAGCTGCTGTATCTGGGCGGGCATGGAGGATGCCGATCGACCGATGGCACAAGAGCCACGGCGGTCGGCGCCGACTGCACCGGGCTTTGATCTCGGTGCAGCGTGGAGAGTTTACTTGTGATGATGGTTGGAAAGGACATAAGGGGCATAGAGTTTAAGCTTTGGGTGGAACATGCCGCTTACGGGAAAGACGACAGAAAAGGCGGATTCCGCTGGGGCAAAGGCCGAAGATCGGCTGACGCCCAATCGCCGAACCGGTCGGCCGCCTAATAAAAAGGCGGGCCAGATCGATGAGGCGATCTTGAGCGCGGCGCGGGATCTGTTCTTGTCGGTCGGATATGAGGCGACGACCATGGAGGCGGTAGCGCAGGGGGCAGGGGTTTCCAAAAGAACCTTATATGCGCGCCATTCGACCAAGGAAGCGCTCATGAAAGCGGTTGTGGAAGACCGTGTGCGTAGATGGTCGAATGAAGCAAGCGCCAATAATGTCGATCTTCCGCAGGAATTTTCCGAACGCCTGAAACATCATGTCCGGACTGCGATGGCTTCATTGGGAAACCCGGAAATTCAGCAGTTCGATCGACTGATCCTGGCAACAGCTTCGCGGTTTCCCGAAATCGCCGAAACCTTCTACAAGATCGGATATTGTTACGAACTTCAGTTCATGACCGACGAAATTACCGAGGGAACGAAGAACGACCCGGTTCCTGCCGAAAATCCACAGCGCGTCGCCCGGCAATTGCTGAGCATGATCCAGGGATGGCGCCGGACGGAGGAAACGATACGGGTCTTGAGCCTGGAAGAAGCAGCGAGTTTCGCTGACGATGCCGTCGATGTCCTGTTACGCGGGCGGGACAGCTGGTAATCGTCCACCCAAAGCGGGAGCGGTTCAGAACTGGATGATAATAAACTGGCCGGGACTGATAACCCCGGCCAGTAGCATTTTCCGTCTTATTTCTTTGGGAGCTTCGCCAAGTCTGCGTCAATGTCGGCGAGAACCTTGTCCGTGATCGCATCAGGCGAATATTGCTGAATATCCTTGAGGGTCATCGCGCGGGCCATGTCGACCTGATCGCTGGTCGTCATTTCGGGAATGTGCTTTGCCAGCACTGCCTTGGCTGCGGGATCATCGAGCAAGGTGCCGATTTCCGTCGTAGAGGAGGAATAGGCCGTCTGCGCCAAGGCAGGCATAGGCGACATGGCAATCAAGGCGGCGGCGATCATCCAATTCTTCATCATACTCTCCGTTTGTAAGCCACTTGGGGGTAATGCACCTTTGTAAAAATGCAACGCATATGTTTACTTCGCCACGGATATACGGGTATGCCTTGCTCGCTGCTGAACAACTAGGCCCCACGGATGTATACCGGCCTGACCGATGTCGCGGCGGCGCGGCTGATTGGCCAGATCATGTTTCGAGACGTCCGACGTTGATATTTAAAAGGGGGGAGAGAAGTTGATGGTGAGCGGCAAGAGCATGGCGATGCGCGTCCTCAAATGGCTGGTGGCGTTCATCGTCTTGGCGGTGATCGCGCTGGCGGTCATGTTCACGATGGCAGTGGGGCCGGGCAATGCGGGCCGCCTCGTCTTCGGCATTGGCGCGAGCTATGACAAGACCCCGCCGCAGCTGCCTGCCAAGCTTTCCGGCAACGCCATCCTCATCTTTTCGAAGACGAACGGCTTTCGCGACGACGAGCAGATCGTTGCTGCAAATCGCGCGTTGGAGGAGATTGCCCAGGCGCGTGGCTGGACCAGCTACACGACGGAAAATGCCGCCATATTCAATCCGGCGCAGCTCGCCCGGTTCAAGGCGGTGGTGTGGAACAGCGTCAGCGGTGACGTGCTGACGCCGGAGCAGCGCAGCGCCTTTCGCGCGTGGTTGGAAAAGGGCGGCGGCTTCGTTGGTTTGCATGGGGCAGGTGGCGATCCGCAATATGCGTGGCGCTGGTATGTCGATGATTTGATCGGCGCGCAGTTTATCGGCCATATCATGGACCCGCAATTTCAGGCGGCGAACCTGAATGTCGAGGATCGCGATCATCCCGCGACCCGCGATTTGCCCAAGGTCTGGCGACGGACGGACGAATGGTATTCCTTCGCGTCCAATCCTCGGGACAAGGGCTACCGCATCCTCGTCACCATCGACGAGAAAAGCTACAGCCCGTTTGAAAAGCTGCTCCCCTTCACCAAGCCCAAGGATATCCGCATGGGCGCCGACCACCCGATGGTGTGGACTCATTGCGTGGGCGATGGACGCGCATTCTATTCCGCGCTGGGTCATGCCGCGTCCACCTATGGCGAGCCGCTACATCGCAAGATGATCGGCGGGGCTATTGCCTGGGCGGCGGGGCTGGAAGGACCGCGCTGTGTGGGTGGCGAGCTTTCGAAATAAGGGGTCAGGCGGCGTGTAGACGTCGCAATTCGGAAGAAAAACGGCGCAGGGTTTCGCTCGCTTCAACCCGTCCACTGCTTGCCGGGTCGATCAATATCCCGATCTTGCGACGTTGGTCGAAACCGGAAAGCGCGGGCATCGCTATGCCGGGTTGCAGGAAACAACGGGGCATGACGGTGATGCCGAGCCCGGCGCGGAGGAAGGCGATCGCGCGGTCGTCGCTAACCGTGCGGGCGGTGAAGAAGGGGCGGACGCCGCGCTGTGTGAAGAAGCGGCTGACTGCGGCAAGCGCTTCGCAATTGCGGCGGACGATCATGTCCATGCCTGCGACCTCATCCGCGTCCAGCCTTTCTCGGTCGGCTAGTGGATGCCTGTCCGACAGGGCGAGCGCATAGCCTTCCTCAAACAGGGTTTCTCGGGCGCGGGCATCATTGTCCAGCACGCCAATGACGGCATCGATCCGGCCACGTTCGAGGCGCGGCAGCAACTCGCGCATGCGTCCTTCGACGATTTCCAGCCTTTCGCCTTCCGCCTCACAGGCTCGTCGAGTGGCCTGTTCGATCCAATGGGACGGCAATGTCGATATTATTCCGAGGCGGATGAGTTTGCTGCTGTCATTTTCCGCCATGGCCTGCTGGGCGCGGGCGAATTCCGCTTCGATCCGGCGGGCATGGGCGGCAAAGCGGGCGCCTGCCGACGTCAGTTCTACCCGGCGATTGGTGCGATGGAAGAGGACATGGCCGATCTGCGCTTCCAGCTTGGCGATGCCCACGGACAATGTGGGCTGCGAGACCACACATTGTTGGGCCGCGCGGGAGAAGTTGCCATGATCCACCACTGCCAGAAAATAGTGGATAAGGTAGCGTTCAATCATAGACCGTATCTATGATATCATTAGTGTCTGGTCAATTTTCCAGCCGTCCGAGGGCATGATAGAAGGGCGCAAGATATTCAGGAGAGGCCATGACGCCCGATTTCGATTTCGCTCTGGGTGACAATGCCCAGATGATCCGGGAAACGACCCACCGCTTTGCGACGGATTTGATCGCGCCACTGGCCGTGCGGATCGATGCGGAGGATTGGTTCCCGCGCGACGAACTGTGGCCCGCGATGGGCGCGCTTGGCCTGCACGGCATTACCGTTGCGGAAGAAGATGGGGGCCTTGGCCTCGGCTATCTGGAGCATGTGGTCGCGCAGGAGGAAGTGGCGCGGGCCTCTGCCTCCATCGGGCTCAGCTATGGGGCGCATTCCAACCTGTGCGTCAATCAAATCCGCCGCTGGGGCAATACCGAGCAGAAGGCGCGTTACCTGCCCAAGCTGATTTCCGGCGAGCATGTCGGCAGCCTTGCCATGTCGGAAGCAGGTGCTGGGTCCGATGTCATTTCGATGAAGCTGAAGGCGGAGAAGAAGGGCGACCGCTATATCCTGAATGGCACCAAATACTGGATCACCAACGCGACCTATGCCGATACGCTGGTTGTCTATGCCAGGACGGGAGAAGGGTCGAAGGGGATCACGACCTTCCTGATCGAAAAGGGCTTCAAGGGCTTTTCCATCGGGCAGAAGATCGACAAGGTCGGCATGCGTGGTTCACCAACCGCCGAACTGGTGTTCGAGGATTGCGAGGTCCCGGAAGAGAATATCATGGGTCCGCTGAACGGCGGCGCTGGCGTGCTTATGTCGGGTTTGGATTATGAGCGCACTGTGCTGGCGGGCATCCAGCTTGGGATCATGCAGGCGTGCCTCGACACGGTGGTGCCCTATGTTCAGGAGCGGCAGCAGTTCGGCAAGCCGATCGGCGCATTCCAGTTGATGCAGGCCAAGGTGGCAGACATGTATGTCGCGCTCAATTCGGCGCGCGCCTATGTTTATGCGGTGGCGCGGGCATGTGACGCGGGCAGGACGACGCGGTTCGACGCAGCGGGTGCCATATTGCTGGCGAGCGAGAATGCGGTGCGGGTATCGCTGGAGGCGGTGCAGGCGCTAGGCGGTGCGGGCTATACGAAGGATTGGCCGGTGGAACGCTATATGCGCGACGCCAAGCTGCTGGATATCGGGGCTGGAACCAATGAGATTCGCCGCATGCTGATCGGCCGGGAGCTTATCGGCGCATGAGCGGGCCAGCGCTCGACACGAAGCTGTCATCGCAGGCGGATGGGTTTCGCACCAATGCTGCCCATAATCTGGCGTTGGTGGAGGAGCTGCGGGCGAAGGTTGCCGCTGCGGCAGTCGGTGGACCGGCCAAGGCGCGGGACAAGCATGTCGGGCGCGGCAAGCTGTTGCCCCGCGAACGGGTGGAGCGGTTGCTGGACCCCGGCAGTCCTTTTCTGGAGATCGGGCAACTCGCGGCCAATGACATGTATCATGGCGAGGTGCCGGGCGCTGGCCTGATAACGGGTATCGGTCGCGTTGAGGGACGGCAGGTGATGATCGTCTGCAACGATGCGACGGTGAAGGGCGGCACTTACTATCCTCTGACGGTGAAGAAGCATTTGCGCGCGCAGGAAATCGCGCTCGAAAACGGGCTGCCCTGCATTTATCTGGTAGATAGCGGCGGTGCGAACCTGCCCAATCAGGCCGACGTCTTCCCCGACCGCGAGCATTTCGGGCGCATCTTCTACAATCAGGCGCAGATGTCGGCGCGAGGCATTCCCCAGATCGCCTGCGTCATGGGCAGTTGTACGGCGGGTGGGGCCTATGTGCCCGCAATGTCGGACGAGACGGTGATCGTGCGCAATCAGGGGACGATCTTCCTTGCCGGGCCGCCGCTGGTGCAAGCGGCGACGGGAGAGGTCATCAGCGCCGAGGATCTGGGCGGCGGCGACCTGCATGGCCGCAAGTCCGGCGTGGTGGATCATGTTGCGGAGAATGACGAGCATGCGCTGAGTATCGTGCGGGACATTGTGTCGACGCTTCAGCCAGCACCGGCGATCGACATCAATA
>CAMPIM010000140.1 GCA_946886365.1 uncultured Novosphingobium sp.
CGCTGCACATGCGGCTGCCGAAGCGCGGCTTCAACAACATCTTCGCCAAGGATTACGCGATCGTGAACCTGGGCGCGTTGCAGAAGGCGATCGACGCCGGCAAGCTCAACGCCAATGCGACCATCGACCATGCGGCGCTGAAGGCTGCTACGCTGGCTCGCGGCGGCAAGGACGGCGTCCGTTTGCTCGCCAAGGGCGAACTGACCGCCAAGGTCAACCTGCTGGTCGCCGGTGCCTCGAAGGGCGCTGTCGAGGCGGTCGAGAAGGCTGGCGGCAAGGTCCAGGTGATCGAAGTCGTTCCCGCTGCCGATAAGGCGAAGGCCAAGAAGGGCACCGCCCTGGCTGCCAAGAAAGCAGCGGCCAAGGCGTAATCAAGCCGCCAAGGCTTGCAAGCATGGCCCCGCTGCCCGATATGGGTGAGCGGGGCTATGTGTTTCGGGCAATGTTCCGGCAGCCTTCCTTTCGTCAGATCGTGTCGCGCACTGTCTCGGTACCGTCAGGACATCACCCGTTTCTCGACTCCGCTCGAAACGAAATGGGGAACGCAAGGAAGGGCGGGACGCTGAAGGCGCACTTTGTCGCATCATCCGCAAATCCCGGTTCGACAGCGCCCCATGACCCCGCTAAGGGATTAGCGATTCAGGCTGGGGCGTGACCTTGGCCAAGATGTTTTGAAGGGCAGCCAAGATGGCATCGAGAGCCGACCAGCTCGCATCCAATCTCAGCCTGGCTAAGTTCAGCCAGGCGACCGACCTCAAGAAGCGCTTATGGTTCACACTGGGCGCCTTGATCGTGTTTCGCTTCCTGAGTTTCGTGCCGCTACCGGGCGTCGACCCGACCGCGCTGTCTCAGCTTTACAAGCAGACGAACGGTGGTGTCCTGGACATCTTCAACACCTTTTCCGGTGGTTCTCTGTCACGCATGAGCCTGATCGCGCTCGGGGTGATGCCATATATCACCGCCTCGATCGTCGTACAGCTCGCGGCCAGCCTTTCGCCGCAGCTCGCCGCGATTAAGAAGGAAGGCGAGAGCGGTCGCAAAAAGCTCAACCAGTATACGCGTTACGGCACGGTTGGCCTGACTGCGGTGCAGGGCTATTTCATCGCGGTCGGCCTCGAAAGCTTCGGCGCACAATCGGGTGTGCAAGCAGTGGTTGATCCCGGTTTTCTGTTCCGGATCGCAGCGGTCGTGTCGCTGATCGGGGGCACGATGTTCCTGATGTGGCTGGGTGAACAGATCACGTCGCGCGGTATCGGCAACGGCGTCAGCCTAATAATCATGGCTGGTATCGTTGCTCAGCTTCCGGTCACCCTAAGCAATCTTTTCAAATCGGGCAGCGAGGGATCGATCTCGGGCCTGTTGATCGTGATGGTCATCGCATTGGCGGTCGGCTTGATCCTGCTGATCTGTTTCATGGAGCGCGCGCAGCGCCGCGTGCTGATCCAGTATCCCAAGCGCCAGACTCGTCAGGGATTGATGCAGGCGGATCGCAGCCATCTGCCGCTCAAGGTAAATACCGCCGGCGTTATCCCGCCGATCTTCGCCAGTTCGCTTCTGCTGATGCCACTCACCATTTCCCAGTTCGCGGGTAGAACCGTCGCCGGTGAAAGCAGGCTTGGGGATTTCGTACTGACGCTGAACCAGTATCTGTCGCACGGCAGCCCGGTTTACATGGGGCTTTACGGCCTGGGTATCGTGTTCTTCTGCTTCTTCTACACCGCGGTCGTATTCAATCCTGAGGAGACGGCGGATAATCTCAAGCGGAATGGCGGGTTTATACCGGGCATCCGTCCCGGCAAGAACACCGAAAATTATCTGGACTATGTGCTGACCCGGATCACGGTGATTGGTGCTGCCTATCTGGCCATCATATGCCTGGTGCCGGAATTTGCCATCGCCCGGGCGGGTATTCCCTTCTATCTGGGCGGGACGAGTCTGCTGATCGTGGTCAATGTCACGGTGGATACCGTGACGCAGATCCAGAGCCATTTGCTGGCTCACCAATATGGGGATCTGATCAAGAAGGCGAAGCTGAAGGGACGCCTTCGCTAAAAGCGCATCGAGGCGCGGCGCAAGAACAGGGGAGTATGCGCAAAATGAATATCATTCTGCTGGGTCCTCCAGGAGCAGGGAAGGGCACGCAGGCGAGCCGCCTAGTCGAAACCCGTGGCATGGTTCAGCTGTCGACGGGTGACATGCTGCGGGCGGCGGTAAAGGCGCAGACGCCGATTGGCCTCAAGGCCAAGGCGGTGATGGAAGCGGGTGAACTGGTTTCGGATGAAATCGTTTCCGGTATCATCGGCGAAGCATTGGATGGGTTGGCCGACAGCACTGGCGTGATCTTCGACGGCTATCCGCGCACCGAAGCTCAGGCTCATTCGCTCGACGCCATTCTTGCCGATCGCGGCCGTACATTGGACCATGTCATCGAACTCGACGTCGATGAGGACGCTCTGGTTGAGCGCATCACGGGCCGCTTCACCTGCGCGACCTGCGGTGAGGGCTATCACGACAGCTTCAAGCAGCCCAAGGTCGCTGATGAGTGCGACAAATGCCATGGGCATGAGTTCAAGCGCCGTCCCGACGATAATGAAGAAACGGTTCGCACCCGGATGGCGGAATATCGCGCTAAGACCGCCCCCATCCTTCCAATTTATGAGGCGCGAGGGATCGTGTCCCGTGTGGATGGCATGGCTGACATGGACGATGTGACTGCGGCAATCGCGGGCATATTGGATCACGCCAAAGGCTGAGATAATTTCTCCCGTCTTTCAGAGGCGGGAGGAAGGCATGAGCAGCTTCCCGGCCCACGCGGGTCGGCAGGCAGTGTCGAACATGCTCGCATGATCTTTGCCGCACCATATCAGCATTTCAGGCTTTCCGAAGCCTCTACAAGCCGAGGCGGCCACTGGCACGCTCGACATCGCCTTCGGTCCTGCGGGGGAGGGTCGTGTACCCATTCATTATTTCGCGACAGGCTATATGCGAAGGTGGGCGTTGCAGATTGCGCCCATTGTGAACAAGGTTCTGGTGAGCAATTGGCACGGCTGAAGCGCACAGCAGAGCGGGGCGACTGGCCTTCCAAGCCGGACGCAACCGTGCGAGCCAACAATATGTATCCGAACCTAATATCTTAACCGATTGATTGCTGTTTCATTGCTAATGCATTCGAGTGACTGCATTGCCTACTCGGAACCGCTTGGCGGAATTGGATGCTTTGAGAGGCATCGGCGCGCTGTGCGTGCTGATTTTTCATTATTCCACGCGTTTCCACGAGCTTTTTCCCCAAGCGGCGCACGTGCCCTTCAGCTTTCCCGGGGGCAATTATCGCGTCCTGCTGTTTTTCACGATCTCGGGCTTCGCCATATTCTTCACGCTGGATCGGATCGGTAGCGTCGCCGACTTCGCGGTAAACCGGATCGCCCGGCTTTATCCGGCTTATATCGTCGCGATGCTGCTGACCTTGTCGATCGAATATGCGGCAAAGGCGTCCCAATTGCTGGTGGGTCCCAGCGCGATCCTGGCTAACTTCACGATGTTGCAGGGGTTCGCGTTTCTTCCTGAGGTAGACGGCGCTTATTGGACATTGACCGTCGAAATCGCCTTTTACTTCTGCATGATATCGATCTGGAAATGGGCTGGATTGAAACGGCTCGAACCGATGCTGGCATTGTGGCTCGCGGTTCGCGCGGTTTATGGCTTATGGCCCGACATGCCAGAACGCATCGTCATGCTCTTCGTACTGCGCTATCTCCCCTTCTTCATCATCGGGATGTTGTCGTACCGCGTCTGGTCCGGTCAGCGAAGCTGGCGCCAGCAATCTCCCTACGCCGCCCTTGCACTGCTGTCGGCCGCCTTCATGGAAAGCTGGGACGTCACGCTGATGGCCTGTATTCTGCTTGCAGGCTTTGCAGCGCTGATCAGAGGGCATTTGCAGTGGATCGCGTCACGTCCACTGCTCTGGATGGGTGGGATCAGCTATTCCTTCTACCTCATCCATCAGCATGTGGGTTTTGTCGTGATGCTGAAGATGGCGGAGCAGGGCTACAGCCCGTGGCTCGCCTTCTTCTCCGCGTTTCTTGTCGCACTAACTTTGGGCACGGGCATTAACAGGCTGGTGGAGCGTCCCGCAGGCGAGGCGATAATATCGTGGTGGCGACGGCGGCGTGGGAAGAGGTTTGTGCACGCTGAAGCCTCGTCCCGGTCTATTTAATGACGATGTCTATTCCGTCGCACCGACAGTGGTGGTGAGCGGAAGGAGAAGGACAGGGGCTCGGCATTGGAGCCAAGCCCCTGCATAAGATTTACTGCGCGCGGGGGGCGGCTGCTGCCGCGTTGGCAGGCAACCCGCCCATTTGCGTGACCAGCTTGGTATAGGCGTCCAGATAGGCCAGCACGATTACCTGGCCGATCTCGGTATTCTGGTAGCCGCTCGCACCGGCAGCAGCAAAGCCACCCCACCATCCGGCACCACCGCCGCCGCCGAAGCCGATGTCGGTCTTGCGCGCATAGCCTTCGGTCAGCGCCTCTTCTTCAGTCGTGCGGGCGTTGACGATGGAAAGCGTGACGTTCGCTTCCTTCTTCTTGATGTTGAGGCCCCCAGCAAGTGCGCCGAACGTGCCGCCCATCAGGCCGCCAAGTGCCGCGCCGAAGCCGCCACCGCCAGAATTGCGGTTGGACGAGACGATATCAGGCTCCAGATAATAGTCGGCTGCCTTGACCTGGCCCCGGCCTAGGTTCGATCCAGCCTGCAATTCGCCCGAGTCCGCCATGGCGCGTTCCATCGCCCGACTCTGCATGGCGCGGCCGCGGTTGACGATGCCAAAGCAGCCGGACTGCTGGATGAACACCTTTAGGATGGCTTCCGGGCTGCCCAGGTTTAACTCGCGCCACCACTGGTTGTCGGGTTCGACGATCGCGACAGTGCCAAGGCGGCGGGTACAGCGGGGAATCTCCTGCTGAGCGCGCTCCTGCGACCTGCGGCCCGAGGAGGCGCCTTTGGTGGTGCCATCCTTATAGGTCTTGCCAGAAGAACTCATATTCGTCTGCGCCATCGCAGACATCGGCGTCGCAAGCATCGATGCTGTCGCGACGAGCGCGGAAACCGTCTTGAACATTGCCCCAAATCCCTTTCGAGCGGTTAATTATGGAATTTTTATTATGGTACGACCCGTTTAAGGCTCGCGTCAATTACCATAGCTCGCGGGCTTTTCCTACTGATGGTCAGGCTGTTTGCAAGCTCTGCTGACAGGCCCGCAAATGGCTGCTATCGGGGCGGTCCATGACCAACCTTTCGCACATCCGTAATTTCTCGATCATCGCGCATATCGACCATGGCAAGTCAACGCTGGCCGACCGGCTGATCCAGCGCACCGGGGGGCTGACCGACCGGGAGATGTCGGCCCAGGTCCTCGACAATATGGATATCGAGAAGGAGCGCGGCATCACGATCAAGGCGCAGACCGTGCGCCTCGACTATGTCGCGAAGAATGGCGAGACGTATGAGCTCAACCTCATGGACACGCCAGGCCATGTCGACTTCGCCTATGAAGTGAGCCGGAGCCTGGCTGCGTGCGAGGGCGCGCTGCTGGTCGTGGACGCGGCGCAGGGCGTGGAGGCGCAGACGCTGGCCAATGTCTATCAGTCGATCGAGCATGACCATGAGATCGTGCCGGTACTGAACAAGATCGACCTGCCCGCCGCTGAGCCGGAGAAGGTGCGAGCGGAGATCGAGGAAGTGATCGGCCTCGACGCTTCGGAAGCGGTGCTGGCGAGCGCCAAGTCTGGCATTGGTATCGATGACATCCTTGAGGCTATTGTCGCGAAGATCCCGCCGCCCAAGGGTGATCGCAACGCGCCGCTGGAAGCGATGCTGGTCGACAGCTGGTATGACCCTTATCTCGGCGTCGTTATCCTGGTCCGCGTCGTCAATGGCGTGATCAAGAAGGGGCAGCAGATCAAGTTCATGATCGGCGAGACCGAGCATCTGATCGACCGCGTCGGATGCATGCGGCCCAAGATCGAACAGCTGCCGGAACTCGGGCCGGGCGAGATCGGCTTCATCACGGCGCAGATCAAGGACATCAGCCAGACCCGCGTGGGCGACACGATCACCACGGTCAAGAATCCTGCCGCCAATCCGCTGCCGGGCTTCAAGGAAGTGCAGCCGGTGGTCTTCTGTGGGCTGTTCCCGGTCGATGCCAATGATTTTGAGAAGCTGCGCGATTCGATTTCGAAGCTGCGGCTGAACGATGCGTCCTTCTCCTTCGAGATGGAGACGTCGGCGGCGCTCGGCTTCGGCTTCCGCTGCGGTTTCCTGGGGCTGCTCCATCTGGAGATCATCCAGGAGCGGCTGACGCGCGAATATGATCTCGACCTCATCACCACCGCGCCGTCGGTGGTCTATGAGATGCACATGAAGGATGGGGAGGTGCGCCATCTGCACAACCCCGCCGACATGCCCGACCCGAACCATATCGAGATGATCGAGGAGCCGTGGATCGAGGCGGTGATCTACTGCCCCGACGAATATCTGGGGTCGATCCTGAAGCTCTGCCAGGACCGGCGCGGCATCCAGAAGAACCTGACTTATGTCGGCGGACGCGCGCAGGTGACCTATGAGCTGCCCCTTAACGAGGTGGTGTTCGACTTTTACGATCGCTTGAAGTCGATTTCGCGTGGTTATGCGAGCTTCGACTATCATCAGATCGGCACCCGCGAGGGTGACCTCGTCAAGATGAGCATCCTCGTCAACAATGAGCCGGTCGACGCGCTGTCGATGATCGTTCACCGAAGCGCGGCCGAAGCGCGCGGGCGGCATATGTGCGAGCGGTTGAAGGACCTGATCCCCCGCCACCTGTTCAAGATTCCGATCCAGGCGGCGATCGGCGGTAAGGTGATCGCGCGGGAGACGATCGCGGCGATGCGCAAGGACGTCACGGCGAAATGCTATGGCGGCGACATCACGCGTAAGAAGAAGCTGCTGGAGAAGCAGAAAGAGGGCAAGAAGCGGATGCGGGAATATGGGTCTGTACAGATCCCGCAGGAGGCATTCATTGCGGCGCTGCGGATGGGGGATGAGAGCTGAACACTCCTTCGTTCGGGGTGACCTTCTCGAAGCCTCTTCCTTTCGTTGGAAAGGGCAAGTGGACTTGTAACGGTTTTGTGCCGGTCACTTGAGAGTTTAAGGCTCGTTCAAGG
>CAMPIM010000141.1 GCA_946886365.1 uncultured Novosphingobium sp.
ACGACCCGACGCTGATGTTCGTCAACGCGGGCATGGTGCCGTTCAAGAATGTCTTTACGGGCCTGGAGTCACGGCCCTACAAAACCGCGACCAGCAGCCAGAAGTCAGTTCGTGCAGGCGGTAAGCACAACGATCTCGACAATGTCGGCTATACCGCGCGCCACCATACCTTCTTTGAAATGCTGGGCAATTTCAGCTTCGGCGATTATTTCAAGGAACAGGCGATCACTCACGCCTGGACCCTGTTGACCAAAGAATGGGGCATCCCGGCGGAAAAGCTGACCGCGACTGTCTATCATACCGACGACGAAGCCTTCGACCTGTGGAAGAAGATCGCCGGGCTTCCTGAGCATAAGATCATCCGCATTCCGACCAAGGATAATTTCTGGGCCATGGGCGACAGTGGTCCCTGCGGTCCCTGTTCGGAAATCTTCTACGACCATGGCGATCATATATGGGGCGGCCCTCCGGGATCGCCGGAAGAGGATGGTGATCGCTTCGTCGAGATTTGGAACCTCGTCTTCATGCAATATGAGCAGGAAGCGAACGAGATCGTCGGCGAATTGCCCAAGCCCAGCATAGACACCGGCATGGGTCTGGAGCGCATCGCCGCTGTGCTGCAAGGCGTCCATAACAATTACGACACCGACACGTTCAAGGCGCTGATCGAGGAATCGGGCGCGCTGACCAAGACCGCCATCGATGGCGAGCATCAGGCCAGCCACCGCGTCATCGCGGACCATCTACGCTCCACCAGTTTCCTGATCGCGGACGGCGTGCTGCCCGCGAACGAAGGCCGCGGCTATGTCCTTCGTCGCATCATGCGCCGCGCGATGCGCCACGCCCACATCATCGGCGCGAAGGATCCGTTGATGCACCGTCTGGTGCCTAGCCTTGTCTCCGAAATGGGTGGTGCCTATCAGGAACTGGTCCGCGCTCAGCCGCTGATCGAGGAAACGCTGCTGCGTGAGGAAACCCGCTTCCGCCAGACGTTGGAAAAGGGCCTCAAGCTGCTCGACGAAGCGACGGTCGATCTTTCCGAAGGCGGCACGTTGCCGGGCGAAACCGCGTTCAAGCTCTATGACACCTTTGGCTTCCCCTATGACCTGACGGAAGACGCGCTGCGTTCACGCGGCCTAGGCGTTGATCGTGAAGGCTTCGACGCCGCGATGGCCGAGCAGAAGGCCGCCGCCCGCGCTGCATGGAAGGGCTCGGGTGAAAAGGCATCGGACGAAATCTGGTTCGATATTGCCGAGAAAATGGGCAATACCGAGTTCATCGGCTACAGCTCGACCGAGGGCGAGGGCGAGGTGCTGGCGATCGTCAAGGACGGTGTGAACTTCGACAGCGCATCGGCCGGTGATACGGTTACGATCGTCACAAATCAGACGCCTTTCTATGGCGAAAGCGGCGGCCAGATGGGCGACGCTGGCACGATTACGTCGCTGTCCGGTCTGGTGGCTGATGTAGAAGATACCGCAAAGCCACTTGGTCGACTGCATGCGCATCGGGCAAAAATTGGGACGGGCAGCATCAAGGTTGGCGATACGGTGCATCTCACCGTCGACACCGACCGCCGCGATCGCATCCGGGCGAATCATAGCGCTACCCACCTGCTCCATGCTGCGCTCCGGAACACTTTGGGCGCTCATGTGACGCAGAAGGGGAGCCTCGTGGCGCCCGATCGTCTCCGCTTCGACTTCTCGCATCCCGAAGCGCTGACCCACAGCCAGATCGCCTCGATCGAAAGCCTGGTGAACGAACAGGTCCGCCACAATGAGAGCGTCACGACGCGCCTCATGACGCCCGATGACGCTATCGCGGCGGGCGCTATGGCTCTGTTCGGCGAAAAATATGGCGACGAGGTCCGCGTTCTTTCCATGGGCAAAGGCGACGCGAATAGCTATTCGGTTGAGTTGTGTGGCGGCACCCATGTCCGCGCGACGGGCGACATCGCGATTTTCAAGATCATCTCCGAAAGCGCGGTATCTTCAGGAGTTCGCCGCATCGAGGCACTGACCGGAGAAGCGGCCCGCCTGTGGTTGACCGACCGCGAAGATCGCCTGCGCCAATCGGCCGCCGCGCTCAAGACCACACCGGAGGAAGTGCCCGCGCGCATCGCCGCTCTGGTGGAACAGAGCCGTAAGCTCGAGCGTGAATTGGCTGAAGCGAAGAAGGCTCTGGCCCTCGGCGGGGGTAGCGGCGCTCAGGCAGCTGGCCCTGAGAAGGTTGGCCAGATCGACTTCATCGGCCAGGTCATCGAAGGGCTTGATCCCAAGGAACTGCGCGGGATCGTTGACCAGAACAAGACCGCGCTGGGCAGCGGCGTGTCCGCCGTGCTCGCCGTGGTGGACGGTCGCGTCAGCATCGCGGTAGGCGTGACGGATGACCTCACCGGCACGATCAGCGCCGTCGATCTTGTCCGTGCGGGCGTGGAAGCGCTAGGCGGGAAGGGCGGCGGCGGCCGTCCGGACATGGCTCAGGGCGGTGGACCGGAAGCAGAAAAGGCGGGGGCCGCGATTGACGCGGTCAAGGCGGCCTTGGCCAGCGTCCCGGCGTAAAAATTCCAGGATTCGAAGACCGCCGACAAGGAGGCGATGCTTAAGCTGCGCTTTCGCCACCTTGTTTCTGCTGTCATCACCGCTAATCTGATGAGAGACAATGATCGGGGGGATCATGCGGTTTCTTGTTGCTATATGTTTACTGCTGGCACCGGCAACGGCGCGTGCTGAATGGCTGGAAGCTTCGAGCGACCATTTCGTTGTTTATGCCGAAGCTCGGGCAACGGACGCTCGTCTCTTCTCACAGCAGCTTGAAAGCTACCATGCGGCCATGGCGGCGGTCACGGGAACGCCGAACCTCCGTCCTAGCCCCTCCAATCGCCTCACTATCTATGTGGTGAGCAGTGAAGCCCAGGTCCGAAAGCTTTATGGGGCCAATTCGCAATATATAGGCGGATTTTACATACCCCGTGCTGGAGGATCGGTCGCGATCGTTCCCCGGGTCAGAGCGACGCGCGGTCAAATCGACACGTCGATGATCACGCTGCTCCATGAATATGCACATTATTTTCTGATCGGATCGAGCAACTTCCCTATGCCGCGCTGGATGTCGGAAGGTGCGGCGGAGTTCTTTTCGTCAGCCGCTTTTCCCAATGATGGCGGGGTCGAACTCGGGCGGCCCGCGCAGCATCGCGCCTATGAGCTTTATATGGCGATCGACGTGACCGCGAACGATCTGCTTGATCCCGCCGCCTATGAAAAGCGCCGAGGCAAGGGGTATGATGCGTTCTACGGCAAGAGCTGGCTGCTTTATCATTACCTGACTTTCAGCCCTGACAGGAAAGGCCAGCTTTCACGCTACCTCACCCTTATGTCCCAGGGTAAGGACCCACGGTCTGCTGCGATCGAAGCGTTTGGAGATTTCGGCCAGCTCGAACACGAGTTAGACCGCTATCTCCTCAAATCCCGCATGACCATGCTCAAGCTGCCAGCCAGCATGATCCAAACCGGCCCCGTTGTCGTGCAAGGAGTAAGTGCGGGAGCAAACGCAATGATGCCGGTCATCATTCGTTCCAGGCGCGGCGTCGACGATGAAGGGGCCAAGGCCGTTCTGGCGGACGCGCGCGCCATAGCTTCGCGCTTCCCGAAAGATCCAGCGGTCCTATCCGCGTTGGCGGAGGCCGAACACGACGCTGGGAACGATAAGGAAGCGATCGCCGCAGCAGATGCTGCCCTGGCTAACGACCCGAAGCAGGTCAACGCCTATGTCCAGAAGGGGCTGTCCCTTTATCGCATGGCGCCAGATGCCCCGGATCAGGACGAGGGCTATAAGCAAGCGCGCGCCACTTTCATTGCACTCAATCGCATCGAAAATGACCATCCGCTGCCGCTCTTCTACTATTATGACAGCTTCGCCCGGCAGGGGAAAACGCCATCTTCGCTCGCACTTCAAGGACTGGAGCGCGCGTCGGAACTGGCGCCCTTTGATCTCGGCCTGCGCATGACCCTGGCGATGCAGCAATTGCGTATCGGTGACCGCAAAGAGGCGCGACGCAATTTACTACCCGTGGCCTATAACCCCCATGGCGGTAACCTTGCTGAGACCGCAAGCACAGTATTGGAACGGATGGACAAGGAACCGAACTGGGATGGGAGCGGCATGTCGGGTACGGGGCCTGACAATGCTGTAGCTATTGGACCTTAGGCACCTCGTCAGGGCGGAGTCGCCTCAGTTTAGGAGCGGTATCCATCTGCGCCGCATCTTTAATGCCCATGCGCAAGTCCTCACGCGTTTGATGGATCGAGGCAATAACCGGCCCCATCGCCACGCCCAGATCGATGAGCGCGGTTTCTGCGAGTTGCAGCGAGCTTTCGAGTGTCTCGGGAACCGCATCGCTTGCGCCCGCCCGGTAGAGCTGTGCCGCATGATCAGTATCGCGCGCACGAGCGATGATCGGCAAATCCGGCACCCATCCACGCACCCGTTTCGTGACACGCACCGAAAGCACGGGATCGTCCATGGTAAGGATCAACGCTCGCGCATGGCCCAAACGGAGCTTGTCGAGCATTTCGACGCGCGCGACGTCCCCGAAGAGGATTGGGTAGCCGCCACGACGCCCCTCCGCCACTACGTCCGGGTCGGATTCAACAACGGTGAAACGCTGGTTGTGGAGGCGAAGCAGATCGCACACCATTCGCCCGACGCGCCCGAACCCGATTACGACAGCGGCCGCCTCGGTACTTTCCTGCTGTAGGTCTGGCGCTTCCTCGCCAAGCGCCATTTCCAGCCTGCGCGCAATGTCGTGACCGATACGCGCGAGAAGTGGCGTGATCGTCAGGCCGATGGCCGTGACGATCTGCCAAAAGGCTGCGGTGGAGGGGAGAATGAGCTTGGCTGCTGCTGCTGTCGAAAGCACGATGAGGGTCGTTTCAGAAGGACTAGCCATCAGCACGCCAACTTCCAGAGCCACGCCCTTTCGCGCGCCCGAAAAATAGAGGAGCGCGGCGGTGACCAATGTTTTGACCAGGACGACTCCAACGACCGCAAGAACAAGGCTCGGCCAGTTCGCCAGGATCACCCGGACGTCCAGGCTCATGCCCACAGTGATGAGGAACACGCCAAGCGCCAGCCCCTTGAAAGGGGCTGTCATCACTTCGACCTCACCATGATATTCGGTCTCTGCGATGAGTAGGCCTGCCAGCAGTGCGCCGACGATTGGCGAAAGGCCTGCGAGCGAAGTCGCGATGCTCGAGACGATGACTACCAGTAGGCTGGCTGCAAGAAAAACTTCAGGACTTTTGGTCCGCGCGGCCTGGCTGAAGATATGTGACAGAAAAATGCGGCCAAGAACGAGCATCACCGCGATCGTGATGCCGCCTTTTAGCAACGTATCGGCCAGCTCGCCCCAGGCACCGTCGGGGCTGGAAGCTACTGACGGTGCGAGGGCGCCGAGCATGAATATTATGGGGACCAGCGCCAGATCCTCGAACAATAGCATCGCGAAGGCGGCCCGGCCCACGGCGCTTTGGGTGCCCACCATAGGGAGCACCACGGCCGTCGAGGAAAGGGCTAGGGCAAGACCCAATCCGACAGCCCCTGCGGTTGGCTGTCCCAGAAAGTAGAGGCCCAAAGCAATCAGCGACGCTCCCCCGATTAGTTCGGCGGCACCGACCCCGAACACTTGGGCGCGCATTGTCCAGAGGCGGCGAAAGCTGAGCTCAAGCCCGATCGAGAAGAGAAGTAATATGACACCAAGCTCAGCGAATGGTTCAATCGCTCCTCTGTTTGAGATGGTGACATGATAAAGCCACGGATATTCGGCGACCAGCGCGCCAAGCCCCGATG
This sequence comes from uncultured Novosphingobium sp., assembly GCA_946886365.1. Next base: position 5,848 of record CAMPIM010000141.1, read on the forward strand.
GGCCGACAGCTAGCCCGACCAGAATGAAGCCAATGACGGGACTGATCCTCAAGCGTGCGAAGCCGGGGATCACCAGCCCGGCGGCCCCCAAGATGACGAGGGAATCGCTGAAACTTTGTGGATTGATTGCACCGGCCATACGCCATCATTGCGGTAAGCGCGGCAGAATATCCAGCCTTGCGGCAAATTCACGTCCGATGCGTGACACCCCTGGTGCGGACGGCGGGACTTGAACCCGCATTCCCAGGGGGAGGCGGATTTTAAGTCCGCTGCGTCTACCGATTTCGCCACGTCCGCGTGGCGCCCCACTGACCTTTCCGAACGCGTAGGTCAAGATGTGCTGGAGTTCACTGTGTCTTGCTGTTCAGCCGTTCGCGCATTTCCTTGCCCGGCTTGAAGTAGGGCACCCGCTTGGCCGAAACAGGGACCTGTTCTCCCGTACGCGGATTACGCCCAGTCCGCGCGTCTCGCGCACGAGTGGTAAAGGCGCCGAAACCGCGCAGTTCTACCCGGCCGCCACCCGACAGGCGGTCAACAATCTCCTTGAAGAAGAGGTCTACAATCCTCTCGACCTCTTGAAGGCCAAGGTCTGGATTTTCCTCTGCCAGAGTCTGAATTAATTCCGAGCGTATCATTGGTCCTCCAGCTCCCCCTTCTGGTTCCCAGTTTAGTCATAGTGAGTCCCTACCCACATGACAATTATCCAATGTCGGTAGTTGTTTTCTCATTTTGGGATATAAAAAGCCCGCCGGAAGAAGTTCCGACGGGCCTATTACTTTAGTTATATCCGAAGGGATTAGCCTTCGTTCTTGGCCTTCAGCGCTTCGCCCAAGATGTCGCCGAGCGATGCACCGCTGTCGGACGAGCCATATTGAGCGACTGCCTGCTTCTCTTCTGCAATCTGCAGAGCCTTGATCGAGAAGGTCGGCTTCTTGGCCCGATCGAAACCGGTAACCAGTGCGTCGAACTTCTGACCGATCTGGAAGCGCTCCGAACGCTGTTCGTCGCGGTCACGGCCAAGGTCGCTGCGCTTGATGAAGCCGGTTGCGCCGTCGTCGCCAGCCTGGACTTCCAGACCGCCGTCGCGAACTTCCAGAACCGTGACGGTGATCGTCTGGTTCTTGTTCAGGCCCGCTGCAGCGGCGGTGGTGCCGCCAGCGGCCGGGCCGCCACGCTCAAGCTGCTTCATGCCAAGGCTGATGCGCTCCTTCTCGACGTCGATGTCGAGAACGACGGCCTGAACCGACTCACCCTTGCGGTGCAGAGCCAGCGCGTCTTCGCCCGAAATGCCCCATGCGATGTCCGACATGTGGACCATGC
>CAMPIM010000142.1 GCA_946886365.1 uncultured Novosphingobium sp.
TGCCGCACGCGGCGCAGGGCGTGGAAATCGCCCTGGAATGCACCGGCATCTTCGCGTCCAAGGAAAAGGCCAGCGCCCATCTGACCGCTGGCGCCAAGCGCGTCATCATTTCCGCCCCCGCGACCGGCGTAGACAAGACCATCGTGTTCGGCGTGAACCACGACGCGCTGGGCGCTGACGATATCGTCATTTCGAACGCCAGCTGCACCACCAACTGCCTGGCGCCGCTCGCCAAGGTCCTGCACGACGCCATCGGCATCGAAAAGGGCTTCATGACGACGATCCACAGCTACACCAACGATCAGAACACGCTGGATCAGCTGCACAGCGACATGCGTCGCGCTCGTGCCGCTGCGCTGTCGATGATCCCGACCACCACCGGCGCCGCGCGCGCGGTGGGTGAGGTTCTGCCGGAGCTCAAGGGCAAGCTGGACGGTTCGTCGGTGCGCGTGCCGACGCCGAACGTCTCGGTCGTGGATTTGAAGTTCATCGCCAAGCGCGGCACCACCAAGGATGAAGTGAACCAGCTGCTGAAGGCTGCTTCGGAAGCTGGTCCGCTGAAGGGCGTGCTGGGCTATTCGGACGAGCCGCTGGTGTCGATCGACTATAATGGCGATGCGCGTAGCTCGACGGTCGACAGTCTGGAAACCGCCGTTATCGACGGTAATCTGGTGCGCGTGCTCAGCTGGTACGACAATGAATGGGGTTTTTCGAACCGCATGATCGATACGACCGGCGTGGTCGCCGGGTTGCTGTAAGAGAAGCGGGGCGGGCCTTAAAAACCCGCCCTTTTTCGTGATTCCGGCGAACGCTGGGATCTTGTTTATCAAGTCCCTGCCTGGAGGCATGAGATCCCAGCTTTCGCTGGGATGACGGGTAGGGTGGCTGGGAGCATATTGGTGGCCAAGCCCTTCAAGACGCTGGACGATATGGGCGACATCCGCGGCAAGACCGTGCTGGTGCGCGAAGATTTGAACGTGCCGATGCAGGACGGATCGGTGAGCGACGACACGCGCTTGCGGGCGGCGATGCCGACGATCCTGGAGCTGGCGGATCGCGGTGCCAAGGTACTGATCCTGGCGCATTTCGGACGGCCCAAGGGGCAGAAGAACCCGGAATATTCGCTGTCGAAGATCACCCGGCCGCTGACGCAGGTGTTGGGGCGTGACGTGCAGTTCATTCCCGATTGCTGCGGCGAAGCGGCTGTCGATGGCATCGCTGTGATGCGGCCGGGCGATATTTCGATCCTGGAAAATACGCGTTTTCATCCCGGCGAGGAAAAGAATGATCCGGCGCTGGTCGATGCAATGGCCGCGATCGGCGATCTCTATGTGAACGACGCTTTCTCCGCCGCGCACCGGGCGCATGCCTCGACTGAGGGGCTGGCGCACAAGCTGCCTGCTTTTGCAGGCCGTTCGATGGAGAAGGAGCTGGACGCGTTACAGGCGGCGCTGGGCGAGCCGGTGAAGCCGGTCGCGGCGGTCGTCGGCGGGGCCAAGGTTTCGACCAAGCTCGATGTGCTGAACAACCTCGTCGCCAAGGTCGATCATCTGATCATCGGCGGCGGCATGGCAAACACCTTCCTTCACGCGCGCGGTGTCGATGTCGGCAAGTCGCTGTGCGAGAAGGATCTGGCGGAGACGGCCGAGGCGATCTTTGACAAGGCCGAGGCTGCGGGTTGCACCATTCACTTGCCCTATGACGTCGTGGTGGCGAAGGAATTTGCGGCCAATCCGCCGTCGGTGCGGACGTGCAACGTGCATGAAGTTGCCGCTGACGAGATGATCCTGGACGTGGGGCCAGCGGCTGTCGAGGCGCTGGGCGACGCGCTCAAGAACTGCCGGACTTTGGTGTGGAACGGGCCGCTGGGCGCGTTCGAGATCGCGCCGTTCGACAAGGCGACGGTGGCACTGGCCAAGACAGCGGCGGCGCTGACCAAGGAAGGGCAGCTGACGTCTGTGGCGGGCGGCGGCGATACGGTCGCGGCGCTCAACCATGCGGGCGTGGCGGGCGACTTTACGTTCGTCTCCACGGCGGGCGGCGCTTTCCTCGAATGGATGGAAGGCAAGGGCCTGCCCGGCGTCAGCGCATTGATGGTGTGAACTTCGAAGGCCGCTGTCCAAAAGGATGGCGGCCTTTTCCTCTTTCCGATGCCGCCGATGGGGCGGCGCAACCCTACAGAGAAAGTATGTGCAGATGCTGGATCAGGACATGATGAACAAGATTGCTGGCGGCAACGGCTTTATCGCCGCGCTCGACCAGAGCGGTGGATCGACGCCCAAGGCGCTCAAGGGCTATGGTATCGAGGAAGGCGCATGGAGCAATGATGAGGAGATGTTCGGCCTCATCCACGACATGCGCAGCCGCATCATCACCTCGCCCTGCTTCAGCGGCGAAAAGGTGATCGGCGCGATCCTGTTCGAGCGGACGATGGATGGCCAGGCGGGTGGCAAGTCCGTGCCGCAGGCGCTGATCGAGCGTGGCGTGGTGCCTTTCATCAAGATCGACAAGGGCCTGGAAGACGAGGCGAACGGCGTTCAGATGATGAAGCCGATGCCGGAACTCGACGCGCTGCTGAAGCGGGCAAAGTCGCTCGGCGTGTTCGGAACCAAGGAGCGTTCGGTCATCAATCTCGCGAATCGCGAGGGCATTGCTGCGATCGTCAAGCAGCAGTTCGAGGTTGGCGCGCAGGTGCTGGCCGCTGGCCTGATGCCGATGCTGGAGCCGGAGATCAACATCAAGAGCCCCGAACGCGCCGACGCCGACCAGATCCTGCTTGAGGAATTGCTCAAGGGCCTGGACGCGCTGCCGGAAGGCCAGAAGGTGATGCTGAAGCTGTCGCTCCCGGCAAAGGCCGACCTGTTCGACGCGCTGGTCGACCATCCTAAGGTGCTGCGCGTCGTGGCGCTGTCGGGCGGCTTCTCGCGCGCCGAGGCTTGCGTCGAACTGGCGAAGAATCGCGGCATCATCGCCAGCTTCAGCCGCGCGCTGCTGAACGACCTGCGCCACCAGATGAGCGAGGATGAGTTCAACGCATCGCTGGGTCAGGCGATCGACGAAATCTACACCGCCTCGACCAAGAAGGCGGCGTGATGTGAGATGACGGCTGCTGGCGATATGCGTCAGTAGTCGTCATGGAGCCGGGTGGTTTGGTGAAATAGCGGCGACGGCATTTGCCCTGCCTTAGCATGGGGGCGCAAATAAGCGGCCTGAACGGCGAAACGGTGCGCGGAATAGGGTGGTTTGCGGAAAGTCTGCTCGTAGCCCCCGATCAATGATAAGCTGACCGTCAGCAGTTTATCGAAGTTGCAGATGCCAGAGAAGCATGCGACGAAGGTTCATGCTGTTATTTCTAGCCGCGCTCGCCGCTGCCGCTGATCCTAAGCCCGATCCTATGGCAAATGATGCCGTTGCGGCTTTCTCGCAGGTTTGCGTTGGCATGTTCGTGGGGAAGAAATCTGACGTCGATTCTTCGCGCTTCTCGGTAACCAAGCTGGCACCTGATACGGCTAAGCTGGTCCAACCAAATTTTTCTGGAGATGTTTGGGACGTTAGTGGCAAAACTTCTGACGTACACATGCTTGTCCATTACGAGCCGAGTGGCATGTGTGTTGTTCAGGTCGCCGCAGCCAACGAAGCCGATATTCGAGCATCGTGTATGGCGCTGGTCGAGCAGACTGCCAAAGCAGTTAGCGCTAAAGTCAAACGGCAGCAGGACAGAATCAACTATGTGGAAGGCAAGCCTGCCACTACCTCCATGTGGCGGTTGAGCACTAAACCCCAAAATCTCATGCTCGCTTTAACAACCTACCCTGAAGCCAAATTCATGATCCAGCACATGATGACAGTTAGCCGCGTCCGCTGATCGGGCAACCCAGCGCTTCCAAGAGTGACCATAAATGGTCGATAGCTACTCGTCATCTAGGGCTCGCGTCCAGTGACCGGATTCGCGCATGATCATAAGTCGTTTGCCAGTCCGGCGATGCGAACCGCGAAAACCGGTAACCACATAATTGCAAAAGGCGCGTCCAGCCCCTTTGGCACTGCATCTGAGATTGAAGATCGCCTGAGGACTACCCGAGAAATCCGGATCAGTGGCCCCATCATTTCCAACGATACCCAACATCGCCGCTTGCCAATCTGCGCGCTCGGCCCTCAGGACATCCGCTGCCCTAGGCAACGGCGTCTTTGCTGGGCTCGAGGCCCCCTGGATGGCAAACAATACCACCGCGACTACAGCATATCTCCCCATGCGACGATCCTGAGGTTATGGCCGCTTTTAGGCAAGGAGCTTTAGTCATTCAGCGGCAGCAACTGGTCGTTAGCTACTGGACAGCTTATCGCCTTCTTCTTTTGAACAATCGGATAGCTACCACAATGTGGCAGGACAAGCCGCTGGGCCTGAACGCGGTTCCATTCTTTTCCTTGGGCAGCGAAACGCGCTAAGGGCTGCGCATGACCGATTTTACCGATGAAGAGCTGGCGCTCGATCCGCATTTTGCCGACCAGTTCGACAAGGGCTTCCGCCCGCCCTGCCAGCTTTACCTCATATCACCGCCCGCGATCGAGGAGGGGTTCGTGGCAAAGCTGGCGCAGGCTTTGGACGGCGGCAAGGTGGCGGCATTCCAGTTGCGGCTGAAGGACCTGGACGAGGACGCGATCGCCCTAGCGGCCGAGCCGCTGCAGAAGCTGTGCGCGGAGCGGGAGGTTGCCTTTATTATCAACGACAGCGTCGCGCTGGCCAAGCGGCTGGGCGCGGATGGCGTGCATTTGGGGCAGGGGGATGGCGACCCGCGAGAAGCGCGCAAGATATTGGGGCCGAAGGTGCAGATTGGCGTGACCTGCCATGACAGCCGCCACCTTGCGATGGAAGCGGGCGAGGCTGGGGCAGACTATGTCGCGTTCGGCGCCTTCTATCCCACGACGACCAAGGAAACGCATCATCGGCCGGAGCCGTCGATCCTTGGCTGGTGGACGACCCTGTTCGAGCTGCCTTGCGTGGCGATCGGGGGGATTACGGCGGATAATGCCGCGCCGCTGGTCGAGGCGGGCGCGGACTTTCTGGCGGTGAGCAGCGCGGTGTGGGCGCATCCGGACGGGCCGCGCGCGGGCGTTGCGGCATTTTCGGCTGTGCTGGGAGGGGCTTAGAGAAGCGTGGCTTTATGGATCAGCGCCACTTCCTGATGCCGTTCGCCCGAACGGACGTAGTGATTTAGATCGAACATATTGTGCTCTAATTAGGTCTCGCCGGATGCTAGTTAATGGCAGGAGGCAGCTTTCCTGAGCTTTGCGCGTTTCTCTCCCCGAACATCGGGAGAGTATCGCCTTGAAGACATATCTGCTCGCGCTCACGCTGCTCTGCTCGGCTTGCAAGGTTGCCGTCACCGACGCCAATGAAAGCGGGATAACGGCTCCCGGAGATCAGAAGGAGGTAGCGCAGGGCGCGGCGGTTAAGCCGGTCGGCGATCCTTATGCCTTCTCCATAGTGCCCGAGCCGGGCGGTGCGCCTGCTCGCGCGGACTCGATCTTGCAGGCGCAGGTGGCGCTTGACCGGGCGGGATTTTCTCCTGGCGTGCTGGATGGGAAGGAGGGCATGTCCTTCACCGCCGCGCTGAAGGGATTTCAGGAGGCGAAGGGCTTACCGGAAACCGGCAAATATGATGAGGCGACTGCGAAGGCGTTGCTGGGGGACAAGCCGCCGACCGCTACATGGCTGGTGACGATCCCTGAGGGCTTTGCGCGTGGTCCGTTCACCGCGATCCCCAAGGAATATGCCGATCAGGCGAAGCTGCCTGCACTCGGCTATCGCAATTTGATCGAAAAGCTGGCCGAGCGATTCCACACCAAGCCCGAAGTGCTGGTGGCGTTGAATGCGCCTAATACAAGGCTGGGGCCGGGGGCTACGGTGCGGGTGCCAGCCGTGGGCAATCAGCCGGTCGCGCAGATCGAGGGCGATGAGCGCGGCTGGGGCAATACGCTCGCCAGCCTGGCTGTGGCCAAGGACCAGCCGCAGGCCGATCATATCGTGATCGACAAGTCCGACGGCGTGCTGCGCGTGTTCGACGAGGCCAACAAGCTGATCGCGCAATTCCCGGCGACCATGGGATCGGCACATGATCCGTTGCCGCTTGGCACCTGGGAGATCAAGGGGATCAGCCGCAATCCCGATTTCCATTATAATCCCGACCTGTTCTGGGATGCAGACGCGAAAGACGAGAAGGCGGTGTTGAAGCCGGGGCCGAATGGACCCGTCGGTGTCGTTTGGATTGATCTGTCCAAGCAGCATTATGGCATCCACGGCACCCCTGAACCGCAGACCATAGGCCGCACCGAGAGTCATGGCTGCATTCGCCTGACCAACTGGGATGCGGCGCGGCTGGCGCAGATGGTGAAGAGCGGGGTGAAGGCGGTATTCCAGGCATGAGGAGGCCGGGGCGGCGAGGATGGGTGGGCATCATAGTCGCCGTCCTGCTTTTGCTCCTGTTCCTCAAGATGTGCGTGCGCATCGTTCCGGGTGGCCCGGAAAGGACGGGTCCGCCGCCTCTGCGCCCGGCTGCGGCGGAGACTGGGCCGCTGCTGATCCCGGTTGAGGGTGTGCCGCCGACCGCGTTGACCGACACTTTTACGCAGGCGAGGGCAGGCGGCGCGCGGCCGCATGATGCGATCGACATCATGGCGGCGCGGGGGCGGGCTGTGCTGGCGGCTTCGGATGGTCGTATCGAGAAGCTGTTCACGAGCGCGGATGGCGGGCTGACCATCTATGAGCGATCGCCTGACGGTCGGCGGATCTTTTATTATGCGCATCTGGATGGCTATGCCGCCGGATTGGCAGAGGGTCAGAGCGTGCGGCGGGGGCAGAAGATCGCCACCGTCGGCAGCACCGGCAATGCCGATCCGTCAGCGCCGCACCTCCATTTTGCCATGAATGAGATCGCGCCGGGCGAGCCATGGTACGGGGGACGGGCGATCAATCCCTACCCCTTGCTCGCGCGGCCGATCCGATGAGCCTACTTGCCCTTCGCGGCGGCACGATGTAGAGGCGCGCCCAGCCTTTTAAACAGGCCGGCTCTTTTCACCTTCAGACATATAGGCAGGCTCTTCCCATGAAGATCAG
>CAMPIM010000143.1 GCA_946886365.1 uncultured Novosphingobium sp.
GACGGTGATGCCATAGGTCCGCGGTTCGGCATAATATCCCCCCGCATAGCCGAGCTGGCCGAAGTCGATGCCGCGAGCAAAATCCTTCGCGTTGGTGAGGTTCTTCACCCACAGGCGGACTTCGCCTTCGCCCGTCCCCAGCGGAATGCCGTCAACGCTGATCTGTGCATCGATCAGGTCGATATTATCGCCCTTGATCTGTTCGTTGAACGGCGAACCGAGGCTGCTGCTGAAATTATATTTGCCGTCTTCATGTGTATAGCCGATCCGGCCGCGCAGGGTGGCATTGCCCCAGTTCAGCGGGAACTGCGCGTTCAGTGCGACATTGGCGGTCAGCGGTGACGTATAGCCGGGCGTTGCGATCGACGCGATATTGACCGGAGGCTCCCCGGCTACAGGCGACTGTCCGGCCAGGAACTCCTTATATTTTATGTCGATATAGCCGATGCTGCCATCGATCGAGAAGTTGTCGGAAAGGACTGCCTGCGCTTCCGCTTCCACGCCGTTATAAACGACCTTGCCCGCGTTGATGATGCGGGTGGCGAACGTGCCCGCTGGAGCGTCGGTAACGGGGCCGATGACAGCGAGGTTGTCGTAGATGTTGTGATAGGCCGCGACGTTCAGGCGCAGGCGGCGGTTGAACAATTCCGTCTTTGCGCCGATTTCGTAGGAGGTCACCTTCTCGGGTTCGAAGCTGCCCAGCTGGTTCGTGCCGGTGAGTGCGGGGTCCTGAGAATTGAAGCCACCCGAGCGATAGCCGGTGGCGGCGCGCGCATAGAGGTTGATGCCATCGGCGACGTCGTAACCGGCCATCAGGTTCCAGGTGAACTTGCTGAACTTGGCAGCGCCATATTCCGGGACGGGAGGCGGGGCTGCGCCGTTCTGGAGACGGATCATCTTCTTTTCGTCCCAGGTGTAGCGGCCGCCAGCAGTCAGGCGGATGCCGCTGTCACGGCCACCCGGATAGAAGGTGAACTGGCCGTAGAGTGCGGTGCTCTCGCTCGATGTCGTGTAGTTAAGCCGGGCAAGCGTCTGGACGAGCCGGTAACGGGCCGGATTGGCTGCGGCGAAGCCCGGTCCGAGAGGACCGAAATTGGCGAGGAAGACCGAATTGGTGTCGAGGATGAAGCCGCTATTTTGACGACCATTCTCGGACCCCTTCTCCCAGAAGTAGAAGCCGCCGACGACCCAGTCCAGCGAGCTACTGTCGCCGGAAATTTCAATTTCCTGGCTGAACTGCTTGTGGCGCCGCTTATTGTCTACGAAGAACAAATCCTGGCTGACTGTCGGCACCGGCGCTGCGGAAATGAACGGAATGGCGGCAGCCGGTATGGTGGGAATTTGTTGAAGCAGGAATGCAGGCATGCCGTTGAATAGTGTCGCGTTGGAGAAGGCCGGGCCGCTGAACGCGCCGATCCCGTCCAGATCGGTGACGCCGTCGCTGTTCCAGAAACGATAGCCCGTTGTCGTCTTGACCTTGAAGCCACCAAAGTCATTCTGAACTTGCAGATTATGGCCCCAAGTCTTGTCGGTAGCGCTGCTGAGGATGTTGTTGCAGACCTTATGCCGATAGGTGCGCGAGGGGACCGCCAGTGCCGCGCATTCCGGGTCCGCGAAGGTTGCCCCCGCCAGATATTGGGCTACCGGCGCCTGCTGCGTCACCACCGCCAGCCGACCATCGACAGTGATCGGGGCGTTGGGCGTACCATCCGCCACGTGGGTCAGGATGAAGGGGAGCGGCGTGCCCTTGATACGGTTCCAGTCGAAAACATATTGGATGCTGCCGGTCCCGCCCAGGTCGATTTTGGCGCCAGCGCGAAACGCATCTGACTTGCGCGCACCCGGATCGCGGGAGTCGCGGGGTTGCAGGATGTTGTCGATAACCCCGTCGCGTTCACTGTGGCTGTAGGAGAAGGTGGTCGAGATGCCTGCAATCTCACCCGGATCGACGGAGATCTTGCCGTTCCACGCGTTGAAATTGCCATAGCCAGCCTCCGCCTTCAGCCGGAAGGTGGACGAAGGCGCGCGGGAAATGAAGTGGATCGCGCCGCCCGTCGTGTTGCGGCCGAACAGGGTGCCCTGCGGCCCGCGCAGCACCTCCACCCGCTCAATGTCCATGACGCTGAGGCCCATGGCGCCGCCGCGCGCGATATACACGCCATCCACGTAAAGGCCGTTGGCTGCATCGATGCCGAAGCTCTCGCTGCCGCCGTTCGAGATGCCGCGCATGGAAAAGACGGCCGCGCTGTTGCTGGTGGTGCCCTGCGTCACGACGACGTTGGGCGCAAGGCCGCTCAGATCCCGGCTGTCACGAATGCCGAGCTGTTCCACCTTTTCGGAACTGATCGCGCTGATGGCGATGGGGACATCCTGAAGATTCTGGGCGCGCTTCTGGGCAGTGACGACGATTTCATCGAGGCCCGGCTCCGAAGGTGTCGCGGTGGTCTGCGCCATTGATTGGCTGGCAAGAGCCAGGCCGCTGACCCCGATGATCAGTTGTAGCGCTGCACATGTATATGTCTTGGCCATCAATATCTCTCCCATAGATATAATAAGGTTTTTAGTTGTGACGAATGCGACCGCGCTGAAGTCTATTTGCGTGTTCCGGACTATTCAGTTCTGGATGCCGCTGGTTTGGGCCTTAGCTGGGCATGTAAAGTTGAGCCGCCTTCCCGCCATCGACGGGTAGAGCTGTTCCCGTGATGTAACTTGCAGCGTCGGACAGCATGAAGACGATGGCATGAGCCAATTCTTCGGGCTGGCCCCCACGCTGCATGGGTATGGCGGCTGTTATACGGGTGGCAGTGTCCGCTGCGCGTGCCGAAAAAAGTTCAGTTGGTGCTGTTTGCACCTGGCCGGGAATGATCGCGTTTATCCTGATTCCGAGTGGCGCAGCCTCCATCGCGGCGGCGGCGGTGAAGTGGACGAGCGCAGCCTTTGAGGCGGAATAGCTTGCCATGTTCACGGTCGCGCGGATGCCGCAGGTCGAGGCGATGTTGACGATCGATCCCTTGCCCGCCTGAGCCATCACTTTCAGGGCGGCCTTGGTGCTGACGAAGGCGGCGTCGCTGTTGACGGCAAAATCCTTGCGCCAATGTTCCAGCGTCAGTTTGCTGATCGGCGCATAATGGGTGGACATGGCGTTGTTCACCAGCATGTCGAGGCGCCCATATTTTTGCGCGGTGCCTTCGACCATCGCCGCAAGGGCATCGGTGTCAGTGACGTCGAGCTGGATTGCTTCGATCCGGCCGCCTTGTGCAGAGATGCTGTCGCGCGCGCTGTCGAGTAGCGCTTTCCTGCGGCCGCAAATGACGACCTGCGCGCCGCGCTGTGCCAACAAGGTGGCGGTCGCGAGGCCGATGCCATCGCTGCCGCCCGTGATGATGGCGACGCGGCCTTGAAAATCCTCGCTCATTCGACGTCCAGAACCTCACCTAAACAGAATCACACTCTTGCCGAAACCGGTGCGATGCGACTCAGGATCATGCAGAATTCGTAATTTGTAAATCTATAAATTCCGAATATGGATGTTTCGGGGCGTCGCAATGAATATATGACGGCTTCGGAATGATGCTGCGATCCGCCATTGCCTAAGCCGGGATTACGCGAAAATCATTTTGGTTTCAGGGTATTTCAGCGACTTCCTCGCTTGCGTAAGCAGTATGGATGATCGTCTGAAACATGCGGAAAAATAATATTGTTGAATTACGCGAATGACGGAATAAAGTCGGCCTCAACAAAAGCAGGCGACGAGTCGAGGATAGAGGATGTCGGGAACGCGCGGGGGCTGCGGCTCCGGCGCCAACTCTCGTCGAGAAATTCCACGGCGGTAGAGTGATCCCAAGGATAGCATGAGCAAGATCGACCCAATTTTCGCGACAGTCACCGCGCCAGGAACGCCTTTTGAGATTGGCGAGCAGGATGGGCTGCGTTTTTTCGTGAACGCGCCGTCGGACCTCAATCAATTGATAGAAGGGGCGTGCCGCTTTGGAGAGCAGGTCTGTATCGTTGATTTCGACGGGCCGGAGGGTGAGCGGCGGTTGAGCTTTGCGGACATGTTCGCTTGGCGGGATCAGTTGGCAGCCCGATTGGGCATAGATCGGGGGCAGCGGGTCGCAATCTGCATGCGCAACCGCGCCGAGTGGATGGTGGCGTTTCTGGCGGTTGTGAAGCAGGGCGGCGTTGCGGCGTTGCTCAACAGCCGCGGGTCGCCCGCCGAACTTCATGCCATGGTCGAGGAGGTTACGCCGGATCTTGTTCTGGCGGACACTGAAAGAGCGGCGTTGCTGCGCGACGGAGGCTATGCGGGGCGTCTGATCGACGTGACGCAGCCGTTGGGTGATGAGACGTCACCGATCGCGAATAATGCGGCTGCGGAACCGGGCGATCCGTGCGCCATATTGTTCACGTCGGGAACGACCGGGCGGGTAAAGGGCGCGGTGCTTTCACACCGCAGCCTGATTACCGGATTGCTGGGCACGCAGCTGACCGGCATGATGGTGCTGCACAATATGGCGCGTGAATATGGGGTTCCGGTGGAGGCCATCGCAGCGCGGGTGCCGCCTCAGGCTATTTTGCTGGTTTATCCTCTGTTCCACATTTCGGGGCTGGGCGCTGGCTTCCTTGCACCGTTGCTATCGGGCGGCAAGATCGTCGTCATGCGCCGCTGGGATGCGGAAGAGGCTGTGCGCCTGATCGAGCGGGAGCGGGTGACGCAGCTTTCCACCGTTCCCACCATGCTGTGGGACATGGTGCATCGCGCGCGAAGCAAGGAGGCTGACCTTAGTTCCGTGCGGAACATCGGATCGGGCGGGCAGGCGCTGCCGCTCAACCTGCTTGAGGAAGTGCGCAAGCTCTGCCCGCATGCGATGATAGGGACCGGCTATGGCATGACGGAAACATCGGGCGCGATCGCGCAGGCTGTGGGAGCGGACTTTCTGGCTGCTCGTGCTTCGGCGGGACGGGTGTTGCCGCTGGTAGACTTGCGGATCGAGCGCGAGGACGGCGCGGTCTGTGGTCCGAATGAAACCGGCGAGATCATCGTGCGCAGTGCCATGATCATGAATGGCTACTGGAACAGGCCGGAGGATACGGCAAAGAGCCTTACGCCCGATGGCTGGCTGCGCACTGGTGACATCGGCTATCAGGATGAGGAAGGTTACATCTTCATCGTTGACCGCGCCAAGGACATGGTGATTTCAGGCGGCGAGAATATCTATTGCGCCGAAGTCGAGCGCGTCCTGAGCGAAATGCCGCAGATCACCGAATGCGCGACCTTTGGGATCGCGGACGATCGACTGGGCGAGGCGCTGGTCGCGGTGGTTCAGGCGGATGGTCTGGATGAACGCAGCATCATCGATTGGGTGGCGGGCAGGCTTGCACCCTATAAGGCGCCGGTGCGCGTCGCCTTTTCGGCCAAGCCCCTGCCGCGCAACCAGTCGCAGAAAATCAACAAGATCGCGCTTCGTGCGCTGTGGCCCGAGCTGGCCGAAAACAACTGAACAGGAGAGTTCCCATGGGCATGCCCAAGGACATAAAGATAATCGATTGCATGCTGGGTATTCCGGACGCCGAAGACCGTTCGGCCTGGTTCGATCCCTTCCGCCCGCTGATCAAGGATCAGCAGACGCTGCAGCAGTTCGCCATGCCGGCGCAATATATGTTCAAGGACATTCCGCAGACCGGCAAGGTCGATGATTTCGTGTCCTGGACTGTCGAGCAGATGGACCAATATGGCATCGACAAGGCGCTGGTTGGATGGAATGACAATGCGACGTCCTACCGTGCGAAGGAAATGTACGGCGACCGCTTCTTCTTCGACCTGCCCTGCGATCCGAACAATGGCATGGAGGAAGTAAAGCGGATCAAGCGCATCCATGCCGAAGTCGGGCTGTCGGCGATCAGCGTGTTCCCGGCGGGTACGCTGCCGCAGGTGGCGATCAATCATAAATATATGTTCCCGCTCTACACGGTTGCCGCCGAACTGGGTCTGCCTGTGCTGCTCAATGCCGGTATTCCGGGTCCGCGTATTCCGATGGAGACGCAAAAGGTCGAGCATCTGGACGAGGTTTGCTGGTTCTTCCCTGACCTGAAGGTCGTCATGCGCCATGGCGCGGAGCCGTGGGAAGCTTTGGCGGTCAAGCTGATGCTCAAATGGCCGAACCTCTATTATTCGACGAGCGCCTTCGCGCCCAAGCACTATCCAAAGGCGATCATCGACTACGCCAACACGCGTGGCGCCGACAAGATCATCTATGCCGGATATTTCCCCATGGGTCTAAGCCTGGAGAGGATATTCAGCGACATGCAGAACGTCCCCTTCAAGGACGAAGTGTGGCCGAAATTCCTGCGCGAAAACGCCCTCAAGGTCTTTGACCTCAAATAATCTGACGGAGCCTTTCCATGTCGAACCCCGAAACCGCAGCCGCATCCGATGCGCGCACGCCGCCGGTTGCCGTATGGCAGATACTTGAGAAGCTGAAGGGGCAGGACCTGCTCGATTGGCGGCTGGCCGAAGTAAAGGACCGCGCATCAATCGAAGAGCGCAACCTGGATATCGGCATTCCTTTTGGCTGGTATCCGATCCTCTTGTCCTCGGAATTGCAGGTCGGCGAAGTGAAGCCGCTGCGCTATTTCTCCAAGGATCTGGCGATCTGGCGCGGCGAGGATGGCAAGGTCCGCATGCTGGACGCCTATTGCAAGCATCTGGGCGCGCATATGGGCCATGGCGGCAAGGTGCATGGCAATCTGCTGGAATGCCCCTTTCACGCCTGGCGCTATGACGGCGACGAGGCGGTAGTGAAGGACGTGCCCTATGCTCGCAATATCCCGCCGCAGGTGAAGCGCAAGTGCACGCGCAACTGGCACATCACCGAAGCGAACCGCTTTATCTGGGCCTGGTATCATCCACAGGATGAAGCGCCGCTGTTTGAAGTGGCGGTACTGCCGGAGGCGAGCGACCCTGAATGGACCGATTATGAGGTCCATGAGTGGAATGTCTGGGG
>CAMPIM010000144.1 GCA_946886365.1 uncultured Novosphingobium sp.
GTCGTAAAGGGCGCGGCGGTCGAGGCCGAGTTTCTTGGCGACCTCTCCGGCAGCCTTGGAGACGGGGAGTCGTTCCATCGCTTCGAGGAGGGCGGCGTCGGCGTCTTCGGCGCTGGCTGGGGGGGCTTCGCCGGGCGGGCCGACGATGACGACGATCTCCCCCTTGGGCGGGGCGTCGGCGTAGCGGGCGGAGAGTTCGGTCAGCGTGCCGGTGCGGGTTTCCTCGAACGTTTTGCTGATTTCTCGGGAGACTGCGGCTTCGCGGTCTCCAAGTCCTTCGGCCATGGCGGCTAGGCTTTCCGACAGGCGCGGGCCGCTTTCGTAGAAGATGAGCGTGGCGCGCAGGGCGGCGACTTCGGCAAGGGTGTCGGCGCGGGCCTTCTGCTTCACCGGCAGGAAGCCCATGAAGAGGAAGCGATCGGTGGGCAGGCCGGACAGGGTTAGCGCGGCGATGGCGGCGCTGGGGCCGGGCAGCGTTATAATGTTGCGACCGGCGGCTCGCGCGTCGCGGACGAGCTTGTAGCCGGGGTCGGAAATGAGCGGCGTTCCGGCATCGGACAGGAGCGCGACCGATTCGCTCGCCATCCGCTCGATCAGGCGGGCGCGGACGCCTTCGGCGCTGTGGTCGTGATAGGGGATCATCGGGCGATCCGATCCCGCGTGACGCAGCAAACGTGCGCTCACCCGTGTATCTTCCACGGCGATTACATCGGCAAGGCGCAGGACTTCCGCCCCGCGCGGGCTAAGGTCTCCGAGGTTGCCGATCGGCCCCGCAACGATGTAAAGCCCGGGCTCCAGCCCAGAAGTTGTATCTTCCATAAGGACGCCAGATGACAGAGACGGATGCCCTCCGGCAAGCGGACATGTTCGCGGCAATGAAGCGCGGTGCGCGTATCCTGTTCGCTGCCAGCGCTTTGGCTCTCGCCGCCTGTCAGTCGATCGTGCCGCGTGGGCCGGGTCCGGTGCGGCCGACGGAGCCTGTTCCCAGTGGCCCTGATGTGACACAGGGCCTGCCGACCGACACGCTGCGCCACCGCGTCGCGCTGCTGGTGCCGATGAGCGGGCCGAATGCGGGCGTGGGACAGTCGATCGCCAATGCGACCACGCTGGCGCTGCTGGATACCAAGGCCGACAAGGTGCGCATCACCACCTATGACACCAGCATGGGCGCGGCAGCGGCGGCGAACAAGGCGCTGGCGGAGGGCAATCGCCTGATCCTGGGGCCGCTGCTGGCCGAAGACGCGCGGGTCGTGGGTCCGATCGCCGCAAAGGCGAATGTGCCGGTGATCAGCTTTTCCAACGATGTGAGCGTTGCCGGAAACGGCGTCTACATCATGGGCTATAACCCCAACCAGTCGATCGAACGCGTCGTCGAATTCGCGAAGGGCAAGGGGCTATCGAAGTTCGCCGCGCTGGTGCCCAAGGGTGTCTATGGCGAGCGGTCGGGCACGTCGCTGCTGCGCGCGGTCGAGGGTGTGGGCGGGACGGTCGTGTCTATGCAGACGTTCGACCGGACGCCTGCTTCGATGACGGCGGCGGTCAAGAAATTGCAGGCTTCGTCCAGCTATGACGCGCTGCTGATCGCGGATAGCGGGCGGGTGGCGTTGCAGCTGGCGCCGATCGTGCGGAAGAATGGCGGGGCGACGGCGCGCCTGCTGGGCACGGAATTGTGGAATACGGATCGCGGACTGGCGTCCGCTCCGGCTTTGCGGGGCGCGTGGTTCGCCAGCGTGTCCGATGGGCTTTATGGGCAATTGGCGGGCAAGTATCGGGCGCGTTATGGCAGCGCGCCGTTTCGGCTGTCGGCGCTGGGCTATGATGCGGTGCTGCTGACCGTGCGGATTGCGCGGGATTGGAAGCCGGGGACGGTATTCCCGGCGGCGCGGCTGCGCGATTCGGGGGGCTTTTCGGGGATTGATGGCGCGTTCCGGTTCGGGCGTGGCGGGGTTGCCGAGCGGGCGCTGGAAGTGTCGGAGGTTGGTGCCGGAACTTATACGGTGGTGGCGGCTGCGCCCAAGGCTTTTGCGGAATAACAGCCCCTCCCCCGTTCGGGCTGAGCCTGTCGAAGCCTTTTCCTTCTTAAAAGAAAAGAGAAGCCCTTCGACAGGCTCAGGGCGAACGGAGTGTGGTGGTTAGCTTTTGATCCGTCCCGTGGGCAGGATCAGCGGCCATTCGCCATCGGGCTCTATGCAAGCCGAGATGCCGTAGACCTGCGCGAGGCTTTGTTCGGTCAGGACACTCAACGGCGAGCCGTCGGTGACAAGGCGGCCTCTGTCCATCAGTAGCAATCGGTCGCAGTAGCGCGCCGCCATGCCAAGGTCGTGCAACACCGTAACGACCAGCGAGCCAGTGCGGGCTTCGGCCTTGAGCAGGTCCATGACATCCAGTTGATGACCGGGGTCGAGAGCCGCTAGGGGTTCGTCAGCGATCAGGGCTGGCGCGCCCACAGCCAGCGCGCGGGCGAGGAGGACGCGGGCGCGCTCGCCGCCCGACAGTTCGGTCGCGATGCGGCCTTTCAGGTGGAGGACGTCGGCGCGGGCGAGCGCGGCATCGACTAGAGCCTCATCCTGCGGAGACAGGCGGGACAGCGGACCAAGATGCGGCATGCGGCCGAGCGCTACCAGTCTTTCGACCAGCAATGGCCAGTGCAGCGTCTGGCCTTGGGGGAGATAGGCGACGCGGCGGGCTATGTCCTTTCGGCTGAGGCTGGCGATCGGGAGGCCGTCGATCGACACGGTGTCGCTTTCCGCGCGGACGAGGCCGAGCAAGGCGCGGATCAGCGTGGATTTTCCCGCGCCATTGGGGCCGATGATGCCGACCAGTTGCCCCGGCTCCAGCACCGTAGTGACGCCGGTCACGGCGGCATGGCGGCCGAGGCGGACGGACAGGTTTTCGGCGCGGATGGTCACCATAGCCGCCGCTCCCGCATGAGATGGACCAGAAATACCGGAACGCCGAGCAATGCGGTCAGGACGCCGAGCTTGAGTTCGCTGCTGGTGGGGATCAGCCGGACGCCGATGTCGGCCAGCGTGAGCAACGCCGCGCCGCCGAGCAGCGAGGGGAGCAGAATCGCCGAAGGGGAGCGATCCGTCAGGGGACGGACGAGGTGAGGGACGATAAGGCCGACAAAGCCGATCGCCCCCGACACCGCGACTGCTCCGCCGACGCCGATCGCGACGCCCAGCATCATGCGCAGCCGCGCCTTGGAGAGGTCAACACCCAGTGCTTGGGCGCCCTCCTCCCCCAAGGTCAGCGCGTCGAGGCTGCGGCCGTCGGCGATCAGCAGCGCAGCGCCGATGAGGACGCAGGGCAGCGCGATCCAGACATGGGCGTAGCTGCGATTTTCAAGGCTGCCCATCAGCCAGCTCATAATCTCCATCGCCGCGAAGGGATTGGGTGAGAGGTTGAGCGACAGGCTGATCCCTGCCCCGGCGAGGGTTGCGACAGCTATACCTGCAAGGATCAGGGTCAGGGGGCTTTCGGATGGCCCCGCCAGCAGGAACAGCGCGGCGATGGCGATGAGGCTGCTGGTGATGGCGAGGGCGGGGAGGATGAGCGAGTGAAGCTGCGCGAGGCCGAAATATAGGGCGCAGACTGCTCCGAGAGCCGCCGCGTTGGAGGCGCCAAGGACCGAGGGTTCGGCGAGCGGGTTTCGGAGATAGCCCTGAAGCGCGGCTCCCGAGAGGCCGAGCATCGCGCCGACGATGAGGCCGAGCAGCATGCGCGGCAGGCGCAGGTCGATGAGGATAGCGCGAGCGACCTCGTCACCGCCGCCGGTGAGGACGGCAAGGATGCGGGCGGGAGAGAGTGGTACGGCGCCCAGCGTGAGGGAGCCAAGCGCCGCAGCCAAGGTTAGGCCGATCAGAACCGGCAACAGCAGGGGATGGCGGAGGGCCTTCATGGCTTGCGCGCTCCGAAACCGCTGTTAGGGATCATAGTGCTCCTGCGAAGGCAGGAGCCCCGTTCCCCCGTCTGAGCTGGGCTCTCACGAGCCACTCGTCTCGTTCGAGTGCCTTCGCAGGAGCGCGGCGTTTTGTGGAGGCTGAATCGGTGTATGGCAGGATCATCGCGGCGCTTGTTGCGCTTGGCCTGACCGGCGCTGCGCCCGCGCCGCCCAAGCGTATCGTGTCGCTCAACACCTGTTCCGACCAATATGTGCTGGCGCTCGCCGATCCGGGGCAGATCGCGGCCTTGAGCCCCTATGGCCATGATCCGGAACTGTCGGCGGCGATCGGGCAGGCGCGGCGCTTTCCAGTGCTGAAACGCCCGGCCGAAGAGGTATTGGCGCTGCGCCCCGACCTGGTGATCGGCTTTCCCGATGGCGCTGGCGGCGTGGTCGGTGCGCCGGATGGGCGATGGCGCAAGCTGGGGCTGGCGAGCGCGGACAGTTTCGCGGCGATCAGGGGACAGATTCGGCAGGTGGCGGCCATTGTCGGCCATCCCGCCCGGGGCGAGGCGATGATCGCGGGCATGGAGCGCGACCTTGCCGCCCTGCCCCGGTCCCGGCGCGGCGGCGTGGCTGCCTATTATCAGCGGCGCGGCTATATGACCGGGACCGGCACTTTGGTCGATGAGTTGATCCGGCGCGCAGGCCTCACCAATCTGGCGACGAAGCTTGGCAAGCCCGCGCTGGCGCAGGTGCCGTTGGAGGAGATGATTGCGGCCAGGCCCGACTATCTGATCGTGGAAGAAGGCAGCGAAAAGGTCGTCGATCAGGGGACGGAGATGCTGCACCACCCGGTGCTGCGATCCATTCCTCGCATCCGCGTGCCGCAAGCCTGGACGGTCTGCGGCGGCCCCGCCTATGTGCAGGCCGCGCGCAGCATCGTGGCGCAGGCGGACGCCGCAAGCAAAGGCAGGGCGCAGCCAAAGGCCGCGCCCCTGCGATGAAGGGGGGCAGTCGCCCACCCCCTTCACCTTCTACCGTCAGAAGCGGACACGCACGCCGCCATAGGCCGACCGGCCGTAGGTGCTGTAGCCATAGACGGTCGCATATTCTTCATCCGTAACATTGTCGATGCGGCCGTAAATCTCCAGATGCTCGTTGATCGGCAGCGACGCGCGCAGGTCCAGCCGCGCGTAGCCGTCGAGCCGCTGGGTGGCGGATGCATTATTATAGCTGTCGCTGGCCATTAGCAGCGTCGCTCCGGCCGACAGTCCGAACTGCCAGCGATAGTCGGCCGCGAGACTGACGACGTTAGTCGGACGGCGCGGGAGGCGAGCGCCCGTGTCGCGGTTCCGCGCATCGACATAGCTATAGGAGGCCGTGACAGTCAGCGCTTCGACAGGCTTCAACGTCAGTATGGCCTCCACGCCCTTGGCACGCGTGCGGCCCAGATTGAAATATTGCGAGGTGCCGAAGTCGAAATCGATCTGGCCGTCGATGGTGCGGCGAAACGCGGTGATCGAGATCGTGGCCTGATCGCCGCCAAGCTGCTGGTCGATGCCGACATCATAGCTTTTCGACCGCTCCGGATCGAGCGCGGCATTGCCATAGGTGGGATCGTAAAGCTGATAGAGCGATGGCGCGCGGAACCCCTCGCCATAGCTTGCGCGCACATTGGTGAGGCCATGGTTGGGCGAGTAGTTGGCGTTGGCGCCGAAGGTGGTCGCTCCGCCAAACTGGCTGTGATCGTCATGGCGCACGCCGCCGGTCAGGGACAAACCGGCAAAGGGCTTCACGACGGCCAGCGCATGGACGCTGTCGATATTCGCGCCAGCATTGCTGTAGACATTCTGGCCTGCGAAGGAATCGAAGAAGAATGAGTCATATTCCGGCCGTTCATGTTCATATCCCAGCAGCAGCTTGGCCCTGTCGATGGGTTGGAAGACGGCCTGATATTCGAACCGCAACGTCCTGCCAGTAAAGCCGGAAGGCCCGAAGGGAGATTCATAGCTGCGCTCTGCGCGGAACCAGGTCACCGCCGCCCGCTGCGTCAGCTTGCCGTCGAAAGAGGCGAGGTTCAGCCCTGCATAGCCGATATATTGGTCAAGCTTGCTGCTGTCGGTCGTGTCGGCTGGCGCGCCGAAGAAGATGTCGGTGTCGAGGTCCGCATGGATATAATAGCCGCGCAGGTCGAGGCTGAGATTGTCGGTGAAGGCGAGCTTCAGCTTTGCGTTGGTGGCGATGTTCTCATAGCCGTCCTTCTCCGTGCCGCCTTTGGCTGCGGAAATGCCATCGGTACGGAAATACGCGACGCCCGCGCTGCCAGAGGCGATGCCTGTGCTGCCCGAAATGTTGGCCTTTGCATTCAGCGTATCGGCATAGCCATAATCCACAGAGGCGCTGCCGCCAAAGCGTTCGCCGGGCTCCTCCGACATGATGTTGACGACGCCGCCGATCGCCTGGCTGCCATAGACGACGGAGTTGGAGCCGCGCAGCACTTCGACGCGGCGGATGTTGCCGGTCAGCAGGTTGCCGAAATCATAGGCATCGCCGATGACGCTCGGGTCATTGATCTTGACCCCATCCAGCAGCACCAGCGTCTGCGTCGTTTCCGCGCCACGGATCGAAATGCCGGTGACGCCGCCCACGGCGTCAGCGCGGTTGAAGCGGATGCCGGGGGTGGTGATCAGCAGGTCCGCGACGCTGACATTCTGGCGCGTTTCGATCGTCTTTTCATCGATCACGGTCACCGCCTGCCCGACTTCATCGGCAGGCTGTTCGATGCCGAGCGCGGTGACGATGATCTCGCCCGAATCTTCGGCGAGAGCGGGGGTGGCGGCCAGCAGCGCCAGCAATGAAATTCCGGTCCTGATCATATTTCTGTCTTCCCTGAGCGTCATGCGACATGAGCCCAGGGCCTGCCGCATAAGCGGCCGGTGCACGGGAAGAAGAGACGCCAGCCCCGTCACGCGCACCGATGCGGCCCTGCGCCGCTTCGTCGCTC
>CAMPIM010000145.1 GCA_946886365.1 uncultured Novosphingobium sp.
GTCGCCACCAGAGCGCCACCGCCGATTGGACACAGCGTCTGCCGGGTTCGCCCAACCGAAAAGCTGCCGTAGCGCGCCTCCTCCAACGCCAACGGCACGCAGCGTCGGTTGATGGCTATCGAGCCATCAGCATTCAGCTGTCCCGCAACCGGCACCACAAGCCCGCGCAGACGTCCGCCGGGCAGTGGGCCGTCCAGCCTTGCCACTGTTGAAAAGAGCGTATCTCCCCGAGGTCCGGCAGTAAAACGTACAGGGTCGAGCGCCAGCCTGGCGTCGCGAGCGGCATATGGGTCGATAAAAAGCTGCCCACCCAATCCGCCACGCGGCCGCCGTGCCAGCCGCAGTGCAGCCTTCGGTAGCCCACCCCCGTCCGTCGTGAGCGCGCCATCCAGCGCCCAGTCGACAGCTGCTCCCGCCTTGCCCGGCCAGGCAATGGTCACCCTGCCATCACCGGGAATCGTCACACGCGCGCCGCTGCGCGATTCGAATCCACTGTTCGTCAGCACCACGCTCCCACCCTGGCCGCTCTGCGCGAAGGCCAGGCTGGTTCGCAGCACATTATCCTCCCCCGCGCGGCGCACCGCATCGGCCAGCCGTTCGGCCAGCGGCGCCAAAGGCGTGCCCGCCGCAGACCGCTTCAACCCCACCAGAGGATCACGTCCGGGAAGGCTCAGTTGATGCGCCGACAAACGCCCGCTGGCCTGTGACTTACCTTTTGCGACGCTCCAAGCGCCGACAATCTCCGACTGACCTGCCTTGAGTCCCGCCATACCCAGTGCCGCCGCGCTGATCCGCGCATGGCCAGCCATCGCCGACGCATTGCCATCAAAGTCGATCCGCCCGACGGGCTTCGCCAGCACCATGCCAGAGGACTTCAACGCCTCCGCTCCCAGCACGACATGGCCGTTCCACCGGTCCAGCGCCTTGCCGATCCAGACATCCATGTCTGCTCTCGGCTTCGCCGCGCCGGTCGCGCTGCTCCTGCATCCAAGAGCCGTCGCCTGCGCCGGTCCAACCAAATGCGGCCGCTCATTCCTTATCGCGACATCCAGCAAGGCGGTCATGCCCGCCACATTGCACCCCGCGAACGCCGCCCGTGGCATGGCAGCGGCAAGGCGGCCGTCGAAGCCCGACCTTAGATTACCCTTGCCGTCGATCTGCATGCCGACCACTCCGGCGTCGGTCTCAAGCCGCATGCGCGCATCGCGCAGCGCGAGGACGATGTCCGGTAGACTGAACGGCGCCTTAGACGCAGGATCGCGGAACTTGTCCAATTCTCCGAGCCGGAGCACCCCATCACGATAAGAACCGTGCAGCCGCACGCCCCCGGCCCTCACGGCCGCGACATGCGGGGACAGGCCGGTGAAGCCCAGATCCACTTCCACCCACAGGGCAGTCAGATCGGGATTCGCCGGATCGCCAAGGACGATATTCTCGATACGCTGGGTGCGCAGGCCAATGTCCTTCAGGTCATAGCTTGCTTGGACGCCGCGCCGATTCATCTCCCGCCCAATGAAATTTTCCGCGATCGGCGCTCGCTGGGTCCACAACGCAACAAGGATCAGCGCCAGAGACCCCGTCCCTACGCCCAGCCAGCGTAACCAGCCGCGGCGAACTCCCTCTTCGCCGTCCTCAACTTCCATGCTTATGGCCAACCCCGGCTTTCACACTCGATCCGTAACGCCTGCATAACGTCTGACGCTCCCTAAATATCCTTGCCCGATTTTTGCGCAACGCATAGGCCCATTTCTCTGAACGGGGGATTATAAGGCATTGGCGGACAGGGAAGTTGTGGTCAGCCATGACGGCGTGGGGCATCGCGCCCGGCTTCGGCAGAAGCTGGCGGAGAGCGGCGGCGATGCGCTGCACGATCATGAGCTTATCGAATATCTGCTGGCCCTTGCCATTCCCCGCCGCGATACCAAGCCGCTCGCGAAGGCGTTGCTGCGTGAATTTGGCGGCATCGGCGGCTTGATGACCGCCGATTGGCAGGCGATCGCGCGCGTCCCCGGCATGGGCGACACCAGCATTGCCGCTGTCAAGATCGTGCATGCCACCCTGCTGCGCATGCTTCGCAATGAGGTGTCACAGCGTCCGGTCCTTGCAAGCTGGCAGGCCCTGCTCGACTATCTGCGCGCCGACATGGCCTATCTGCCGGTGGAGCGCGTTCGCGTTCTTCACCTCAACAGCCGCAACATGCTGATCCGCGACGAACATATGGGCGACGGCTCGATCGACCAGGCCGCCATCTACACACGCGAAGTCATTCGCCGCGCCATCGACCTTGGCTCATCAGCGCTGATCCTGGTGCACAACCACCCAAGCGGTTCTCCCGAACCCAGCCGTCAGGACATTGAGATCACGCGCCAGATTGCGGAGGCAGGCAAGCGCCTCAACATCGCGGTGCATGATCATATCATCATCGGATCGCAGGGACACAGCAGCCTGCGCGCGATGGGGCTATTGTAGGGCCGTCCTTCTTACCCACCGGCAGGAAGGACGTTCCACAGACGTCCTAACCCTCGAACCCCACCGAAAGAAATTCAGGCACAGGTCCGTTCCAGCCGTCATCCGGACCTTCATCCCGAACATCGGCGCGGCGCGACTTTGAACCATTATCCTGCTGGCGGGCAGGACGAGGCTCTTCCCGCGGTTCGTCATCCTTGCGCTTGGCGGGCTTGCGCTCCACCTTCCGCTCGCTATTCCGGCGCGGCTCTTCGGCCTTATCCACCTTTGCAGCGGCAGCAGCGGGGGTGTCGATCGTCTCGATCTTCTGCCCGATCAGCTTCTGAATATTATCGATCGCCTCGGCATCTTCCGGGGTCACAAAGGTATAGGCGACACCCGATGCCCCCGCACGCCCGGTACGGCCAATACGATGAACATAATCGTCCGGATGCCAGGGAGCATCGAAATTGAAGACGTGGCTGACGCCCTTGATATCCAGCCCGCGCGCAGCGACATCGGACGCTACCAGGATATTCACCGATCCCGCCCGGAACCGCTCCAGTTCGGCAATTCGCGAAGACTGATCGATGTCTCCATGAATCTCGCCCGACTTGAAACCGTAGCGCTGCAGGCTCTTGTTCAGTTCACGAACCGTGGTCTTGCGGTTGCAGAAGATCACCGCGCTGAGCACTTCCTCCTGCTCCAGCATCGCGCGCAGCGCTTCGCGCTTCTTGCGCGAATCAACCTTCACCAGCCTCTGGGTGATGTTGGTGGAGGCAGTGGCGGGCCGCGCCACCTCGATCGACTTGGGATTGCTGAGGAACCGATCCGCCAGCTTCTTGATCGGCGCGGGCATGGTCGCTGAAAACAGCAGTGTCTGCCGCTGCGAGGGCAATTTGGTGCAGATTTCCTCAATGTCCGGGATGAACCCCATGTCCAGCATGCGGTCAGCTTCATCGATGACCAGCATCGAACAGCCGTTCAGCAATATCTTGCCGCGCTGGAACAGGTCCATCAGTCGGCCCGGCGTGGCGATCAACACATCGACGCCCTTTTCCAGGGCCTTGAGTTGATCGCCCATTTGCACGCCGCCGATCAGCAGCGCCATGTTGAGCTTGTGATATTTCCCGTATTTCTCGAAATTCTCGGCAACCTGCGCCGCCAATTCGCGCGTCGGCTCCAAAATGAGCGAACGCGGCATCAACGCACGAGCCCGGCCATGAGCCAGAATGTCGATCATCGGCAAAACGAAGCTGGCGGTCTTGCCCGTCCCCGTCTGCGCAATGCCGATAATATCCTTCATCATCAGCACGGGGGGGATCGCCTGCGCCTGAATCGGCGTGGGCGTATCGTATCCGGCCTCGTTAACGGCCTTCAACAGTTCATCGGAAAGGCCGAGATCGGCAAAAGTCATTCAATTGTCCGGGACAGAGGCTCTTCCGCAACGCGCTCATGCGTCACGGAAATCGCGCGCGCCTTGCGGAAATATTGGTATCTTGTCAAGAAAATCGCGCATCGGAGCGCGTTTCGACAGACGGTTAATCGTCCCCGTCCGCCTCTTCCAATCGCCGGAAACTGTCGATCACGCAACTAAGCCCGCTTCGCGCTTGCAATTCATCGCGCCCGGAACAAAGCGACCCATCCTCATCCGGCTCGACATAAAATCCCGAGTAGAAGCCTGTCGAACTGCACCCCCGCTCCAGCCGAGCCCTGTAGCGGTGATTATCTGCCAACAGCAGATCGACGCCATTATCCACAATGACGCTGGCTGACCGGATCGACCGCAAGGCGATGCAGCGCGGCCCCTTCTTTTCCTTCCACGCACGCCCCGCCTGCGGAGCAATGCGCGCGGGCGCTCGTCCCTTTTTCGCCATTGGCACGCGAATGATGATCCGTTGCTCGATCGACATCTGCGCCAATTGCACGGGCTCACTCACGGGCGCGACAAGGAGCAACAGGACGGAATGAAGCAAATCGAACCCCTTTTGGGGCGGCACGCTATGGGCCGGTGGTTGAACCGTCGATGAATTCCGGGGCATAGCATTGCAGTATGATAGGGCAAGACATCATCGATAGGTTCATAGCCTTGCTGGGACCGAAAGGCGTCGTCATCGACGCGGACGACATCGCTCCCTGGCTCACAGACTGGCGGGGACGTTTTCACGGCGCCGCTGCCGCCATTCTCCAGCCTTCCAGTACGCAGGAAGTTGCCGCGACCGTCGCACTCGCAGCTGATCTTCACGTGCCCCTGGTTCCTCAGGGCGGCAATACCTCAATGGTCGGCGGCGCGACTCCTCCGGATGACGGGTCAGCACTTATCCTGTCTCTGCGCCGGATGAACCGCATCCGCTCCCTTTCTCCCGACGACAATCTCGCAATATGCGAAGCAGGCGTCATCCTCGAAACCCTGCACGATGCTGCGGAGCAAGCCGGGCGCCGCTTCCCGCTCAGCCTCGGCGCGAAGGGATCGGCGACGATCGGCGGCCTGATATCGACTAATGCCGGCGGCACTCAGGTGCTGCGCCATGGCACGATGCGCGCACTTGTCGAGGGGCTGGAGGCAGTCCTCCCCGACGGCACTATCCTGAACGGCCTCGACGCGCTCAAGAAGGACAATCGCGGCTATGACCTCAAACAATTGCTGATCGGCGCGGAAGGAACGCTCGGCATCATCACCGCCGCCTCGCTCCGCCTCGCCCCTGCCATCGCGATCCGCGCAGTCGGCTGGGTGGGCGTCCGCTCGCCCGCCGATGCGCTCGCCCTCCTCCGCCTGAACGAAAGGCAATTGGGCGACAGCGTCGAAGGGTTCGAGATTATCGCCGACGATGGGCTGGGCCATGTCCTGTCCCACATTCCCGGCACCCGCTGCCCGATCGAGACGCGCACGCCCTGGCATGTGCTGATCGAAGTCGATCATGCCGACCTATCCAGCCCATCTCCGGGCGAGCGCCTTGAAGGAGCGCTGGCGCAAGCGCTCGAACAAGGACTCGCTGTCGATGCCACGATCGCCGCCAATGATGTTCAGGCAGCGGCGTTCTGGCGCCTGCGCGAATCGCTTTCCGAAGCGGAGAGGGCGCAAGGACCGGCGCTGCAATTTGACATCAGCGTGCCCGTGGCCCGCATGCCCTCCTTCATGATCGACATGGCCGCGGCGGCCGAACGCACCTTCGCGGGAACCACCGCCTCCTCCTTCGGTCATCTTGGCGATGGCAATGTCCACTTCCATGTCCGCGCGCCCAAGGGAACGACGGACGGCCCCGCCTGGATCGCGGCAGAAGGGAAGTCGATCAACGCCTTCGTCCATGATGCCGTCGTCGCGGCGGGCGGCTCCATTTCGGCGGAACATGGCATCGGCCAGATGAAACGGGCCGAACTCGGCCGCCTTGCCAGTCCTGCCCGGCTACATGCCCTGCGCGCGATCAAGGCTGCGCTTGATCCCCTTGGCCTCATGAACCCGGACAAGCTGATCCCCCGTCCCGAAGAGGGCTAGAGGGGGCTGGGCTGGCTCGACAAAGCAATTGCCTCCCACCCACAAGGTCTTTATCGCCCACACCCAGTTTTTAGGAAAGGTAGCGCAGCCAACATGCGCTGCTTCGATAGGATGGAAGAACAACATCATGGCTAGCGCGCCCGCCAACAATCTCCCCGTGTTTTACAACGACCTGCTGCCGCTCAGCAGCGTCGATCATGCGAGCTATCGCAGCCGCTCGGTGGAGTCCGCGCCTTTCCTCACGAAGCAGCATGCCGTTCCCCTGACCGTCGATGAATTCGTCGCGGCCCAACGGTTCGTGCCGATCATCTTCTCGGCCGGTGACGAAGCGGTGCCGCTGGCGCTGATGGGCCTGAACGAAGGCGTAAACACCTTCCTCGACGACGAAGGCAAGCTGCGCGGTCCCGCCTATGTCCCCGCCTATGTCCGCCGCTATCCCTGGATGCTGGCGAAGCTGCGCCCCGACACCGACGAACTGTCGCTCTGCTTTGATCCGACCAGCGAAGCGGTCGGCGAGTTTGAGGAAGGCCAGCCCCTTTTCGAAGATGGCAAGCCGACCGAACTCACCCAGGGCGTTCTCAAATTCTGCGAGGATTTCGAACAGGCTGCCGCGCGGACTGGCCAGTTCATGAAGGACCTGAAGGAACTGGACCTGCTGATGGACGGCGAAGTCGCCATCCAGGTCCCCGGCAACGATCAGCCGTTCGTCTATCGCGGCTTCCGCATGGTGAATGAAGAAAAGCTGCGCGACATGCGTGGCGACCAGCTGCGGAAGATCAGCCAGAACGGAATGCTGCCCCTTATCTACGCGCATCTTTTCTCGCTGCAGCTCATCCGCGAAGTTTTCGAGTCGCAGATCACGCAGGGC
>CAMPIM010000146.1 GCA_946886365.1 uncultured Novosphingobium sp.
CCCTCCCCGCCCCCGCCGTCGCTCTGGCCGACAGCATCGGCGTCAAGCTGGAAACGCTCGCGCCCCAGCTTGAACGCCTCACCGATCAGGAACCCGCCGCGCAGGAAATCCGCAAGCTGCTGTCCGACCATCTGCCCGAACTGGTCACGGGCTATGAATCCATCCCCGTCCCACTGCGCCGCCAGGAACGCAACGGTCGCGTTCCGGAGCAGCAACTGGTCGAGGGTTTGAACGTCATCGACTCCGAACTCGCGCGGATCAGCGAGACGCTCGCCAGCGGCGATATCGACAAGCTGGCGGTACAGAACCGTTTCCTCGAACTCAAATATCAGGAAGCAAAGGAACTTGGCCGCTAGGCCAGCGGTCCTTCTGTCATGATCCACCTGACGCTGATCATCGTCGATTTTCTGACCGGCCTGCTCGCCGCCGGTGCGTGGGCGCTCGCCTCCGCCGGGGGCGTCATCGCCGCGCTGCTGGGCGGCGGATTGGTCAGCGCATCCCTTTTCCGCAGATGGCGCAAGCGGGGCTGAGCGTCAGCTGCCCCGAATAAGGGTGTCGATCGCCTCATCGGCCAGGAGCTGGCTGAATTGAATGCCGAAGCGCTTGCC
This sequence comes from uncultured Novosphingobium sp., assembly GCA_946886365.1. The sequence continues at coordinate 609 of CAMPIM010000146.1, forward strand.
CCGCGCCCACATGACCCGGCCGCTTGTTTCCACGCCAATGGCCTTTATCGCCACATAGCTTCCCGCAGCAGGCGGCGTTTCGCAGTGCGCCAGCGCTCCCGATGTGGACAGGTCGAGGAAATGACCGCGCATCTCCGCATTGCCGACGCATAGAGTGACAGGGCCGAACATCTTGTGTCGTGCAGTGTGCCGCCGCTGTTCGGCATTACCCGTCAGGAATTTGCTTTGGTCGATCATACCGAGCTTCTCCCCCCGGCCACTCAATCACAAAAAGGTCAAGGCGATCCACAGAATCATGGTTAACTCGCCATTAGCTACCTTTTCCCCTAGGGAAACCGCTAATTTGTATCAGATGTGCTTTTGATGGCACAGGGCACGATGCTTTGGGGCGACGGTCGGGCCGTGATTCTGCGAAAGCGGGCGAAATAGCCTCCCGCCGTTGGCTTGGGCACCAGTTCCTCCAGCCGGAAACCAACCGATGCGAGTTCACAGATCAGTAGGCGCGGCGGCGTTCCATGCTGCCCGGTCGGGCGATCCGCGTCGACGACGATCAACTCGCCATCCTTCTTGAGCGCCGGACTGAGGTTCCACAGAAAAGCATAGGGTTCCGCAATCTCATGATACATATGGACCATGAGGATGCGGTCAAAGCTGTTCTCCGGCAGCTTCGGGTCTTCCGGCGCGCCCAGCCGCACGCTGACGTTGCGCCAATCCTCGCGCGTGATGCGGCGGGACAGGGCCTCGATCACTTCGGGCATGATGTCTTCGGCCAGCACGCGACCCTTGGCACCCACCCGGTTTGCAAGGCGGACAGTATAATAGCCTTCGCCAGCGCCGATATCCGCGACCGTCATGCCCGGCCGAATGCCCGCGCGGTCCATGATATCGTCGGCTTCGTTAACGCGATCGCGCGCTTCTTCGCTGGACCAGCGGGTCGAGACGATGGGCGCGACCGGCCTGTCGGCTCGCGGAAAGTCACGCGCGGCAGAGGGCCGGTCATCCTGCTTGGCGGATGACAACAGGCCGCAGCCTGCCAGCAGGAACAATGATCCCGCCAGCGCGCCCCGCATCATCAGTCGACATCCTCCACATCGACCTTTTCGCCCGTCACCTTCTGCGACAGGGCGGCCGCCATGAACGGGTCGAGCGCGCCGTCGAGCACGTCGTCGGGAGAGGTAGAGGTAACGCCGGTGCGCAGGTCCTTCACCAGCTGATAGGGCTGGAGCACATAGGAACGGATCTGGTGGCCCCAGCCGATCTCGGTCTTCGCCTGATATTCGCCCGAAGCCGCCGCCTCGCGCTTCTGCAACTCGGCCTCGTACAACCGGGCCTTCAGCATGTTCATCGCCGTCGCGCGGTTCTTGTGCTGCGACCGGTCATTCTGCGACGCGACGATGATGCCCGAGGGGATGTGGGTAATACGAACGGCGGAGTCGGTGGTGTTGACGTGCTGCCCGCCCGCGCCTGATGCTCGATAGGTGTCGATCTTGAGGTCGCCTTCGTTGACCTCAATCTCGATATTGTCGTCGATCACCGGATAGACCCAGACGGACGAGAAGCTGGTGTGCCGACGCGCCGAGCTGTCATAGGGGCTTATGCGCACCAGCCGGTGTACGCCGCTTTCGGTCTTGGCATAACCATAGGCGTTCTCGCCCTTGAACAGGAAGGTCGCGGACTTGATGCCCGCCTGGTCGCCCGCCTGATAGTCGACCAGTTCCACCTTGTAGCCGCGCCGTTCCGCCCAGCGGCGGTACATGCGGGACAGCATTTCGGCCCAGTCCTGGCTTTCCGTGCCACCTGCGCCCGCATGGATTTCCAGATATGTGTCGCTCGCATCGGCTTCGCCCGCCAACAGCGCCTTGATCTTGTCCTCGTCGGCGCGGTCGGCGAGCGCCTTCAAGGACGCAACGCCCTCATTGACCATGTCCTCATCGCCCTCGGCCTCCGCCATTTCGATGAGTTCGGCGGTGTCGGTCTTTTCGCTGTCGATCGCCCGGGTCGCGCCGATCGCGGCTTCCAGCCGCGTGCGTTCGCGCATGACTTCCTGCGCCATCTTCTGATTGTCCCACAACGTCGGGTCCTCGACGCGAGCGTTCAACTCGTCGAGACGGCGCAGCGCGCGATCCCAGTCGAGGAAGCGGCGCAGCAGGTCCAGCGCGGCGTCGATACGGTCGATATATTGCTGCGCTTCGGCGCGCATGGGAACTCTCCAGACAATTCGGGGCGCTCCCCGGCATCGGGCAGGAAACGCACTAAACGCCTGCCCCTATCCGAGGGCAGCGGATTTGGGAAGGTTCAATCCTCCAAGCCATGTCCGCGCAGTCTCCCAACAGGCCAGGCAAACCTTGTCTCTCCAGAGGCTATGCCATACACCTCGACCACGCCCAAAAGAGGCGCAAGGAGAGGAACGACATCTTGGCTGAACGACAATCTACCCATCCCGCACCGGCGCAGGCGGTGCTCGTGATACTCGCGCTCGTGCCGATCATCGGCATTTTCTACGCCATCGGATCCGCCCTGGGCGTGGCGAGCTTCCTTTTCTTCGGTTTCATATTCGTGCTTTATTGGGCTGGCATCAAAGGCATGAATCCTGCGGAGTTCGCACCCGCGCTGTGCGGTTCCCTTGGCGGATTGGGCCTGGCATTTCTGCTGCACAGCCTGCCAACTGTTCTGGACATGGCCGGAATGGCCATCGGATTGGCTGGCGTGATCGTCGCGATCTACCTACTCATTCGCGGCCAGGCCAGCCTGATCGTCAACAATGCCTTCATGCTGCTGCTGACGCTCGGCAACCCCATTATTTTTGAAAAGGACGCGGATTTCGCCGCTGCGGCAGTCGCCATCGTGACAGCGGCAGGCTATGTCGGGGGCCTCGCATTTCTGATGAAACGCTTCTCCGGCGGGTTGCGCGCAAAGGCGCAATAACGGGTCAGCGAAGGCGGGAGGTTAGGGCTTCGAGCTTTAAATCGGCACCACCTCCTGTTGCCGTTCGCCCTGAGCCTGTCGAAGGGCTCCACTTCTTTTTAGAAAGAAAGGGGCTTCGACAAGCTCAGCCCGAACGGGTTAAGGGATTCAGATAAAAACCACGACGCCTTAGTAAATCCCGCCTTGATCCTGCAGGAAGTCGCTGTCGGTCCGCTGCCGCGTCTGCGACCCCGCCTCGCGCCGGGCGGCGGCCTGTTCCTGAGCGGCCACCTCTTCCTTGCGGATCGATCGGCGCGGTTCCGTCTCGGGCTTGAACGCTTCCCAGATCACGGCGGGCTTGGGCTCGTCGGTGGGCCAGACGCCATAGACGCGCTTGCCCGACCGGCGATCGATCGTGACCATGCGGATACCGGCGGGGGCGACGAAGGGCGTCTTGGGCATCGTTTCCAGCACGGGCGCCATCGCGGCCTTCCAGATCGGCGCGGCGATGCGGCCACCCTGCGCCCAGCCGCCCAGGCTGCGCGGCTGGTCATAGCCCATATAGACGCCCGCGACGATGTCGGGCGACCCGCCGACGAACCACACATTGGTCGGCCCGTTGGTCGTACCCGTCTTGCCGAACAGTGGCCGTTTCAGGTCGGCAAGGACCGTCGCGGTGCCGCGCTGGATCACGCCTTCGGCGATATGCACCACTTGATAGGCGGTCATCGGGTTCATCACCTGCCGCCCTTCAAAGCCGAAGCGTGGCATGGGTTTTCCATCCCAGTTCGCCATGTTGCAGCCGTCGCAGGCGCGCCAGCGCAGCGGCCAGATCACCTTGCCGCGCCGGTCCTGCACATAATCCATCACCTTGGGCGAAAGCTGGCGGCCCTGATTGGCGAGCATCGCATAGGCGTTCACCATCCGCTCGACCGTGGTTTCGCCCGCGCCCAGAGCGAAGGAGAGATAGGGCTGATAATCGCCGATCCCCATCGCCTTGATCGTGCGGACGACACGATCCATGCCGGTCTGGCTGGCGGCGCGCACCGTCATCAGGTTGCGCGACTGCTCCACGCCCCAGCGCATCGTCTGCGGCCCGGCGCTGCCGCCGGAAAAGTTGCGGAAGCATTTCTGGCCAAGGCCCGCGCCCTGATAAACGCATAGCGGCCCATCGACGATGATGGAGGCTGGCGTCATCCCACCGTCGAGCGCGGCGGCATAGACGAACGGCTTGATGGTCGAACCCGGCTGACGCATCGCCTGCGTCGCGCGATTATAGGAGGATAAGCGACTGTCGAAGCCGCCCTGCATCGCCAGGACGCGCCCGGAATGGACCTGTTCGGCCATCATCCCGCCGGACACTTCGGGCACGTTGCGTAGCGCCCAGCTCGATCCGTTGCGGGCTACCGCGATCAGGTCTCCCGCCTTCATGCCGTTGAAAGCGGGGCCGCCCACGCGGCGATAGGGCATCTGCGCGGCGCTGGCGGGCAGCGTTCCGGTCGATCCGTCGGAAAAGCCTAGTTCGGCGCCCGAAGAATTTCGGTCGATAACCGCCGCTATGCGCCAGTCTGCATAATCGATCCCGATATAGCTTGCCGCCAGTTCGCGCTTCCATCCACGGGCCATGTCGATCTTGCCCAACGGGCCGGACCAGCCCTTGCCGGCGTCGAAACGGATCAGGCCGTTGCGCAATGCCGTCGCGACGCCTTCCTGCAACTTGGGATCATAGGGGCTGCGCACCCACAGGCCGCCTGCATAGACGCTGTTAGGGCCGTCCTCCGCCTTTTCACCAAACCGTTCGATAAGCCGCCGGCGGACCTCTTCCATATAATAGCCGCCCGCGCGCGCGTCGAAGCTGGAGCCATGCGGTGGGACCGTGCCGAGCGGTTGTGCCTGTGCTTCGTTCAATTGCGCCTGACTGATCCAGCCATTCTTGTACATTTCGCCCAGCGCCCAGTTGCGCCGGTCGAGCGCGCGCTCGTGGCCGGTCGGGCTTTCGGGGCGGTAATTTGCCGGCCCCTTGGGCAGGATGGCGAGATACGCCATCTCGTGCAGCTTCAGGTCGCCCACATCCTTATCGAAATAGGCGCGCGCCGCCGCCTGCACGCCATAGGCGTTCCGGCCGAGGAATATCTGATTGAAATAGAGTTCGAGGATCTGCTGCTTTGTCAGCACGCCTTCCATGCGATAGGCGAGGATCATTTCCTTCACCTTGCGCGTCGGGGAATATTCATCGCCGATCAGCAGGTTCTTGGCGACCTGCTGGGTGATGGTCGACCCACCCTTGGCGCGCTGGCCGGATCCGATCTTCGTCACATAGTCGAACACGGCGCCGAAGAAGCCGGGAATATCAACGCCATGATGTTCGAAGAAAGTCTTGTCCTCCGCCGCCAGATAAGCGCGGATCAGCAGCGGGGGATAGTCGCTATATTGCAGCTGGACGCGGCGCTCGCGCGCATAGCTGTGCACCGGCTGGCCATCGATGTCGCGCACGATCGTGGGCAGCGGCGGCTCATATTCCAGCAGCGTTCCGGCGTCGGGCAGGCCGCGCGCGAAGATGATCCAGAACAGCAGATAGGCGAGGAAAAGTCCGCCGAGCGCGATCGCCGCCCAGCGGAACCAGCGCCGCTGCCAAAGCGGGGAAAGCCTTTCCCGGAACGCGCGTCCACCCCCGCGCAAACGGTCGGCAAAGGACAAGTGGGCGGTGTGGGGACGGGCCTCTTCCATGACGAGAGGAGGCTCTAAGGTCAAAATGCGGCCAGCGCCAGTGCGGATCGTCGGGCCGCGCCGCGGTCAGCCGCCGCCAAGGGGCAGTTTGCGGGCGAAATATATCTCGACCGCCTTGGCAACGCCCTTCGCGATGCGGCTGCGCCCTTCGGGTGAGGCCAGGAAGGCGGCATCCTCGGCATTGCTGAGAAAGCCGGTTTCGAACAGGACCGATGGCGTGTCCGGCGCCTTCAAAACCATGAGTGAGGCATAGCGGTGGAACGTGGTGCGGAAGGTCAGGAACGGCGCCCCCTCCCGCTGAAGAAGGCGGGCGAAATTCGCTGATTCCTTCATTGTTTCGCGCTGAGTAAGATCGATGAGGATAGACGACACCTGGTCAGTCTGCCCGCCCAGATTGACGCCGTTCAGAACGTCCGCCCTGTTC
>CAMPIM010000147.1 GCA_946886365.1 uncultured Novosphingobium sp.
TCGCGGCTCTGCTGGACGTGATGCAGATCAGCGACATCCTGTCGGTCGAGAGCGAGGATACGTTCACGCGCCCGATCTATGCGGGCAATGCCATCGCGACGGTCAAGTCGAAGGATGCGAAGAAGGTCATCACTGTTCGTGGTACCGCTTTTGAGAAGGCGGATCGTGAGGGCGGTTCCGGCGCGGTGGAAGCCGTTGCTTCGACCGGCGACAAGGGTCTGTCGAGCTTTGTCGGTGCTGAGATCGCCAAGCAGGAGCGTCCGGAACTGACGAGCGCGAAGGTGATTGTGTCGGGTGGCCGGGCGCTGAAGGACGGGCCGACGTTCGAGGAAGTCATCTATCCGCTGGCCGACAAGCTGGGCGCGGCGGTGGGTGCTTCGCGTGCGGCCGTCGATGCGGGCTATGTGCCGAATGACTATCAGGTTGGGCAGACCGGCAAGATCGTGGCTCCGGAAGTCTATATCGCCGTCGGTATCTCCGGCGCGATCCAGCATCTGGCGGGCATGAAGGACAGCAAGACCATCATCGCCATCAACAAGGATGAGGATGCGCCGATCTTCCAGGTCGCGGACATCGGCCTGGTGGGCGACCTGTTCAAGGTTGTGCCGGAGTTGAACCAGAAGCTTTGAAGCTTCCTTTTTTCAACACGCCAATGAGCCCTCGATCCTGTGACGAGGGCTCATTGCAACGCTGCCGCCGATTTCAGCGCAGGACAAGGATCAAAGCGGCTTCGCGCCTTTAGCTTTGCCCCTCAAATTCCTCCACCATCGCCTGACGGATCAGATACTTCTGCACCTTTCCTGTCACCGTGGTCGGAAACGCGTCAACGATCCGTATGAACCGGGGTATTTTATAGTGGGAGATCTGGTTCACACAAAATGCCCTGACCTCATCTTCGGCCAGTTTTTCGTCGGCGCGCAATGTTATCCACGCACAGACTTCCTCCCCCATATGATCGTCCGGCACGCCCACGACGGAGACATCCTCGACGGCGGGGTGCATCCGCAGAAAATCCTCGATCTCGCGGGGATATATATTCTCCCCCCCACGAATGATCATGTCCTTTATCCGGCCTACGATGCTTCCATAGCCAGCGTCGTCCAGGACGGCCAGATCGCCGCTGTGCATCCATCCGTCTGAATCGATGGCTGCCGCCGTCTGCACGGGATCGTTCCAATATCCCATCATGACGGAATAGCCTCTCGTACATAATTCTCCCGGCGTTCCACGCGGGACGATCGCGCCGTCGGCATCGACGATCTTGCATTCGAGGTGCGGTTGGACCTGGCCGATGGTGGTGGTTCGACGCTCAATCGAATCTCCGGGCACGGTCTGGAAACTGACGGGGCTGGTCTCCGTCATCCCATAGGCGATCGTCACATTTCGCATATTGAGGCGATCCACAACGTCCCGCATCAATGGCTCCGGACAAAGCGCCCCGGCCATGCACCCAGTGCGCAATGAGGACGTATCGGTCGCATCCGTCTCGAGCCGCGCCAGGACCGCAATGAACATCGTCGGAACGCCATATAGGGCGGTACAGCGTTCCTCCGCGACCGTACGCAGCACCGCCGCAGGATCGAACGCGCTCGACGGATAGATCATGGCCGATCCATGCGTGATGGCGGCAAGGTTGCCCATGACCATCCCGAAACAATGGTACAGCGGCACAGGTATGCAAATGCGGTCGCCGGGGGTCAGGCCCATGGCGCTGCCGACAAAATAGCCATTGTTAAGGATGCCACGATGGCTGAGCGTAGCGCCCTTCGGCAAACCTGTAGTGCCGCTGGTGAACTGAATGTTCACCGCGTCCTCCGCCCGAATTTGCGGCTCGATTGAACGCAGATGATCCAGAGACGGAGCCGACGATAGCAGGTCGTCAAACCGCAGCCAGCCCGGACGCGGCTGTTCACTGATAAGGATGGCCGCTTTGAGCGTCGGCAGCCGCTTTGCTTCCAATTGCCCCGGTACGCAGCCGGGCAGCTCCGGAGCCAGCGTCTCGATCATATCGGCATAGGCACTGGTCTTGAATCGTTCGGCTGCAATCAGCGCACGCAGGCCGACATTGTTGATTGTATATTCGACTTCCGACAATCGATAGGCGGGATTTATCGTTACCAGGATCAGACCGGCACGGGCTGCTGCGAACTGCGTCAAGGTCCACTCCGCGCAGTTAGGCGACCAGATGCCGATACGATCCCCAGGCTGCAAGCCGAGTTCCAAGAGACCGGCAGCCAGCTTATCGGCAAGGGTAAGTAGATCATCATAGGTCCAGCGGATATTCTGTTCCGCCGAAACCAAAGCATCGCGATCACCCCACCGAGCGGCAGCGTCCGCCAGAGCCTGTCCTATCGTCAAATCCAGAAGCGGGGGATCCGTTCTACCCCGGACGTAGCTGAGAGCGCTCACTTTCCACATCCCCTCAGGGCCACTGGCATACTCCTCTCGAATATTGGCTGCGGTTCCGCAGCGACAAATTGCATAAGCAACCTGATTGTCGCGGACAGGGTCGCCTCTTCAAGTATGCTACTGTTAGGCACTTGCCTGTGAGCCGCCTCACCTTTCCGTTGCTTTGCGACTAAAGTCAGGCAATGTTCCTGAGCCGGGCAAGGATCGATAACCCGACAAATGGCGGAGAGGAAACGGTGACGATGAGGCGATCATCCATTGACGCGCGCAGCGTTCCCCCTCCTGGCGCACAGGAGATGCAGGCGCATTTAAACAAAGTGCTGATGAGCCCCGTCTTTGAACGCAGTCCCCGTATGCAACGATTTTTACGCTATCTCTGCGAGGAGATGTTCGCAGGGCGAGGATCGCTCCTGAAAGAATATAGTATTGCGCTTGGGGTTTTCGACAAGCCTCAGGATTTTGATCCCGGCACCAGCGCGACTGTCCGGGTGGAGGCAGGACGCCTGCGCCGCCTGCTGACAAGCTATCAGATCAACCATGGTCAATCCGACGCCATTCAGATTGTCATTCCTAAAGGAGGATATGTCCCAAGCTTCCAACGCAAGACGGAACAATCGGAAATTGTTGAGCGAGACGATGACGCTCCTGGAAAGGCTGCGACCCCGGATTTACCTTCGCATATGGAACTGCGCAGGATAACGGTCTTATCCTGCTCTTTCCGGTTAAGAGGCATTTCCCAACTGACGGCCGAGTTCCTTGAAGAATTCGACCGCTTCCACGCATATTTTTCCTCGACCGTGACGCAATTGGGCGGCGTCATGGAGAACGGCGCAACGGCTCGGCTGACCGTCTATTTCGGCTGGCCTGCCTCGCTGGAAGATGCTTCGGGACGGGCGATGACAGCGGCAACGGAAATCATTGCCTACGCACGGCGCGAACATGGAGATAATTGTGAGGTCCGTGTAGCCATTGATACAGGCAATGTTCTTTCACGACCCTGCCTAGAACAGCCGCTGATATTGGGTGACGTACCCACCATCGCCCTACAGATAATCGATCACACGCCATCTAACGCAATTCTCGTTTCGGAAGAGACCCGCCGACATTCACGCACCGCATTTGAAGCCATTCCGGCTGGTGCAATAGAAGCAGAGGATGGGCACCAGATTCTTCTTTGGCGTCTTCTGAGTCCTAGATCGACAACATGCTTTCTAGCCAAGCAAGATGCTCCGTCCGCCGACATCATCGGCCGGGGTGCTGAATTGGACCTGCTAGGCAACCGTTGGCTCCTGGCTTCCGCCGGAGAGGGACAATCCGTCATCGTGGAAGGTGAAGCGGGTATCGGCAAATCCTGTTTGTCCGAAGCATTGATCAAACGGCTGCGGCCAAGGGGCTATCAAATCCGCCTGCAATGCTCTGCGCACCACAGCAACAGCGCACTTTATCCCGTTATCCAAATCCTCCGCCGGTTGATGGCAGGGAACGATCCATCAAACGCCGTACTGGGTCGATTTCTTGAGAGAGTCGGTTTGGACGGGCCGATCAACAGGGCGCTGCTTCAAACATTGCTCGCTCAGGCGGATGTGGAAGAAAATATGGAGGGCATCCTTCCATCGGCGAGCGAAAAGAAAGAGAAGACGCTTCAGCTTCTGATCGCCATCCTTTCTGCCTTATGTAGCCGCAGACCAGTTATCCTCCTTGTCGAAGACATACATTGGGCGGACCCCACGACGCTGGAGCTGATTGGATTTGCCGCGTCGGCATGCCAGGACCTACGGCTCTACCTGCTAATGACGGGCAGGTCAGGGTGCGCGGCGCTGTTTGGACCGGGACAACCGGTTACTGTTCTTCGTCTCACCCGATTATCCCGCCAGGATTGCAGCCGGATAATTGACGGCATTGCGGGGGATGCGGCGTTGCCAATCCCGGCGCGGGACACGATTATCGACAAAGCCGACGGGGTGCCGCTCTATCTGGAGGAACTGACGAAGCTCCTGCTCGCCCAGAATGTTGGGAAGGGCGATCTGTCGACAGTGCCCGATAGCCTGAACGACTTGCTGGCATCTCAGCTCGGCTGCATGGGCTTTGCACGCCGGGTTGCGCAGGTGGCTTCCATAATAGGACGGGACTTCCCTGGCGAGATATTGAAGGCTCTGGTCGGCGATGAAGATCAGCGGGTGGCCGCTGCGATCGACCAGCTGCTGGCCGCAGGCATTCTGACGCGCGGTCGCTCCAATGGCAAAGGTCGATATGCCTTTCGGCACGCGTTGCTCCGCGACGCAGCCTATACGTCGATGATGGACGCAGACCGTCAGGACCTGCATTCTCGAATTGCCGACATGCTGGTTGACTATTTCCCGGAAATCGCAGCCGATCACCCAGAAGTGATCGCGGGGCATATGCGCCATGCGGGGCGTTTCGACGAGGCTGTATCCTTCTGGCTGGATGCTGGCCGCAAAGCGGCACAAAGATATGCCCTCGCTGAAGCAGGCGCGAACTATCGCGCGGCCATCGAAACCCTTGCATCGATTTCGCCAAGTGTCGGGCGAAGCGAACGTGAACTCGACGCTCTGTTGGAGCTGGGCGCGACTGTTCGGGAAGCCGAAGGCTATTACGCCCCGGACTTGAAGCAAATTTACCAGCGCGCGCACCTGCTGGCGGAGGAGGTCGGACGGCCTGAAGCGCTGGCGGCTAGCCTGCATGGGCTTTGGACCGTGGCGGCGGGCCGTGGGCGCTGGAAGCATGCCGACCTGTTGGCGATTGAGTTCGACAAGTTCATTCATTCACTGGGACCAAATGCCCGCCTGGAAGCGGAAGGAGGGCGCCTGCTGGGCGCTGGCGCAGCATTCCGGGGAGACTTTGCCGCAGCCCGAACGCACTTCGAGCGCGTGGTCGCTGTCTATGATCCCGCGCAACACGGCCGCAGCTTCGGCTATGATCCCGGCGCGGCCTCTACGGCCTATCTTTCCTGGGTGCATTGGCACACCGGCAATCCTGAACAGGGGAGGCGAGAGGCTGAGCGCGCCTTGGCCATGGCGGAAACCCTTGGCCACCCGGCAACTTTGTCACTGGTGCTGGTGTGGCTGCTCTTCCACGCGGTTTGCGAAAGGGATTACGGCCGGATCCACACCTATAATGACCGGCTTCAAGAGCTATGCTCGCAGCAGCTTTGCCGGTTCTGGCAACCGTTCGGACGAGCATGCCTGTCCTGGGCCTCGTTCCATTCGACGCGTAATCCGTCACATCTGGATCAGCTCTTGGCCCATACCAAGGCCTTCTCTGAGCATTATCTCACATCCTGCCTGCACCTGCTCGCCGCTGATATCTGCGACGAAATGGGCCATTACGAAAAAGGCCTGCACCATACCGGTTTGTCCGCGACGTTCATGGCCCAGCATGACGAGCGGATATGGGAAGCGGAATATTGGCGCTTGACCGGACAGTTGCACGCACGCTGGGGGCCGGACAAAAGCGAGGCACGCCGTTGCCTGGAACAGGCGCTGACCATCGCGCGTCAGCAAAACGCAGTCATGCTGGAACAGCGGGCCATCGTCGGCCTGCAAGCTCTGTCGGGTACGGATATCGGCCTCGTTGCCTGAGCTGCCGACGCTGACCACGAGATAATACCCGATGATCTGGGAAGCCCGCCTAGCTGCGGGATGATCCCCGGTCAGCCATAGGGCAGCAGGGACAATGGCATCTCTATAGGCGGTGCCTCCTCAACCGGAATGGGCCGGGTGTAAAATCGTCCGGTCTCGCCCGAGGGGAAAGGCGTGTCTATCCATTGCCTCGGCCGATCGGCAGGCACCACAGGCAACTCGATCGCCGAGGGACGTGCGGCATCATGATGGATCGTCTGGCGCGCGATCCGATGATCTTTCGGAGCAGCTTTGGAGAGGTCGATGAAATCCTGCGGATTGACCTCGCTGTTCGGATAATCGCTGCTCGAAATGACGATGCGAACGCGGTGCCCCTTTTTGAACAGGTTGCTGGTTGGCGCCAGCTCGATCTCATATCTTTCGACCGCATCCGGCATCAGCCCTTCCGGAGCCGTGCGCGATTTCCGATAGCGCGCCCGCACCATGCCGCTCGCCGCCCGGGTGGCCAGCCTCGGCTACGCCACCTATCAGCCAGGGGAATCACCGGAAGAACTGCT
>CAMPIM010000148.1 GCA_946886365.1 uncultured Novosphingobium sp.
GGGGAGAGGACAGTGAAGCTTGGCGGCGCCAGCCGCCTAGCGAAACTTGGAGAGGGGACCGCCCCCGCCTACCGTAACCTGGAGAGGGGATAGCCCCCTCCCCCAATTCAAGGATTACGCCGCAAAACCCGATCGCATTCCGCGTTAGTCCCCTCACTCTTCCCAATAACACGCCCAGCCACAGCCCCAGCCGCGCCAGCCAGCAGAGACTCACCCAAGCTCCCGCCCGCCAGCGCACCCACGCCAGCACCGCCAGCCGCACCAATCACCGTCCCGCGATCGCGCCCTTTCTTCGCCTGCAACAGGCAATAGCGCACATCATCCCGGTCTCGCGGAGCCGCCCGCGCCACCCGAGCCCGCTCCTTGCTGCTCAGTGAAGCAGCCATCACCGGCGTCGCAACCAAAGTCGCGCCAGCCGCCATCATCATGATCCTGGCCAATTTCATCAGCCTCACTCCCTCTATAAAATTGACTTATGATAATACGCCGCGCTTGGGCGGCCGGTTCCTCAAACCGCCCGCACCCGCGCATCCCCCCGCCGGCCAGCATCAATTCCGTCAAAGCCCAGACCAGCGCATCCGCCCGATCCGGCGACCGCCCCGGCCCCACATAACCACCCCCCGCGATCAGCCCGCACATCTCATCCTCCAGCGCCCAAAAGGCCCCGCGATGCCGCACCCGCCCCGCTTCATACAGCGCCGCCACAGGCTCGGCCCGCGCAGCCTTCCCCCGGCTCGCGTGCACCAGCCGCACCGGCAGAGCCGCCTCCGCCGCGCGCAGCACGCTTTCCACCATCGCCCCGCCATTATTCGCCTCGGCGATCACCCGATCCGCGCCATGCACCGCCGCCGCGTCAGCAACCGCCCGCGCCCAGCTTTCCGGGCTCGCTTTCTCCACGCTCGCATCGGCAATGACATAGGCCCGGCCATCACTACCGATCCCCGCCACCACGATCCCGCAGGCATCGCCATGCCCCGAAGCAGGAGGATCGACCCCGATCACCACCCGCGACAACAGCGCCCCACCACCATCGCCGCCCGGCACATGCGCCACCCGGCACCGCTCCAGCAGCGCCCGGTTCCACAGCGCGCCCTCGACCTCCTCGATCAGCTCGCCGTCCAGCTCCTGCCGCCCCAACCGCGTCGCCCCATAGCTCCGCTCCATCGCCGCCACGAAGCCATCGGCCAGGTTCACTACATTGTCCGCCGTCCGCCCCCGCGTCACCGCGACATCAGCGCCATCCCGCGCCACCAGCCCGCGCACCAGCGCCACCGGGCGCGGCGTCGTCGTCGCCATCACTTGTGGAGCCCGCCCCAGCCGCATCCCCATCATCATATTGTCCCACGCCGCTTCCCCCTGCGGCCATTTCGCGATCTCATCCGCCCAGCCATGGCTGAACTGCGGCCCACGCAGCGATTCCGGATCAGCCGCCCCAAACAGCAGCGCCATAGCCCCATTGGGCCACACCAACCGCCGCAGCGCGGGCGAAAAGATCGGGCGGTTCCACCATGGCGCGATCGACAACAGCCCCGAAGGCCCCTCCACCATCACGCTCCGCGCTTCACCCAAAGTCGCGCCCACCAGCGCGATCCGCGCCGCACCGTCACGCTCCGCAACCCGCCGCACCCATTCCGCGCCCGCCCGCGTCTTGCCGAACCCTCGCCCAGCCATCATCAACCAGATGCGCCAGCTTCCCCCCGGCGCCAGCTGTTCCGGCCGGGCCAGCCATTCCCAATCATGCTCCAAAGCCTGCGCCGCCGCACCATTCAGCCCGGCCAGCACCCGCTCCCGCGCCGCGTCGGGCAGGGCCGCCAACCTCTCGAAATCCGACATGCCACCCATCGGCCCGCGCTCTCCTCGCCAGCATCTTGACAAACGTTGAATAGTGTCAACTAATAAGGCTCCATGCATCGCGGCAGCGGTCGCAGAGCCATTTGAACTTGTTAGAAGGGCCTAGCCATGAACAGTCAGAGCTTCCTCCGTCCGATCTCCGAACCGCAGATCATCGAGGGTGCGTTTACGGAAGATCAATATCAGCGGCTGCTGCATGTTCTGCGCAATGAAGGCCCTTGGTCATTGATCCTCGCGCAGGAGTTCACCTCTCCTGAGCAGGTCATCGCCACAACGTCCGGATCGCTCCCGGAAGGAATGGTGGCGACATGGGACATGTTCCTCAGCCCGGTCTTCCGCGCGACTCTGGGCCGTGGGCACGCCAGTCTTTTCCCGGAAATCGAGGATTGCTTCTACAACACGAAATTCCTCCAGCTGGTCCGCGACTATTGGAAAGCGAAATATGCGACCCCCAATCTGATGTTGGTCAACATTCAAGGACCGACTGAAGCCGGCGGACCGCCGCATGTGGACGGCGCCGATTTCCGCGGCGTCAATTACCAGAACTCGCCCTCATGGTTGATCGGCCTCATGACGAAGACGGGCCTGTTTCGGCGGTGGCAAGCCAAGAAGGCCCAGGTACTGACCTGGTACTATAAAGGGCAGATCGGCGGCGGCTTCACCTATTGGCCAGATGGACCGGCCGGTCAGCCCAAGCAGCTTTTCGCGCCGATGTGGGGCCGTGGCGCGGTCGTCGAGAATGAAGTCATGTATCACGGCGCGAACGCCTGCGGTCCAGCGCATAAGCGCAGGGTCGATGGATTGGCGATCAACTCGGTAATTCACGGCGATCCCGCCTCCGACCAATGGCAAATTTCTACTGATGGCAAGGTCGTTGAGCGCCTGCCTGCTGAAGAAACCCGGCTTCTGGTTCACTGGGGCGCTGACATCTTCATGGATCTGGACGACATGTCCGTCACACTCGACCACAGCGACGACCTGACTCAAGAAATGGTCTTCGACATCCTGATCTCCGAAATGCGAGCCCGTGGCGTAGCCTTCAAGATGCCGACCGATCCCCTGAAGGATCCAGAGTTCGTGCAACTGCT
Organism: uncultured Novosphingobium sp.; assembly: GCA_946886365.1. The sequence goes on from CAMPIM010000148.1 coordinate 2,940, forward strand.
GACCAAAGTCTTCGACCCGGGGTTGCCGACGATCATGCCGCCGGAATATGGCATGGCCGCCGAATAATCCGGACATAAGGTGCATAGAGGGTTGGCGGACTATTCATCCGCCGACCCTCATACCCCACGCCTCTCCCGCACCCTCTCCAACGCCTCCCGCAACCGCTCGACCGCGTCCTCCCCGTCCGGCCTCTCAACCGCATCCGCCGCCAGCCTCTCCCCCGCCTCGCGCCGATGCTGCACCAGCAATCGCACCCCCACCGCATTGGGATGCCCGCGCTTCACCTTCCGGCTCTTCACCATCCCTTCGCCGTCCAGCACCACCTCTTCCTCTTCCGTGCCGAACAGCGCCTGCCGCAGCAGAAGCGCCTCCAGTTCGGCATAGCCGACGCCCAGCGCCTGCGCCCATTCCCGCGCAAAGCCGGGATCGCGCCGCTTCTGATAATAGGCGCTCGACAGGTTCTTCCCCGCCACCCGCGCCGCCTCGCTGACATTGCAAGTCGCCGCCAGCGTTTCCATGAAGACCTTGCGCCGCTCGACAGTCCAGCCGTCCCGGCGCACCGCGCGCATCTGCGCCCCGCTACCGGCTGCGCCGCGCTGGCTCCGCTGCACGATCAGTTCCCTGTCGGGCGCATCGCTGGCCTTGCCGGAAAAACGCCGCACCATCTTGGCGCCGTCCTCTTGCCCCATCCCCTCGCCCCCCACTATCCCAACGAAAAAGGGCCAGTCCTTCCGGACCAGCCCTTGCCGCGTCACCATCCCGGCGACTCACAATTCCCAATATCGACATAACTGCCAGAACAGCGTGACGATGTCAAGCACAATGTTCCATATAGGTTCGTTCAGGATGCCCGCATGGCTTCAATGCCCTTCATTTCCGCCGCCAGCGCATTGGCAAAACTCGGCCGCGCGCAGATTTTCTCCAACCACTGCTCCAGCCGCGGCCAGCGCCCGCCTTTCAAGCTCGAACTGCAATAGCCGACGTTGATCAGCGGACAGGCAACCGCAATATCGGCCAGGGTAAAGCGATCCTCCACCAGAAAGCCGCTCTCCGGAAGGATCTTCTCAATATAATCGCCAATCTTCGGAAGCTGCTCCGCCTCCGCCCGGTCTGCCGCCACTAAATCCTGTGGCATCCCCAGCAACGGAGCAACCATGCGATTGAAAAAGATCGCGGCCCCGGCGGATTGCACGATGGTATCGCCAAACTCCTCATACCAGATCGTCCGCGCACGCGCTTTCGGCTCTGTCGGGATCAACGCAGGATCGGGCTTGATGGCATCCATATAGGTTATGATCGCGCTGCTGTCGCTGATCAGGAAATCACCATCCTGAAACGCGGGCATCTTTCCGAAAGGCGATGCCCGCTCAAAAATCTCGCCGCCCTGGCCAAAGCCGCCGGGCTTCACTTCCACCGCCAGCCCCTTCTCGGCGGCAAAGACGATAACTTTGCGGACGAAGGGCGATGGACGCGCGCCATAAATGATCATGAGAGTCTCCCTACTAATCGACGGGACACCTCATCTCATATAGGTATCTAAATGCAACCTAAATTCACATGCCCGCCCCGCCGCTGTTGGCAGGTGCTCGGCTATAGTCGATCCTGATCCGCACCCAGCTTCCGACCATCGCCTTCCCATTGACGCGCGGCGGGCGCACCAGGAACTGCCATGCCGCCAGCCGAACGGCCCGCGCAAAGCCCGACCCCTGCGGCGATTCCCCCAGCGCCTGACAATTTTCGACCCGGAAATTCTCCACCGTCTTGCACGCCACCAGCCCCCATCCACCGGCGGGCGCATTGGCGGGCATATAGCCGCCCAGTTCCGCAGGCGTTGGCCGCCGATACCATTCCGCCTCGAACAGCTGGACGCCCCCTGGCCCTTCGCCCGGCCCCGCCGCCATGCGGCTATTCCCTTGCCCGGCTGTGCCCGCGCTCTGGCTGTCATCCGTCTTGGGCATCTTGCCGATGTCCGCCACCGCCATCTGCGCGCTGTCCAGTTGCAGGAACGGCTGCTTGGTCGGCGGCAAAGTCACGATCGGCTTTTCGACCGGCGTCACGACGGGTTTCTCGACCGGCTTGCGCGGCTTGTCGGGTTCCTTTTCCTTCTTTTCCGGCGCCGCCGCCTTTTCCTTCTTTTCGGCCCGTTCGGGGCTTTTCTCGGCTTGAGGTTCAGGCGCAGCGGCCATTTCGAACGTCACCGGATTGCGCGGATCAACCTTCTGGGGATCAAGACCCGGCGCCAATGTCAGCAAGGCCAGCACCAGCAGCGCGTTCAGCCCCAGCGCAAAGATCAATCCCCCACCACGCTCGCGCACTTTCGACCATGATGGGTTGGAAATCGTCACAAAAAACCGGCCGGGCTGCTGATACGGAGAAAAGGGGTGATGCCGAGCCGTTCTCACCGCGTCAACGCCTTCACGATGTTGCAACTCCGTAATGGGATGAAAGCGCTGGCCGTCCCCGGCAATCTCCGCTAGGCCCGCCTCCGATGCTCACCAAGCTTTATCAATGGACGCTGGCCAAAGCCGCCCACGCCCATGCCGAACGCTGGCTCTTCGTCATCTCCTTCATGGAGAGCAGCTTCTTCCCAATCCCCCCGCACCCGCTGCTTGGCCTCATGTGCCTTGCCCGGCCGGAACGGGCGATCCGCTTCGGCATCATCTGCACCATCGCCTCGGTATTGGGCGGCATGCTCGGCTATGCGATCGGCCATTTCCTCTATGAAGCAGTCGGACAACAAATCCTCCACGCCCTCGGCCTCGCCGCCAAATTCCCCGTCGCCGCCTGCTATCTGCGCGACTATGGCGCTGAAATCATATTGGTGAAGGGCGCAACGCCCATTCCCTTCAAGCTCATCACCATCACGGCAGGCTTCATCGGCCTCTCGCTCTTCACCTTCCTCTGGGCCAGCATCCTGTCCCGCGCCTTTCAGTTCATGCTGGTCGGCTTCCTCTTCTGGAAATTCGGCCGCCCGATAAAGGCGTTCATCGAGAAATATCTGGGCCTCCTCTCTGCGGGCTTCTTGGTCCTTGTGGTCGGCGGCTTCATCGCGGCCTCGATGCTTTCAGGCGGCGGGCACAAGAACGACAAGTGCAGCCACGCCACCATGGCCACGATCCGCTGATCTGCCCCAATGATGCAACTGCCCGCCCGTTTCCCCAGGCTCACGGCCCTGCTCGCCGGTTTCGTCGCCGCCACCGGATTTGAACCGCTCAAGCTATGGCCCGTCACCCTCGCCTGCTTCGCGCTACTCCTCTGGCTCATCGAAACCGCCCCCACCCGCCGCGCCGCCTTCACGCGCGGCTGGCTGTTCGGGCTCGGCCACTTCACCCTCGGCCTCAACTGGATCGCCCACGCCTTCACCTTCCAGGACGCCATGCCCCACTGGTTCGGCTATGGCGCGGTTGTCCTGCTCTCGCTCTACCTCGCCGTCTATCCGGGCCTGGCAACGCTAGCGACGTGGTGGTTGCAAGCGATCACGGGCGCGAAAAGCCCCTCCCCTTCAGGTTCAAACGAGGCACGTGACTCGTTTGAAGGGTTGGGGCGGGCGCTAGCCCCCAAAGACGCCCTCAATGGCAA
>CAMPIM010000149.1 GCA_946886365.1 uncultured Novosphingobium sp.
CAGGCGACCAAGACGAATTCGGCCGACACCAGCCGCAGCGGCAGCATCGGCCTGATTCCGCCCAGTACCGGCCCCCTCTCCAAGCTCTTCTCCGCCAGCGACATTGCCGCCAGCGGCGATCAGGGCTTCACGGGCAAGGGCAATGCGAGCCAGTCCAACGCGCTCAGCGGCGAGATCACCGTGACGATCGCGGCGGTCTATCCCAACGGCACGATGCTGGTGAAGGGTGAAAAGGCGCTGACGCTCAACCGCGGCGACGAGTTCATCCAGATCAGCGGCCTCGTCCGCCAAGCCGACATCAGCCCGGACAACCGCATCGCATCGACCCGCGTGGCCGACGCCAAGATCATCTACACCGGCAAGGGCGAAATCGCCCGCGCGAGCCGCCAGGGCTGGCTGCAACGCTTCTTCTCGATGATCAGTCCCTTCTGATGGAGACCGGCAGAGCCATGACCCGCCTGTTCCGCTTTTTGGCGATCCTCCTCGGCCTGCTGGCGGTTCCCGCCCATGCTGAGCGCATCAAGGACCTCGGCACCTTCCAGGGCGTCCGCCCCAACCAGCTGACCGGCTACGGCATCGTCGTGGGCCTCGCGGGCACCGGCGACGACAGCCTCGACTATGCGACGCAGGGCGTGAAGGGCATGGTCTCGCGCTTCGGCCTGACACTGCCGCAGGGCATCAACCCCTCGCTCAAGAACGCAGCAGCCGTGCTTGTGACGGCCGACCTCCCCGCCTTCGCCAAGCCCGGCCAGCGCCTCGACGTCACCGTCTCCGCGCTCGGCAAGGCCAAGTCGCTACGCGGCGGCACGCTCATCATGACGCCCCTGCGCGGCGCGGATAACGAAATCTACGCCATGTCGCAGGGCAACCTCGCCGTTGGCGGTCTCGGCGTATCGGGCGCGGACGGCAGCCAGGTTTCCGTCAACATCCCCTCGGCGGGCCGCATCCCCGGTGGTGCCACCGTCGAACGCGCGGTCGCGACCGGCTTTGACACCGCGCCCACCCTGACCTTCAACCTCGCCGAAGCCGACCTCACCACCGCCCTGCGCGTGGCGGACGGCATCAACCGCACCTTCGGCGACCAGCGCGCTCACGCCACCGACGCCGTATCGGTGGATATCACCGCAGCCCCCGGCGCGACCGACCGCATCATGATGATGGGCATGATCGAGAATATCGAGGTCAAGCCCGCCGACGCGCCCGCCAAGGTCATCGTCAACGCCCGCACTGGCACCGTCGTCATCAACGGCGCGGTCAGAATCCATCCGGCCGCCGTCGCGCATGGCAAACTGACCGTCAGCGTCAACGAGAGCCCGCGCATCGTCCAGCCCGCGCCCTTCTCGCAAGGGCGCACCGCGATGGAGCCTTCCAGCTCGATTTCGATCGATCAGGAAAAGAAACCAATGATTAATTTTAAAGGTGGAGCATCGCTGGCCGATATAGTGAAGGCGGTGAATGCCATTGGAGCGTCTCCCGCAGACATGGTCGCGATCCTCGAAGCCTTGAAGCAGGCAGGCGCGATGAAGGCTGAACTGGTGGTGTTGTGATGCAGATAAACGCGATTTCCACAGGGGTTCAGCCCGCCGCGTCGCCCGAAAAGGCGCAGCTGGAGAAGACCGCCAAGCAGTTCGAGGCCATCTTCCTGCGCCAGATGATCGGCACCATGCGCCAGTCGGGCGGCGGCGAAGGCATCTTCGATTCCAGCACGACCGAACAGTTTCGCGACATGTCCGACGCGCGCACCGCCGACACGATGGCGGAAAAGGGCGCACTCGGCATCGCCGACATGCTGCTGCGCCAATATGAAAGCCGCATGCCGAAAGCCCCCACCGCTCCGGTAACACCGGATAAGGGCGCATGAGCGATCTCTTCATCATCGGCGCCTCAGGCACGAAAGCCTACCGCCAGGCGATGGCCGCGATCTCGGAAAATATCGCGAACGCCAGCACGGAAGGCTATTCGCGCCGGTCGCTGACGACCGTTGAGTCCGGTTCGTCCACGGCGACGATGGCGACCTACATCGCCCGCGCCAATTTCGGCGGCACCGAAGTGTCGGGCGTCGCCCGCGCCGCCGATCCCTATCTGGATGCCGCCGTCCGCTCCAGCGGCATGGCGCTTAGCAGTTCGACGGCGCGGCTGCGCTGGATGACCGATCTGGAAGGCGCGCTCAACGACACGGATACCGGCATCGGCAAGCTGATGACGGGCATGTACCAGAATATCGACAAGCTCGCCGCCAGCCCCAGCGACCGATCGCTGCGCGTCACGACGCTCGACAGCATCAACCGCGTCGCCGAAGCATTCCAGCGCACTTCGGCCGACCTGTCGCAGGTGTCCAGCGGTATCGCCACCGAAGCGACCGCGTCTGTCGAAACCATCAACCGGTCGCTGTCGCAACTGGCGGGCATCAACAACAGTCTGCTTCGCGCGCAGCCCGGCACATCGGCCTATGCGCAGCTGCTGGACGGCCGCGACGCGGCGCTGAACACATTGTCGGCCAATCTCAATGTCGACATCAGCTTCGGCGCGCATGACGTGGCGACGATCAACTATAATGGCACGACGATCGTGCAGGGCGACAATGCGACCGCGCTGGCGCTGACCGTCAATGCCAATGGCACGCTGGCGCTCGCCACCGCCGGCGGCACGGCTTTGCCCGCACCCTCCAACGGGACGCTCGGCGGCCTCTTTTCCTCGGCCGACATAACGGCGCAGCGCCGCACCAGCCTGGACACGCTGGCGCAGCAGTTCGTGACGGACGTGAACAACTGGCACGCGCAGGGCCGTACTGACGCGAACGTGGCGGGCGCAGCGCTCCTCTCCGGCACGACAGCGGCGAGCGTCACCGCGCTGATCACCGATCCCACGGCGCTGGCGACCAAATCGACGGACGGAAGGCTCAACGGCAACTTGCTGGACGCGGGCACCGTCCTGCGCGGCAATGGCAGCGTCGAACAGGGGTGGACGTCGATCATCGCGACGCAGGCGAATTTGCTCTCCTCCATCAAGGCCGAACAGACAACCGCTCAGGGCCGCAGTGATCAGGCGATCGCCGCGCGCGAAGCGGTCAGCGGCGTCGATCTCGACATGGAAGCGGCCGAACTGCTCCGGTTGCAGCAGGCCTATTCCGGCTCGGCGAAAATCCTTCAGATCGCGAAGGAAACCGTCGACGCCATTCTACAGATCATTTGAAAGGGCTGACCCATGGTAGGCATCACCAACAAGACGCTGATCGCCGAAATCCGTCGTCAGCAGACATTGTCTCAGGGCATCATCGAAGGGCAGACCGCCATTTCGACCGGCATCACACTGAACAAGCCATCGGACAATTCCCTGGCTTGGGTGCAGGTGTCCGAAATCGGCAAGGAGCAGGCACAGCAATCGGCCTGGCAGGCCAATGTCAGCTATGGCACCGGCCGCGCGGCCAACGCCGAATCTAATCTGGACGAAATCAACACCCTGCTCATCAGCGCGCAGGAACTGGTGACCTCCGCCCGCAACGGATCGCTGAACGATGCGCAGCGCACCGCGATCTTCGAAGATGTGAAGGGCATTCGCGAGGCCATCGGCTCGCTGCTTAATCAGACCGACTATCAGGGCGTGCCGGTATTCGACGACACGCAGAGCGTGCTGGTTCCGGTGAGCCGCGGGCTCAATCTGGCGGTGGTCGGCACCCGGCAGGAGGTTTCGGAAGGGATCGACGTCGGCGGAACGCCCATGACGCTGGACGGCATATTGAGCCAGGCGCTCACCGCTTTGCAGGGCGGCACAGACGCTGACCTCCAATCGGCGCTGTCCGCGATCAAGGCGGGGCAGAGCCACGTCACCATCGAACAGGCGAAGCAAGGCGTCCGTAGCGACCGGCTGGACGTGACCGGCAACCGGCTGACCAGCGTCGATCTGGACCTGAAGGAACGCCGTCAGGGCCTCGAATCGACCGACCTTTCCGAAGTCATCTCCTCCGTGAAGAGCAAGCTGCTGCAGCTCGAAGCCGCTCAGTCCGCCTTCGCACGCATCAACCAGCAGACGCTGTTCGACCTGATCCGCTAAGTTTTCGCACTGCCGCGCCTGCTCTTACGCGCCGCCCCTTCTTACTCCGCCGTTCCCCCTCACTCCGTCATCCCAGCGAAAGCTGGGATCTCAGGAGAGGACGCACCACGCCGACGAGATCCCAGCCTCCGCTGGGATGACGGGAAAGAACGAGAACGGCAGAAAAAATCCGCCATCCTAAACCTCCCGCTAACCATTGGGCGTTAACCATCTGACGAAAGCGCATCGTGCGCTGTCAGGTGAAAGCCTGGCGGGTAGAATTTTCAGGGGTACTCATGTTCGCACTCATTGGCCTGGTCGTGCTGCTCGTCATGGTATTTGGCGGCTTCATCTTCACGGGTGGCGACATCGGTCCCGTTCTCCACGCCCTGCCCCATGAAATGCTCATCATCGGCGGCGCCGCTGTCGGCGCGCTGATCATCGGCAATTCTGGCGCGGACCTGAAGGCGCTGGGCGGCGGCGTTGGCAAGGTGTTCAAAGGCCCCAAATATAAGAAGCAGGATTTTCTCGACTGCATCTTCCTCGTCTCCCGCCTGATGAAGACGCTGCGCGTCGAAGGCCCCGTGGCGCTGGAGCCGCATATCGAGGATCCCGCCAGCTCGACGATTTTCTCCGAATATCCCCGCCTGATGGCTGACAAGACGCTGATCCACCTGATGAGCGACACGCTGCGTCTGGTGGTCGTGTCCTCGGGGACGCTCGATCCGCATGCGGTCGAAGAGGTCATGGATAACGCGCTCAAGACTCATCATCATGAAGCGTTGAAGCCCGCCGACAATCTTCAGGGTCTGGCTGACGCCCTCCCCGCCCTCGGCATCGTCGCGGCGGTTCTGGGCGTTGTGAAGACCATGGGCTCGATCGACCAGCCCCCGGCCATCCTGGGCGGCATGATCGGTTCGGCGCTCGTGGGCACCTTCCTCGGCGTGTTGCTCGCCTATGGCATGGTCGGCCCCTTCGCCAATCGTTGCCGCGCGGTGATCGAGGCGGACGGCGCCATGTACCATGTCGTCAAGCAGATCATCATCGCCTCGCTCCACGGCCACCCCCAGCCGCTCGTCATCGAAGCCGCGCGCTCCAGCCTCACCCATGCGAACCAGCCGGCCTTCGCCGAAGTGTTCGACGGCATGCGGGGCAAATAAGCCATGGCCGAAAAGAAGCGCGGCGGGAACGAGCCCGAACCCCGGCCAATCATCGTCAAGAAGATCATCGTCGATGGCCATGGCGGCCATCATGGCGGTGCGTGGAAGGTCGCCTATGCCGACTTCGTGACGGCGATGATGGCCTTCTTCCTGCTGATGTGGCTGCTAGGCGCGACCACCGAAAAGCAGCGCAAGGGCCTCGCCGATTATTTCACCCCGACGCTGGTCGAACTAAAAATGTCCTCGGCCGGGTCAAGCGGCCTGTTCGGCGGCGATAGCATGGTGAGCAAGGAAAATTATCCCACGACCGGCGGTCAGGGCAACCTTGCCATCACCATCCCGCGCGACGCGACCGGCACGAAGGATCAGGGCGGCAAGGCCACCCGCGCCGCCGACCGCGCCAAGTTCGAGGCGGTGAAGAAGGAACTGGAAGCGCGCATGGCCCGCAAGAAGGGCATGGACAAGCTGCGCCGCAACGTCCGCTTCACCGAAACCCGCGAAGGGCTGCGCATCGACCTGATCGATGAATCCAATTTCGCGATGTTCGCCATGGGCACCGACAATCTGCTGCCGCAAGCGCGTGACCTGGTCAGCGAAGTCGCGGGCGTCGTGCGCGGCATGCCCAATCCGCTGATCGTGCGCGGCCATACCGACGGCCTGCCCTATAGCTCGGGCCAGAGCATGAATAACTGGATGCTATCCTCCGCCCGCGCCGAAGCCACGCGCAAGACGCTGGCGGCCAGCGGCATCGGCAACGACCGCTTCGCCCGCATCGAAGGCGTCGCCGACCGCGAGCCCTTCGCCAAGGGCAATGTCTACGACCCGCGCAACCGCCGCATGTCGATCATTCTCGGCTGGACCCGTGGCAGCGACAGCAGCGACGACGAGGCGCCGGACGAGGCGACCAAGGCCGCTATCAAGGAACGCGACAATCCGGCCCGGATAGCGCGTGAAGAGGTGACCAGGATCGACATGGGCGGCACCGGATTGCCTAGCGGGGTCCAGTTGCTCAACCCAACCGCCCCCGGCACCTCGAGCAAACCGGGTAAGCACTGATCGAAGCAGAACTTCTCCTTCTCCCTCTCTCCTTCAGGGGAGAGGGCCGGGGAGAGGGGAGCAGCAACGGGAGATCAATATCGGGGGGGGCCCCCCCCCACCCCCACCCCCCCACCCCCAACCCCACAAAACAAAGACAAAAAA
>CAMPIM010000150.1 GCA_946886365.1 uncultured Novosphingobium sp.
CGCCAGATTGTAGGAACGGCCGTCCGGAAACAGGTCGATCAGCTTCACGAACCAGTCGCAGTCCGTTGCCGACGATTGCGCATGGAGGATGACCCGGATTGCACCCGTCACCTCCATATCCTCTTCCAGCGTCGCCGTCGTATAGACAAGAATGTCCGGCCGATGGCCGTTCGGCCGTTGATCCGCAGGCCCGCCGTGCAACGAATGCCCGCCTAGCGAAGGCACAGGATTAGCAGGATCGCTGACATAATGGTCAGCGGGTTCGTCCGCGCTCGGAGCGGCCTGAGACAGCAGCCCGCCGCCCTCTGCGCCGTTCGCGTTACCATCGCTGTGCAAGTAGAACAGCGTCGGCCGAGCATCGGGAAGCGGCCAATCCTGCTCGGCCCGCCAACGATTTTCGCCCATCACGTACAGCATAACCCGATGGTCGTCCCCTTCCCCCGCGCCCCCCAGAAGGTGGCGGTCCATCCACGCCCCCATCATGGCGACGTCATCGACCAGCGCATTGGGGAAATGACAGAGCATCCCGTTCGCGACGTGACCCCATGGCCCTATGATCAGCCGCTGCCCCTGACGCGCCGCTTCAGTGGCGCCATGGCGAGAAATGTTGACGAACGCATCCAGCGAATTACGGTTGAACAGATCATACCACCCGGTGAAATGCAGAACCGGCACTTTCGCCCGGTCAAACCGCGAGGCTGCGTCATTCGGGGCGAAGAATTCCGGATTATCCCTGTTGTCGAGCCAAGCATTCCAGAATGGCATATGCCGGTTAATCGGGACGTCTTTCAGTGCGTGCCCGCGCGCGATCTCGAAAGCCAGGTCTGGGGATGCCATTAACATTTGCGGAGCCGCAAAGCCGCTGGGCAAGCCGGCCGCCCGAGCGTCGGCCTTGATCGCTGCGGTCACCTCTTCCCCCATCCGTGCTGCGGCGGTGAACGCCATGCCCATGGTCCAGCACAAGGCCGTGCTATCCATCACGCCCCCTTTATAGACCCAGCCATTGTTGAACTGGTTGACGGCCGGAACCTGAACGAACGCGGCGTCGATCTCATTATCTTCGGCCTGAAGGTGCAGCAGCTGCGTCCCGCCCATATAGGACTGGCCAGTAGTGCCCACCTTCCCGTTGCACCAACCTTGCTGCTTGATCCAGCGGACGGTATCGATGCCGTCCTGCCGTTCGCCCCACCCCTCATTCATCATCGGGTCGAACACGCCGCCCGACCCGTTCGTACCGCGCACATCCTGAACCAGCACAGCGTAGCCTCGCCGGGTCAGATAAGCGGGTGTGCCGAACGAACCCTGCACAAACAGCTTGTTATAAGGCGTGCGGATAACAACCACGGGATAACCGACATCCGGATCCACCTGTCCCGACGCCATCGGCAGGTAGAGGTCGGCGGCCAGATCAACGCCATCGCGCATTGGCACGTCAAGGTTCCGGAAAACAGCTGTTTGCGCGGTTGTCAGATCCGATGGCACAATGGTCACTCCACTGATTGAAGGGCGCAGCGGGCCGTTTTCCAACCGATCGCTGTGTTTCCCCCGATATACTCTTCCCAGACGCCGTTGGAACATATCAGTTCGCTATCTAACCGTATGCTACTATCATCAAATCGCGCATTGGGAGAGCATTTCCGAAAGGCTCGAATGAGGCCTGAAGAATATGTCGGAAAATGCATTGGAGGGGAATTGAATATGTCTGTCAGGAAGTGGGCGCTATTGGCCTCTGCGCCGCTGTTTCCGGCCATGGCCCATGCGCAAACCCCGCAGTCGGAGGACCAGCCTTCAGGCGCGGGAATGCTGCAAGATATTATCGTCACGGCGCAAAAACGTGCCGAGCCACTGCAATCGGTGCCTGTTGCTGTTTCCGCTTTCAATAGCGAAACATTGGAGCATGCGCGTCTGGATAACCTGACCGGACTGCGCGGACTGGTGCCGGGGTTGACGATCAACCGATCCGGCGCGTCCGTGGACGTTCCCCAGCTTAGCTTGCGCGGCATGTCCATTCAGGACGTGCTGCCCAGCCTTGAATCCAGCATCGGCTTTACCGTTGACGGCATCCCGATCGCCTTCCAGCGCGGATCGCTCATGGAAGCCTATGATATTGAGCGGATCGAAGTGCTTCGCGGCCCGCAGGGTGTCTTGAATGGCAAGAACACGACGGGCGGCACCATCAACGTCATACGTTCACGGCCCGACCCGGCAGCCGACGTAACCGGCAAGGTTCGCTTCACCATCGGCAGCTTTGGCGAAAATGATTATGAAGGCGTCATAATGGCTCCGATCGTCAATGACCTGTTGGCGGTCAAGGGCTCGATCACGGTACGAAAGAATAACGGCCAGTTCAGAAATATCGTGACGGGTGGACGCAATGGAGATCGGGACGTCCGCACGTTTGGATTGGCGTTCGTCGCTACGCCAACGGACAAGCTCAACCTGTATCTCGCGCTGGATCGGGTGGAAAATGACAGCGACTTGCCGCCCTATTCCCAATTGCTGACGCCAAATCTGATCACCTACAAGGTGCCGGGTTATTTCGGCGGCGCCAACTCGCCTTGCCTCAATCCCTATACGGCTTCGATCTGCACGCCTCTCACCAAAGACAAGAATGTTGTCGAATCGAGGCCATTCCCCGGTTCCCTGCGGCTTAATGCCTTGACCGGCGAAATTTCATATCAGGCAACGGATGATGTGCGGCTCGTCAGCCTTACCGGCCTGCGCGAGTTCAAGGAATATACGCTCGGAGACTATGACTCCACACGCTTCGCCCTGGCGCGCAATGAGAGCAATTTGAAGGCACATCAATTTTCCGAGGAACTAAGGTTCGAAACGTCTTTCAATGGCCCCTTCAATCTCGTCGGCGGCTTCTTCTACATGAACTATGAATATACCCAGAAAACCAACTTGTCGGTGGACCTTGCCGCCTTGCCTCCCATCGCCACGGGATTGCCCGATTGGCTGCCGCCAGGCTTTGCCTACCTCAATTCGGTGGATGCCTATGTCACCAACCAACATAACCGGTCGACAGCGCTATTCTTTCAGGCCGATTATGACCTGACGGACCAACTTCGCCTGACTGTCGGTGGGCGCCAGACCTGGGACCGCAAGAAAACGCATTATATCCTCTATTCGGCCGTGCCAGGAACGGTGCGGGACATGAGCGTTCAGGGACCGCTGGTGGGCGACGTCTCTGCTGGGGTGAGCTTTCAGAAGTTCACGCCAAAGGTCAACGTCCAGTATAAGTTCAATCCCGACATACTAGCCTATGCGAGCTACAGCCGAGGCTATAATACGGGAGGCTTCAGCGGCCGCACTGGCAATATTGTAACAGCTGTTCAGCCCTATGATCCCGAAGTGATGGACGCATTTGAAATCGGTTTCAAAAGTGAGCTCTTCGATCATCGTGTCCGCTTCAACATCGCGGCATTCCATAATATTCTCGACAACAAGCAAGAGAATGTTCTCCAGGTTGATGGATCGCGTCTCTTGTCCAGCACCTTAAATGTCGCGAAGGCGAAATATACGGGGGTAGAGGCAGAGTTGACCCTCGTGCCCACTCGGAACTGGACGATCCTGGCGACAGGCGGCTATCTGCACGCCAAATATTCAGAGTTCAGGGGCAACCTAGGGCAGGGGGACGCTGACCTGTCGGTACTCCGCCTACGCCGCACGCCCAAATGGACCGCTGGCCTCGTTTCCGACTATACAATCGACGCCGGAACCGGGACATTCGGCTTGAATGCTGCTCTATACTATACTTCACGATATGAGACGGACGCGTTGAACGATCCGCGAGGATCGATCCCGCCTGTTGCCCGAATGGATGTAGGCATCCGTTACGAACTGCCGGTCAGTGATGCCACCAAGTTGGAAATTTCCGGCTTCGTCAAGAACGTCACCGACAACACCACTTACGATGGCATTACGTCGGGCGAGAGTCCCGGCTCATTGGTCGAGTTCGCGAACCCGATCACGGGCCGGACGTGGGGCGTTTCCCTGTCCGCGCGGTTCTAAAGCGGTTCTGTCCGAAAGCTCGTGCCTGTCGCACCAAGTTGCGACTGGCACGAGCCAGGGAGTTCTCCAACAAGCAAGCCAGCGACTGATCGCGATCAGCGACCGCGCCACGCCCCTGCGCGCTTCTCCACAAAAGCGCTCATGCCTTCTGCCCTGTCCTCGGTAGCGGTGAGGATCTGGAAAAGACGCCGCTCGGTCAGGATGCCTTGAGCCAGCCCCGTTTCAAAGGCGATGTTCACCATCTCCTTGTTCACCATTGCTGCCATTGGCGGCATCGAGGCGATGGCGGCGGCGGTTTTGAGCGCCTCTTCCAACAGCTGCGCGGCAGGCACGATGCGACTTACCAATCCGGAACGCTCTGCTTCGGCGGCATCCATCATGCGGCCGGTCAAGCACATCTCCATCGCCTTCGCCTTGCCCACGGCGCGGGTCAGGCGTTGGGAACCGCCCATGCAAGGCGCGACGCCCAACTTGATTTCGGGCTGGCCGAATTTTGCCGTGTCGCCTGCGATGATGAAGTCCGCCATCATCGCCAATTCGCAACCGCCGCCTAGGGCAAAGCCCTGTACAGCTGCGATCCACGGCTTGCGTGTCGCCACCACGCCAGTTTGCCAGCCAGAAAAGAAATCCTCCAGGAAGAAGTCTGCCGCCTGCTTCTCGACCATCTCCTTGATGTCGGCGCCTGCGGCAAAAGCCTTCTCACCGCTTCCGGTCAGCACCGCGCACCGTTGTGCCGGATCGGCATCATAGGCGGCGAATGCAGAGGTCAGATCCTTGAGCACCTGGCTATTGAGTGCATTGAGCGCTTGCGGCCGGTTGAGCGTGATTAGTGTAACGGCGTCATGCTGTTCGACGATAATGGTTTCAAAGGTCATGAGAGATTTCCGTTTGAGGCAGAGGGGTCCATTCCTTGTCCTGCGGCAGAGGCGCGAAGAGACTATCTATCAACCTGTCATCGACCTCCTCTGGCGTCGCCGGGGACCATTGCGGAGCATTGTCCTTGTCAAAGATCACCGCGCGCACGCCCTCAACGAAATCGGGACGGCGAATGATGTGGCAGGCCAGGCGATATTCGTTCCGCATATTGTCGGCAAAGTCGGTAAAGCCAGCACCTTCCACCAGTTGACGCAGGGCGACCTTGACCGCTTGCGGCGATTTGGTTGCGAGCACCGCCAACTGCTTGTCCGCCCATTCCGACCCGTCCGCCTGGAGGGCAGCAAGGATATCCTCGAAGGCATCGCTCGCGAACAGGCGATCGATCCCGTCCCGCTGCGCCATCAGCCGGGACTCCGGAGCGAGTTCATTTGCCTGATCGAGGATGGTCGAAACTTGAGAGGGATGTGCAAGGATTTCAGCCCTGAGCGCATCCAGCCTGTCGGATCCGACATAATGGGTCGCAATCCCGATCGCGACGCAATCCGCGCCATCCAGACGTGCTCCAGTCGCGGCAAGCCATGTACCGATCCGTCCCGGCAGGCGAGGCAGAAACCAGCCTCCACCCACATCGGGGAAAAGGCCAATTCCTGTTTCAGGCATGGCAAAGGTCGTACGCTCCGTCGCGACCCGATATCGGCAAGGCAGTGAGAGACCGACGCCGCCGCCCATCACAATCCCATCGATGAAGGCCACAATAGGTTTGTCGTAGACGAACAACAGATGGTTCATTCGATATTCGACGCGGAAGAAATGCTCGGCCGCCGCGCAGTCCGTCTTTGCGCTATTGGCAATAAGCGCGATGTCACCTCCGGCACAGAATCCGCGCCCTTCGGCATGGTCGATCATGACCGTGAGTACCGCCGGGTCGTCGCGCCAGTCCAGCAGCACCTGATTGATTGCCTCGCACATCTCCGGGGTCAGCGCGTGGATAGCCTTGGGACGGTTCAGCCGGATGCGGCCCACGCCATTTTCGACCGAGAGGATCAGCTGATCAGTCATATCTTTTCCCTGCACTCGCGGAGCGTCTCCGATGATGATCCCGCGCGTGATCTGGCTGTGTTTCCCAGCACCGATATTCCAAAAAGCACAGCAGTCGCGCCAATCGCCATGGAGCTGTGCTGTCCATGCGCGGGCGCGATTGTGCAATCAACATCTCATATTCGCAAATTGGGTCTGCATTTTTGCAGTAATTTACATGTTCATAGACGACGCATCGCTCGACTGAGCAGCCGCCAGCGCAATGCTTCTCCTACAAGCTGCGGGCGAACCCCTATGAAAAAAGCCCGCTGCTTGGGGGCAGCGGGCTTCTGTATCTTGGCGCTATTCGGGCCGATCAGTGGAGGCCTGAGCCGCCGCCCGCCAGTTCCTTGGCGATGGAGCCGACCATGTCCTTGGCATCGCCGAACAGCATCTGG
>CAMPIM010000151.1 GCA_946886365.1 uncultured Novosphingobium sp.
CATCTGCTGCTTCATGACACTGGAGCATGTGCAGGACCCAGGCGCGCTTGTAGCTTCGGCTTATCGCTTGCTGAAACCGGGAGGCGTGTTCGTCGGAGTCACACATGACCGCCGCGGGATGCTCAACCGCCTGCTGGGGCGACGGTCACCCATCGTCGATATTGAGCATATGCAGCTCTTCTCGGCGGAAAGCGCGCGTCGTCTCCTACAGATCAACGGTTATGGCGATGTCGGCGGTACGAGCTTCTGGAACAGCTATCGCCCAAGCTACTGGCTGCGGCTTGTGCCGATGCCCGATGGACTGAAGGGCGTGCTCACCCAGATGCTGCGCGGCTCCTGGCTGGACCGTCGGCGGCTCTCCGTGAATGTCGGCAATTTTATGAGTTGGGGGTTCAAGCGTTCCTGAGCCCCAGCTTATTTGGTTCGGCAATCTTTTGCGGCCCGGTGGTTTGTAGGATTTTCGCTAGACTGGTTCCTTCCTTTATCTTCAGATTTTAGTGGGGCTTAAGATGATGATCGGAAGCCGGATCAACGCTCGGTGGTTATGGAATGTGCGATTTTTAGCGGCGCTGCTCACGACATTCGCAATATTCTTTTATTTCGTAGGCAGACCCATCCCGGTGATTATCTGGGATGAAGGGCGCATCATCATCAGCGCCATGGAAATGCGGCATAGCGGCATCGGACTGGTGACAACCTATGACTACCACCAGGATTTGTGGAATACGAAGCCGCCCCTGCTCGTCTGGCTGATGACGGGCAGTATGGCTTTGTTCGGAAGCACGGAGTTTGCGCTCCGACTTCCGTCTCTCCTCAGCTCGATTGGCACGGTTTTGCTGGTCATGCTTTTTCTGCAACGGATCACATCTTCCGCGGCGATATCCGCCTTTGGCGGCATCGCGCTTGCAGCAAGCATCAGTTTTTTCGGAGAACATGGTGCGCGAACAGCGGATTACGACGCCCTGCTGACCTTCTTTACGACTGGTTATTTGATGCTGCTCTTTTTTGCAGCGCATCGATCGCGTCCCCCTCGAGTCTGGCTGCTGCTGGCTGGCATTATGGGGGCCGGCGCTCTCATGACCAAAGCGGTGGCAGGCGCAGTTCCAGGTGCCGGGTTCCTGCTCTATTTGTTGGTTACCCGTCGTGTCCAGAAGGTGATCAAGAATTCAGACTATCTCATTGGGGCAGTCCTCGCGGTCGTTCCTATTCTGCTATTCCTGGTCCTGCGCGAGCGGGCCGATCCTGGCTATCTGAACGCCATGATTTACAATGATGTCAGCGGCCGTTTCAAAGAGGCGCTGGATGATCATGCCGGACCGCCTTGGTATTATGTCGATGGCACGTTCTTCAGCGGACTGTTTAGCCTTGGCGTGGCGGCTTTGCTTTCTCCCTTCGCGTTGCCGGTTGCAAAGGGACGGGTACGCCTCGCTCTGATCTTTTCCTTGTGCATCGCCCTTGCGCAACTTGTCGTAATCACGATGACGAGCACAAAACTCAGCCATTATTATCTGCCGGCATATCCATTCATCGCCATCGCGACCGCGCTTGCCGTTCACGCCATTCTTGGCCGTTTACGTGCACAAGTTAAATCTGGAGCAGCGCCACGGCAAAGGCTTTGGCTGGCCATGACAGTGTCAGCATTGCTGCTCACATTTGGAGTGGCGCGGGCAGTTCATGTTGATCACACATTGCTGTTCGAACGTGAACATTATCCCCGTTCGCGCTACGGCGCTCTTTTGGAAGCGCTTTCCCACGAACGTGCGCCGGTGCTGGCGATCGAGCCTGGCTGGAGTATCCCCGACGATCCCCATTATGCACCTGAACTGCGCTACTATATGATGGTCGCCAGTGAAAGCGGGCGTGTTGTGAAGCAGGCTGGCAACCTGCATAGTCTGGATTCCACACCCTCCGGTACGATTGTCGCGACCTGTCATCCAGAGATTGCGCCGATCCTCAAGGCGCGACTGACGACAATTGTGGTTGAGAAGGATGGCTGTGTAGCAAGCCGGAAGGATGCCTAAACGGGCCAAGTGAATGGTAACTCGTCTGACATTTCGGTTACCGCTGCAGTGACCCAAATCCAGTGTTGCACGGGATTATTTGGCGAGTTCGCGCAACGCGCGTTTGCGCCGAAGCATCACTTCACGGGCTGCGGCCATCTGAGCTTCGAACTCTGGTGCCGCAGTCCTCAGTTCGATGCCCTGGGGAGTCGTTACCATCGAGAGCGTCTCACCCACCCTGTACATTGAGGTGCGCCTGGCTTCAGTTCGATCTCGTCGCAGCAGCGGAGCCCGCGTCTGGCCATGCCCCAGGAGGTGTGTCGGGCAATGCGGAACAATGTGTCTTGGGCGTGGGCCAAGGTAAGATGGTACGAAAATGCGACAGTTGATATCGTCAGATTGATGTCATGGAAGAATGGCACTCACCCCACCCTAACCCACCATAATCAGCGTTAGATTGTCGCGGCCGCCTGCGGCCAGGGCGGCGGTCATGATCATCTTCATGATTTCTGCAGGCTGCTCGCGCATAAATCCGGCAAGCTGCGTATCATCCAGTTCGCCTGTGATGCCGTCGGAACAGAGGAGGAATCGATCTCCGGAGCGTATGTCCGTGGTGGATAGATCAATATCTACCCCTTCATCCACGCCGAGCGCGCGTGTGATAACGTTGGTCTGCGGGTGACGCGCAGCCTGTTCGGCACTGAGCGCGCCCGCATCGAGTAATTGCTGCACCACGCTGTGGTCGCGCGTCAGCCGTTCAAGATGGCCGTTGCGAGAGCGATAGACGCGGCTATCGCCCGCCCAAAAGATATGCGCGTGGGCTTGGCTCAGCCAAAGCGCGGCGATGGTGCACCCGCCGCGCAGGCCACGCTGTGTCATATGTGCGTGGATGTCGGCGTTGACGTATCGTAGCGCCCGGCTAATGGCGTCGGTATCCAGCGGCGTGGGGCTTTGGCACAGGGCGGCGAGGGCGCGAACGGTCATTGTCGCAGCAACATCGCCTGCATCATGCCCTCCCATGCCGTCCGCGACCGCCCAGAGACCGTGTTCCGGCGCTTCAAGATAGCGATCTTCGTTGAGCAGCCGGACCTTGCCGATATGAGTGCGCGCGAAAGAGCGGCGGGAAGAGTCGTTGGGCAGGCGACCGCCCATGGCGTGCAGGGGGCTCATATGTCGGGCCCTTGCTGCTGCGCGCTGGTTTCGCCATATGCCGCGACGAAGGCGTCGTTGAGGACGCCTGACTCGCCGGTCAACTCGGCAGCCAAAGCCGCATGACGCCGACACGCTTCCTCCCAACAGAGCGTGGCGCGGCCCTTGAGCAGTGAACTCTGCCCTTGGGTGGCAGAAACGATAGTGGCCGGGTGAAAGCTGTCGATGGCGGCGGTTAGGCTTTGCTGAAATCCGCGGAACGTTGCGACCAAATGCTTTTTGATATCGCGAAAGCACGCGTTGAGCGCGTCTGGACCTGAGAGGAAACTCGCTTCGCTCGCGAGCAGCAGGTCGATCGCCAGCCGCTGGGTCGGTGCCCATTTGAACGGATTATTGTCCGCGCTGGTGATGATGGTCTGGGCAAGCTGATACTGGCCGCGCACGCGATCCCGTTCGGCAAGCAGATCGCCGACGCCGAGCACCATCTGGCGATAGACGGCGCCTGCGCGCCGCAGGATTTCGGCCGGGTCTTCGGCGCTAAATTGTGCCGCCTCTATGCCTGCGCCTTCGCAAAAGGCTTCGAACATAGTGCCTGCCGTGATCGGTGCCACATTTGGGGCATCGGTCCAGTCACTGGGCACGTCGATGCAATGACCGAGCGGCGGCATCATCAGAAGAGTGCCGTTTTCAGGAGAACCGGCGGCAGACGCTTGCGGCGCATAATCGGCGGCAAGGCGGTAGCGGCCGAGCAGAATGGATTGGGGCAAGGTGAGCGGAATATCCTCGCCGATGGGCAAGCGATCCTCGGTCGCGGCATCGAAGACGCCGTTCGTACCAGTGCAATGAAGCAGAAGCCGTCCATTTTCGACCCGCATGGTCAGATGCGATCGCGAAATTTCCCGGTCGGGATCGATCATCACCCAATCGGAAGCAGGGTCGCGTCCGACAGTGAGGACGCCGTCGGTGAGAAAGCGGGCATCGACCGGCGTGAGCGCGTCATCCTTGTCGAACAATCGGAAGATGTACATCAGCTCTTCCTTTTCCATCCGGCAGGATCGGCCGCCACGACAGGATCGATCCGGGTCATCAGCATCGCATGCTCCGCGTCAGCGAGGGCGGTGGCGACATAATTCTGCCGGTCAGCCATGGACGCGACCATGCGGTTCATCGCGTCGAACAGATCGCCAATTTCATCCTTGCGCCGGTGCGAGATGCGAAAGGACAGGTTGCCAGCCGTAACATCCTCGAGCGCCCGTTGCAGCCTACGGAGCGGACGGCTCCAGATGCGCACGCTGGCCGCGCTGCATATGCCAAGGACCAGCGTCACGAAGACCGCGAACCCGGCGAAGAGCAGGCTGGCGGTGCGCTGCGCCTGATCGAGAGGGCCGCGTTCGATTACAACATCCACCTTGCCGAACGGAACCCCTGCATAGCGTACCGGCTGCACGAAGCGGATGCCCCCCTGTGTCTGGGTCACCGCAGAGCCTGCGATGGTAGGCAATGACGCTTCGGCCGATGCCGTCTGTTGGTAGCGGGTGCCGAGCAGCCGGGAGTTGCTGGACGCGCGGATGATGTTGCGTTCGTCGGCGATGACGAGCTGGCGCAGGCTGGGGTCGCTGGCGGCGGCCACGGCGAATGCCTGCAAAGGCGCCCAATCCTGCTGAGCGGCGGGGCGACCCGCATTTTCCGCCACATGGAGTGCCGCGTTGCGGGCGACGAAGGATGCGATGGACGAGCCGGAGGTTAGGGCCATGTCCTGCATGACCATCTTTTCCCGTTGCACCACGAAGTTTACCCCGGTCCCGACTGCCAGCAGCACCGACGCGGCAAGCAGGAGCGGCATGCGGTAGCGCTGCATCCATCCTTCCTGGCGTTGGCCCAGATCGCCGGTCGCCGCGTCATGTTCGCGGCGAAGTGCCTGAGCGACCTCAGCAGCATTGGCAAAGCGCTGGTCAGGCTTCTTGGCCAACAGCTTGCCGATGAGAAAGCGAAGCCCCTTGGGGCAATCAGGGACCTGCCGCGCGATTTCGAGCGGCTGCTCCTGTGCGATCTGGATGGCGAGCGTGGCGAGGCCCGCGCCGGTGAAGGCGACCTTGCCCGTCACCATTTCATAGAGGACGACGCCCAGTGAAAAAAGGTCCGATCGCGCATCGACCGGTATGCCAAGCGCCTGCTCCGGGCTCATGTAGCGGGGCGTGCCGAGGACGGCGCCGACCTGAGTGCGGGCCGCCTGCCTCTGCGGGGACGCCACGTCGCGACCGTCGATCCTGGCGATGCCAAAATCGAGCAGCTTGGCGGTCTTGCCACTGTCGCAGATCAGGATGTTGGAGGGTTTAATATCACGGTGGACGACACCTTGCGCATGGGCATAGGCCAACGCGTGGGCGATTTGCGCGCCGAGCATGGTGACCTTGTCCGCCGTCATCCGGCCTTGCGCGGCGAGCAGTTCGTCCAGCGGGCAGCCATCAACATATTCCATCGCAATATAGGGCGTGCCGTCGGCCTCACCTACATCGTAAATGGTAACGATATTGGCGTGGCTGAGCATGCCGGCCGCCCGGGATTCACTCAGGAAACGCCGCGTAATCTCACTGTCGGAGCGGAATTCCGGCTTCAGCAGTTTGACTGCAATCGGCCGGTCTATGCTTGGGTCATGAGCGCGGTGAACGTGCGCCATCGCGCCTTCGCCAATCAGCTCATCAATCCTGTAACGTCCAACCCAGATCATGCGGCCAAATCCAATGTTGAGGCTGTGAAATGCCAAAAGGCCATTGTCGAAATGCTATTGGTCATCGCCGGGCCGTCACTGTTGCCTGAAGCCGCCGCGCGCGGTCCAGATCGCGCTCGATCAGCGCATTGCCGGGATCCAGGCGGAGGGCTTGACCGAGCAGCCTTACCGCGTTGCCGATCTGCCCCTTGTTGAGAGCCGTAAGGCCAGCTGAGCGCAACTGGGCAGCGCGGCGAGGATCGGCCGTGCGCGGCGCAGGCGGTGGAACGGCCCCTGTGGCGGATGGCGCGGGCTTGGTGGAAGGGGCAGGGGCGGGAGTTGGTTCAGGTCGAGGCCGGGAC
>CAMPIM010000152.1 GCA_946886365.1 uncultured Novosphingobium sp.
TCGTGGGCGACCTGTTCGGCGCGGGCAAGATGTTCCTGCCGCAGGTGGTGAAGTCGGCGCGCGTCATGAAGAAGGCGGTGGCGCACTTGCTGCCCTTCATCGAGGCGTCGAAGGAGCCGGGCGCCAAGGGCAAGGGCCGGATCATCATGGCGACGGTCAAGGGCGACGTTCATGATATCGGCAAGAACATCGTAGGCGTCGTGCTCCAGTGCAACGGCTTTGAAGTGATCGACATGGGCGTGATGGTGCCGTGGCAGGACATCATCAAGGCCGCGAACGAGAATGATGCGGACATGATCGGCCTGTCCGGCCTCATCACCCCCTCGCTCGATGAGATGGTGACGGTGGCGCAGGAGATGCAGCGCGCCAACATGACCATGCCGCTGCTGATCGGCGGGGCGACGACTTCGCGCGTGCATACAGCGCTGCGCATCGACCCGGCGTTCACGGGGCCGGTGGTGCATGTGCTGGACGCCAGCCGCGCGGTGGGCGTGGCGACGGCGCTCGTGTCCGAAACGCAGAAGACCGATTTCGTCCAGAAGACCAAGGACGATTATGACCACGTCCGCAAGGCGCGCGAAGGCAAGGGGCAGAGCCAGCTGCTGTCGATCGAGGACGCCCGAGCCAACGCATTCGAGATGGATGAGGCGCTGAAGGCGCCCCGTCCGTTGCTGCCGGGTATCCACAGCTTCCCCGATTGGGACCTAAAGGACCTGATCAAATATATCGACTGGACGCCCTTCTTCCGCGCGTGGGAACTGGCGGGCAATTATCCGGCGATCCTTGAGGACAAGGTCGTTGGCGAAAGCGCCACCAGCCTGTTCAACGATGCGCAGAAGATGCTGGACAAGATCGTCTGCGAGAAGTGGCTGACGGCGCGTGGGGTCGTGGGTCTATGGCCCTGCCGCCGCGAGGGCGATGACATCATCGTCCATGTAGAAGACGAAAAGCACGTCACGCTGCCGATGCTGCGGCAGCAGATCGCCAAGCGCGAGGGCCGGGCGAACATGTGTCTGGCCGACTTCATCAGCCCCAATGGCGACTGGATGGGTGGGTTCGCTGTGTCGATCCATGGCATCGAGCCGCATCTGGCGCGCTTCAAGGCGGCTATCGATGACTATTCGGACATTCTTTTGAAGGCGCTGGCCGACCGGCTGGCCGAAGCCTTTGCCGAGCGGCTGCATCATTATGTCCGCACCGCGCTGTGGGGCTATGCGGAAGGCGAGCAACTGACCAACGAGGCGCTGATCCGCGAGCAATATCGCGGCATTCGTCCGGCGCCCGGCTATCCTGCCTGTCCCGAGCATAGCCTGAAGCCGCTGCTGTTCGATATGCTGGATGCGCATCATACGACCGGGATCACTCTGACGGAAAGCTTTGCCATGCTGCCCACGGCGGCGGTCAGCGGCTTCTACTTCGGTCACGCGCAGGCGGAATATTTCGGCGTGGCGCGCGTCGGCAGGGACCAGTTGGAAGATTATGCGCAGCGGCGCGGGATCGACCTTGAAACCGCAGAGCGTTGGTTGCGGCCCAATCTGGATTGAGGGGCAGGGCCGATGCGGCGGTTTTTCAAAACTCCCCTGCCTCGCTTTCTTCTGCTGGGGTTGGTCGCGGCCGTCACCGGATGCGCGCATGACCAGAGCGTTCGGCACGATGGCGGCATTGCTCCGGGATCGGTCTATGTGGCGATGGGCAGTTCCTTTGCCGCAGGGCCGGGCATTGCGCCATCCGCGAACAGCAAACCGGCCATGTGCGCCCGCTCCGCAAACAACTATGCGCAGCAGCTTGCAAAGCGGCGGGGGCTGGAGCTGGTCGATGTCAGTTGCAGCGGGGCGACGACCGGCGGCGTACTCGACGGTTGGGCAGGCATCCGCCCGCAGATTGAAGCGCTGACGGCGGAAGCGCGGCTCGTCACCATCACCATTGGCGGCAATGATGTGGGCTATATCGGGCGTCTGATGGGGGCTTCCTGCCGTCAGGTGAATGCGGCGAGCGGGGTTCGCTGTCCGCCCACCCTGGCGCCCAAAGAAGAAAGATGGACGGCGCTGGACGCAGCGCTCCGCCATATCGTGGCCGAAGTGCGGCAGCGCGCGCCCAAGGCCAAGTTGATATGGGTCGATTATCCTGTGGTGCTTCCGGGGAAAGGCCTTTGCGCTGCCACGCCGGTTTCTCCTCAAGAGGCGGATATGGCGCGGGCCATGGCGAAACGGCTGGCGGCGCTGACTGCGCGCGTGGCGCGGGATACCGGCTCATCCATTCTTGCGGCCTCGCGCCTTACCGTCGGTCACGACGTCTGTGCACCGGACCCGTGGATGGACGGTTATCCGGTGCAAGGCGGCAAGCCGGTCGGCGCACCCTATCATCCCACGCTGCCGGGCATGACGGCGATTGCCGCCGCGCTCGACAGGATGCTTGATCGCTAAGGCGGCGTTACCGCTTTTCGTGGTTCGCGGCCACGGCCTTTGCCACCGCCTGCATGAGTTGCCAGCGCGTCGGGATCGATTCGGTCGTGCTGCCGATCATTACCGCCACCGCATAGCTTGTCCCGTCTGGCGCCGTCATGATGCCGACGTCGTTGAAGCCGGTCGAGCGAGCGCCCAGTTCCTGCCCGGTCCCGGTCTTGTGCAGATAATGCCAGCCAGCGGGCACGCCGCCCTTGATCCGCTGCGGCCCAGTTTTGGCTTCGCTCATGATGGACATCAGCAACTGGGCCGAAGCGGGGGACAGCATGCTGCCTTCCTTGAGCTTGGCGAGCGCCTGCACGATCGAAGAGGGCGCGGCGCCATCAGGCGGGCTGGCGAGATAATTGTCGAGCGCCTTTGCTCGCGCCGCCATCGGCAGTTTGGCGCGAGCCGCGTAGAAATTGCGGCCGATCGAATAATCCTGCCGCCACTCCAGACCCGCGGTCGTCGCCTGCAACAGTCGTTCGCCCGGGCCGAATCGGATATCCTTGATGTAGCGCCGGGACAGATAGGACCGCACAGCCTCCGGCCCGCCAACCGCGCGCAGCAGGGTGTCGTTCGCCGTATTGTCGCTTTGCGTCATCGCGCGGCGCATCAGGTCGGAATAGGTCGTCGTCCATCCGCTGTTGCCCACCAGCGCAGCACTTGGCTGGTGGAACAGGGTCAGGTCTTTCCGCGTGATCGTCGCCGAATCAGACAGGCGAATCTTGCCGCGATCCACCGCGTCGAGGAACGTCATCGATACCCAGAGCTTCGACACGCTCTGCTGCGGGAAAAGCGAGTTGCCATTCCACGCGACCGTCCAGTCGCTGCCGATGCGGCGAACGGCGATGCCGACTTTTCCGCTGAAGCTCTGGCCCAGGTTACGAACGACGCTGACAAGAGCGGGGGGCGGCGTTTCGCGTTGATCGACGTCCAGCGCCTGGAAAGGTTTTGGCGGATTGGCGACAGGCTTGATCGGAAAGGTCGATGTCGTCGGCTGCACCCGCGGCGTGGCGCGCGCATGAGGTTCCACAGGTGCGCTGACACAAGCCGAAAGCGCCGCCATCAACAAGACAAGACGGGCCGAACCGCCATAAGGACGCGTGTCGCGCCCGTCATTTCCATTCTTCATCTGCGTCCCCGCGCTCTCCCTACCTCTCTTGGTGGCGCGAGCCTTCCGACTGACAAGGTTCATGCGACGAATGATTCCACAATTGCGATGTAAGGAGTCTGAACGGAATGCTTCTTGCGCTCAGTTAAGGTTAAGCCGCGACCGGGGATGGAGACGAGATGAACATAGAGGTTTTGGACCGGCGAATGCTCCTGCTGGGCGGCGCGGCTCTGGCGGGCGCGCTGATGTTCGGCAGCACGGCTATGGCTGCTCCGTTTGCATCGCGCAGGATCGCCGTGACCGTTCGGGGCACCGGACGCGACGTGATATTGATAGCGGGTTTGGCGAGCGGGCCGGGGCTGTGGAACGGCGTGATGGCGGCTTTGCCGGGCTATCGCTGGCACCTTGTCCATGTGCGCGGCTTTGCGGGATTGGCAGCCGATGCCAATGTGAGCGGCCCCCTGATCCAGCCGCTGGCGGATGAGATTGCGCGCTACATCAGTGCGGCCGGGCTGCGGCGGCCAGCGGTCGTGGGACATTCCATGGGCGGTACGCTGGCGATGATGCTGGGGCTGAAAGGGGTGGCTGGACGATTGATGGTGGTCGATATGCTGCCCGACGGCGCGGCGATGGTGGGCGGCACGGCGCGCGGCATGGGCTATCTTGCCGACCAACTCAGCCAATATTTCACGGGAACCAAGGCAGGGCGGAGCTACCTTGCGCAGATATTGGCGCAAGCTCCGGGTGCGAGGGGGAGTGACCCGGACGTCATTGCCAATGCCCTTCGCGACCTCGCCAATATCGACCTTGGGCCGCAGCTTGGCCGCATCAGCGTGCCCATGGACGTTGTTTACGCCACCGGGTCCGATGCCGCCCAAGCGGCGCAGATCGGTCGAAACTTCCGCGCGGCCTATGCTGCCAAGAAGGATTTGACGCTGACGCCGATCGGGCCGGGCGGCCATGTCATCATGGCGGATCAGCCCGTGCGGTTCAGCGCGGCGGTGAAGCAATTCCTGTCGAGCTGAGCCGCCCACCGTCAGGGCGCCAGCACCGTGTCCACGGCTTCAGGCAGCATGTCGGGATAGTCCAGCGTATAATGGAGGCCTCGGCTTTCCTTGCGGCGAAGGGCTGAACGGACGACGAGGCGGGCGACCTCCAGCAGGTTGCGTAGTTCGATGAGGTCGGGCGTCACGCGGAAATGGCCGTAATATTCGTCCACTTCCTTGGCGAGCAGGTCGATGCGGTGCTGCGCGCGCTCCAGCCGCTTGGTGGTGCGGACGATGCCGACATAGTCCCACATGAAGCGACGGATTTCCTTCCAGTTGTGCTGGACGATGACCTCTTCATCGCTGTTGGTGACGCGGCTTTCGTCCCATGGCCGGATTGGCGGGGGCGCGGGCAGATCGTCCCAATGGGCGCGGATGTGCCGGGCCGCCGTCTCGCCGAATACGAAACATTCGAGCAGCGAGTTGGAGGCCAGACGGTTGGCGCCGTGGAGGCCGCTTTCGGTAACTTCGCCAGCGGCATAGAGGCCGGGCATGTCGGTGCGGCCGTCCAGATCGATGATGACACCGCCGCAGGTATAATGCTGCGCCGGGACGACCGGGATCGGCTCCTTGGTGATGTCGATGTCGAGGTCCAGCAGCCGGGCGTAGATGGTCGGGAAGTGGTGCCTGACGAACTCCGGTTCCTTGTGACTGATGTCGAGATGGACATAGTCGAGGCCGAGGCGCTTGATCTCATGGTCGATGGCGCGGGCTACGATATCGCGCGGGGCGAGTTCGGCGCGGGGGTCGAAGCGGGGCATGAAGCGCTCGCCGCCGCCGGGGACGCCGGGGGGGAGCTTCAAATGGCCGCCTTCGCCGCGCACCGCTTCGGTGATCAGGAAATTCTTGACCTCCAGATTATAGAGGCAGGTCGGGTGGAACTGGTTCATCTCCATGTTGGAGACGCGGCAGCCCGCGCGCCACGCCATGGCGATGCCGTCGCCGGTCGCGCCGCGCGGGGCGGTGGAGAAGAGATAGGTGCGGCCCGCGCCGCCGGTGCAGAGGATCGTCGCCTTGCCTAGCAGCGCATCGACATGCTTGGTCCGCTTGTTGAAGGCGTAGACGCCCCAGACATGGCCGTCACCTGAATAGCGCTCGCCATGGCGGGAGGTGATGAGGTCGATCGCGACCATATCCTCCAGCAGGGTGATGTTGGGATTGGCGCGGGCGGCCTTGAGCAGGGCGACCTGAACGGCGTGGCCGGTGGCGTCGTCGACGTGGACGATGCGGCGGTGGCTGTGCCCGCCCTCCCGCGTCAGGTGCCAGCGTTCGCCAAACTCCTCGCCGCCGTTGAAGGGGACGCCGAGTTTCGCCAGCCTTTCGATGGCGGCGGGGGCTTCGGATACGACCAACTCGACCGTTTCGCGATTGTTGAGGCCTGCGCCTGCGACCATGGTGTCGTTGACATGGGCTTCGAAACTGTCGCCTGCGTCGAGGACGGCGGCGATGCCGCCCTGCGCCCAGTTGGTCGAGCCGCTGTCGAGGGCGGCTTTGGCGAGGACGATGACCTTGCGGTCTTGCGCCAGGTTGATGGCGGCGGTGAGGCCTGCCGCGCCGGAGCCGATGATGACGACGTCGTGGGTGGTGGTGGGCATTCTATACCTTAC
>CAMPIM010000153.1 GCA_946886365.1 uncultured Novosphingobium sp.
TTGTCGAACTTCGACTTGGTGACGCTGTCGTTCACGTTGATCGCCGGGAAGGGCAGCTTGCCCTTCTTCGCCAGCTCATAAAGGCGGTGAACGCCGGTGGTGGTTTCTTCCGAAACGCCCTTGATCGCGGCGACCGTCTTGGTCAGGTAGCCCGGACGATCGGCCAGGAAGCGCTTGAGCGTCGCGACGAAGATTTCTTCTTCCTCGTTACCCGGCGTGAACAGTTCTTCCCCAGCCTCGACCCGCGCGCCCCACAGGGCGAACATGGTGGCGTCGCCGCCATCGTCCAGGATCATGTTGCAGGGCGTGTCACCCCAGTCGAAGATGCGGATGACATAATCCCAATATTCCTCCAGCGTCTCGCCCTTGACGGCGAAGACGGGGATGCCGCGCGCGGCGATGGCAGCGGCGGCGTGGTCCTGGGTCGAGAAGATGTTGCACGAAGCCCAGCGGATTTCCGCGCCCAGCTCAGCCAGCGTCTCGATCAGCACGGCGGTCTGGATCGTCATGTGCAGCGATCCAGTGATGCGCGCGCCCTTCAGCGGCTTGGCAGCGCCAAACTCGTCGCGCAGGGCCATCAGGCCGGGCATTTCGGTTTCGGCGATCTCGATTTCCTTGCGGCCGAACGCGGCAAGGTTGATGTCGGCGATCACATAGTCCTGCGCCTGGGTGGCGGGTGCTGTGGCCACGAGCGTGTCTCCATCGGTTTAGAATATGCCGGAGCCGCTCGCATGGCGAAACGGCGGCGATGGTCTGCGCTTTACCAATCGCCGCCGGTGATGGCAACTCAATATAAAGTTTTCTTTATGTCACTCCTCGCCGGTGCGTGAGGCGACCGCGACCCTCGTTTCATCCAGATCGGTAGATGGCTCCGCTTCCCGACCCGCAATCGCCATGACAACGTCGCATCGCGCGCCTGAAAGATGCGGGTTGATGCCCGCTGCGTCCGACAGTTCAAGCAGCGCCGCCCGGGTCGCTGGAAGCGCGTTGGCGGCATCCGTGATCGACTGTAGGTCGCGGCAGGCGAGCCCTTCAGCCCCGGCGCCATAAACGTTGGCGAGGCTGGTTACGTAGTTGTCGTAAGCTCCCAGCGCGCCAATCGGTCCTGCGACGGAACGGAAATGTTCGCGCAGTTCGTCATTGACCTGCGTCAGGGCATCACGCTTTTCCCTCACGAAGCGGTTATAGTTGGCCAGAAAATTGCTGCCCGTGGAGCGGCAACGTAGCGCCGACACCATCAGCATCATCTCAAAATCCCGGATTTGCGCCGCCTCTACCGCAACCTTTTTCCAACAGGGCGCGGCGCTGGCAGGCGCGAGCGGCATTGCTGCGGCAATCATAGCCGCGACAAACTTCTTCATGATTTGAACCCCCGAGCAATTTCCCGAGGATGAGGGTGCGCCCGCGCGCTTGCCGCATTGTAAATGAAGGCGGTTAGCGGGAATTTACCCGGAAATGTTCAGTTACGCTGCGGAAACAAGCTCTGTTCCGCGCCATCGTTGCGCAGTTGAACCGGAAAAATATTTCGCGACATATCCGACGCAGTCAGGCGGAGCCAGCGCCGCTCACAAGATGAGACGCATCGACTCCGGCAGCGGCATAGGCCGCCGCCCACTTTTTTTCCGCCGGAACGTCGAACAATATATCCGCGCTGCATGTCGCCGGGAACCAGCTTTCGCCGGTCATCTCCTGATCGAGTTGTCCTGCCCCCCAACCGGCATAGCCGAGGGCGACGATATAGCGACTGGGACCAGTGCCTTCCGCGATCGCCTTCAATATCTCCAGCGAGCCGGAAAGCCCCCAGTCCTCCCCGACCTCCACCATGTCATGCCCTTTCCAATCGAGGGAATGCAGCACGAAGCCCCGGCGCGGTTCCACCGGCCCACCGCGAAGCACGGGTATGTCGGGGACATTGGCAGGGTTGATGTCAAAGCTTTCGAGCAGTTCATGCAGCCCCACGCCCTCGATTTCATCGCTGACCGCGATGCCGAGAGCGCCATTTTCATCATGGACGCAAATGGCGATCACGGAATGATCGAAGCGCATGTCTTCCATGCCCGGCAAAGCGAGCAGGAACTGACCGGCATAGGAGCGAAGTTGATCCATAGGATGAATATACGCTGCCCAGCGGCTTTGCCAATGGCGGGCTGTCGTTCACCGGGGGCGATGCAACACGTAAGCGCGCCTTGACACAGGACCGCCAAGCGCCGACCTCCCGCCTCATCAACGGCAGGAGACAGAATATGACCATCGCAAAAGGGGATCGCATCCCCGCTACCACCTTTGCCAAGATGACGGAAAATGGGCCGGAGCAGGTTTCCTCCGACGAGTTTTTCAAGGGGCGGACGGTGGCGTTCTTCTCCGTTCCCGGCGCCTTTACGCCGACCTGCTCGGCCAAGCACCTCCCCGGTTTTGTGGAAAAGGCCGACGCCCTGAAGGAAAAGGGCGTGGACGAGATTGCCTGCACCGCCGTCAACGACGCGTTCGTCATGGGCGCATGGGGCAAATCAGCCGGGGCGGATGGTAAGGTCACCATGCTGGCGGACGGCAATGGCGACTTCGTCAAGGCTGCGGGCCTGACGATGGACGGCAGCAAGTTTGGCATGGGCACGCGTGGTCAGCGCTTTTCCATGATCGTAAAGGATGGCGTGGTGACCGAGCTGAATGTCGAGGCACCGGGCGAGTTCAAGCTTTCGTCGGCTGACCATCTGCTGGGGCAGCTCTGACGCGATGGCCGCGCGACGATAACCCCGTCGCGCGGTTACCCGCCTTCCTTCCGTCACATATCTGCGGTAGCAAGGTTCGATGACGAAAAGCATCGGCAGCGCGGCGGTCGCGCAACTGGACCGGATCTACCAGACCTCTATCGGAAATCTGCGCGAGGCCATGCAGGCCTATGCCCGCGATGGCAGCGTGCCGCCGCCAGAGGCAAAGTCCGATCGCCGCTTCTGTTATCCCGAACTGCGCATCACCCACCATGCCGAAACCGATGCCCCGCCGCCGGGGCGATCCTTTGCCCGCCTGTCCAAGCCCGGCCTTTATACCACCACGCTCACCCGACCGGAGATGTTCGGCGATTATCTGGCTGAGCAGATCGATTTGCTCGTCCGGGATTATGGGGTCGAGGTCGAAACAGCGGTCAGCGACCAGCAGATTCCCTTTCCCTACGTGCTGGATGGGCTGGACATCAGCGCTCTTGACGGCACCCCTCCGACCGAACTGGCGCGTCATTTCCCCGCAACCGAGTTGGCGGAGATCGGAGACGAGATCGCCGATGGCCTGTTCACGCCTGATGCGGAAGGGCAAAGGCCGCTGGCGCTGTTCGACGGGCTGCGCACCGATTTCTCGCTGGCCCGACTGAAACATTATACCGGCACGCCAGCCGAGCATATTCAGCGATACATCCTCTTCACCAACTATCATCGCTATGTCGACGAATTCGTGGCCTGGGCCTGCGCGGAACTACAAAGAGAGGGCTCTCCCTACACCGCCCTGTCGGGGGCAGGCGGCGTCTATGTGACGCGGGAGACGGCTGATCCAGCGCGCATGATCGCGGACAGCGCATGGCGCAAGCATCAGATGCCCGCCTATCACCTTATCGCGCCCAATCGCAGCGGGATCACGCTGGTCAATATCGGCGTCGGTCCTGCCAATGCGAAGACCATCTGCGATCATCTGGCGGTGCTGCGACCGGAAGCCTGGTTGATGATCGGTCATTGCGGTGGCCTGCGGCCCAGCCAGCGGATCGGCGACTATGTGCTCGCCCATGCCTATCTGCGCGACGACAAGGTGCTGGATGATATGCTGCCCCCGGAAATTCCGGTGCCAGCCATTGCGGAGGTTCAGGTCGCCCTCGCCAAATCCGCCGAAGCGGTGCTCGGCGGTAGTAGCGAGGAAGATTTCAAGCGCAGGCTGCGCACCGGGACCGTAGTGACGACCGACGATCGCAATTGGGAGCTACGCTATTCCAGTTCAGCACTACGGTTCAGCCTGTCGCGCGCGGTTGGGATCGACATGGAATCCGCGACGATCGCCGCGCAGGGTTATCGGTTCCGGGTTCCCTATGGGACATTGCTTTGCGTGTCGGACAAGCCGATCCATGGCGAACTGAAGCTGCCGGGGCAGGCGAACCGCTTTTATGAGGAAGCGATTGCCGGGCATCTGCGGATCGGCCTGATGACATGCGAACTATTGCGGCAGGAAGGCCCTAAGCTGCACAGCCGCAAGTTGCGAGCCTTCAACGAGCCGCCATTCCGGTAAGGCGTGCGACCGGCGGTCAGGCGGTCAGGAACTCCACCATCGCCTCGCCCAATTCCTTTTTCGTGACCGCAGCCATGTGATTGCCGGGTATCTCGACATTGCGGCCATTGGGCAGAGTATCGACAAGCTCCTGCGCAATCCCATTATCCTGATCGTCGACGCCGCAGATGACTTCGGTCGGCTGCGTGAAGGTCGCGATCGTTTCGGCGGACGTGTCCACGAAGGTGTTCAGGATATGCAGTAGCGCGACTGGATCGCCCTTCGTCGTTTTCAGGAAGGCTTCCGTCATCCATTCCGACGTGCCGCGCTCGAACGTGCCGAGGTTGGTGAGGACGTTACGATAATAGCCGCCCTTGTCCAGCGTATTGACGAGGCCGCGTAGTCCCATGCCAGCCAGGATCACCCGGCGCGGGGTCGCGCCGCGCGCCAGCATCCGCACCGTCGTCCGCGCACCCAGCGAATAGCCACCCAAGTCATAATCGGTCAGGCCAAGCTGGTCGATGACGGCCAGATTGTCGTCCGTCAAAGCATCGGGCGGATAGGCGGCGGGATCATGCGGTTTGCCGCTTTCGCCATGTCCGCGCAAGTCCGGCATGATCAGCCGGAAGCCAGCCTCCACAAGCCGCGCGGCATGGCCGTAACGGATCCAATTGGTCCAGGCGTTGGAGAAATAGCCATGAATGAGGACGAGGTCGCGTCCCTCCCCCGCGATATGGACCGCAATGGGAAGACCGCCGAGCCCCTCGACTTCCACTTTCTCTAGCTCAAGGTCGGTCATGATAACTCCCTCACTGTGTCGGCGTTGCTCGATATGGCCTCGGCGTCGCCTTGTCGATGGCGGCGTAGGCCAAGGATCAGCAGGGCGATTAGTGCACCCACCTGAGCGGCGGTCATGTCCTTCTGCGGGTCCCAGACGTCGCCTTGCTGGTCATTATACCAGTCGGCGGTTTCTCCTTCCGCCATCAGCGTCAGCAGCCATTCGAAGGATTCATAAAAGGCGCTGATGAAGCCGATCGTGACGAAGCCGAAGGCCAGGCTCCAGCCCAATGTCATGCCACCCCGTCGCCGCGCGATCTGCGCCAGTGGGTGCGTCAGAAGCAGGCCAAAGGCGAAATGGACGAGCCGGTCATAACCATTGCGCCGCCATCCGAAGATGCTGGAAAAGTCATGGCCTGTCATCGAGCGCGCCCAATCGTCATAGGGCACATAGGAATAGATGTAGCGTCCGCCCAATGTATGCAGGAGCAGGAACAGGGTGATGCAGGCGACGGCTCCGTTGGTCAGAGGCCAGCGCCGCAGAAGCCATGGCGCAGCCAAGGCGAGCGCGATTGTCGGCCCATGCTGTAACGGCGCGAGTTCGGGAAATGGCTGATTGATCTGCGCGGCGGCGATGGCGCCGATCAGCAGCAGGATGATCCGGCGCTGCGCTATCGGAAGGCTTTTCCAAACAGCGACAGCGCCGGACGTCATCAGTTGGCCTCAGCCCTTCTTCAGGTGGCGGCGGCCCAGCAGTTCGGCGATCTGCACCGCGTTCAGCGCAGCGCCTTTGCGCAGATTGTCACTGACGCACCAGAGGTTCAGGCCATTTTCGATGGTCGAATCCTCGCGGACGCGGCTGACGAAGGTGGCATAATCACCCACGCACTCGACGGGGGTGACGTATCCGCCATCCTCACGCTTATCGACGAGCATGATGCCCGGCGCTTCACGCAGGATGTTCTGCGCCTGCTCAGCCGAAATCTCGTTCTCGAACTCAATGTTCAGCGCTTCGGAGTGACCGACGAACACGGGAACGCGCACGCAGGTCGCGGTCACCTTCACCTTGGGATCGAGGATCTTCTTGGTTTCCGCGACCATCTTCCATTCTTCCTTGGTCGAACCATCGTCCAGAAAGACGTCGATGTGCGGGATCACGTTGAAGGCGATCTGCTTGGTGAACTTCTTCG
>CAMPIM010000154.1 GCA_946886365.1 uncultured Novosphingobium sp.
TTCAACGACTCGGCCAAGGCGCTCAAGGCCCGCGCCGAGGCGATGCACCGCGGCGAAATAAGCTGATCACCGCTGCCAAGGGGTGAGAATAACCCTCCGCCAGATCGCGGTATTCGAAGCCGTCGCCCGCACCGGCAGCTTGGCGGGCGCGGCTGACGAGATAGGCCTCAGCCCCTCGGCGGCGAGCATGTCGCTCAAGGATTTGGAAACCCATCTGGGCGTGCAGCTGTTCGCCCGCTCCGGCCGCCGGATGCTGCTGACCGACCGGGGCCGGCCGATGCTGGAAATGGCGCGCGCCATATTGGTGCAGGTCGCGGACCTTGAATCCCTGTCCCTACCCGAAGAAGTGCGGGGGCGGCTGCGCATCGGCGCGGCGGTCCCGGTGGGCGACTATGTGCTGCCCGGCCTGTGCGCCGCCTTCATGAGCCTGCACCCCGGCGTCCGCGTGGAAATGCGCATCATGCCGTCTCATGAAGTGATGGAAGGCGTGCGCAACATGGCGCTGGATGTCGGCTTCGTCGGCGCGCCGGTCAACAGCAGCTATCTGGAGGCGGAGCCATGGCTGCGCGACCGGCTGGTCGTATGCGCCGCCCCCGACCACCCCCTCGCCGGGCGTCCCACGGTGCCGCTCGCGGACCTTGGCGACCAGCCATGGGCGCTGGAAAAGACGCTCTCGAGCGAACGCATCTCCTTCACGGTTGAGACGCTCAAATCCATGAACTCGCTCAACATCGTGTTCGAAGGCGAAAGCGTCGAAGCGATCAAGCGTATCGTTCGCGACGGCGCGGTACTCGCCTGCCTGTCCAGCCTGACGGTTGCAGACGAATTGGCGCGCGGCGAACTGGTCGAACTGGCCGTCCCTGAACTGCACTTCACCCGCATCATAAGCCTCGTGAATCGCCGCGACACCCAGCAACCTCAAGCCTGCCGCGCCTTTCACGAATTTGCCCGCCAGTGGGGCGAATCAGGAAAATAGCTTCTCCAGCCGCCGATCCATCAGTTTTTCTGATGCCATGCGTCGGAATTACGAATTGGTAGCATCGCCTCCAAAGGCCTAAATCAGGTCTCACACGCCCGGTAGGTGTGTTCAAGGAGAGTGATGTGAAAGCCATGATCTGCACCGCGTTCGCGCCGGTCGAAGAGTTGCGACATGGCGATTTCCCCGAGCCTCAAGCAGGGGCGGGGGAAGTGGTGATCGACGTGGCGGCCGCCGGGGTAAACTATCCCGACGTGCTGATCGTGCAGGGCAAATATCAAACCAAACCAGCCCTGCCGTTCGTCCCCGGCAGTGAAGCAGCGGGGCGCATCGCCGCCGTTGGGCCTGACGTTACAGGCTTCACTCCCGGAGACCGCGTCATCGCCTTCACCGGCAGCGGAGCCTTCGCCGAGCAGGTGCGCGTCCCCGCGACGCAGGTCTGGCCGGTGCCCGATGGCGTCGATCTGGAAGTCGCGGCGGGCATCTCCATCACCTATGGCACCTCCTATCATGCGCTGAAGGACCGTGCCCAGTTGAAGCCCGGCGAAACGCTGCTGGTGCTGGGCGCAGGCGGTGGCGTCGGCCTCACCGCCGTGGAACTCGGCAAGCATATGGGCGCGCGCGTCATCGCCGCCGCCTCCAGCCCCGAAAAGCTGGCGCTGGCGAAGGCGCAGGGCGCTGACGAACTCATCGACTATGCGCAAGAGGATTTGCGCGAACGCATCAAGCAGCTGACCGACGGAAAAGGTGTCGATGTCGTCTATGACCCGGTCGGCGGCCCCATGAATCTGACTGCGGTGAAAAGCCTCGCCTGGGGTGGCCGCCTGCTCGTCATCGGCTTTGCCGGGGGCGAGATCCCCTCCATCCCCGCCAATCTGCTGCTGCTGAAAAGCGCGTCGGCCGTCGGCGTCCTCTGGGGCAACAGCGTCCGCGCCGATCCGGTCGCGCAGGGCGAAAACATGCGCCAACTGCTCGCCTGGCTGGCGGACGGCTCCCTGAAGCCCGTCATCGACACGCGCTTCGCCCTGCCCGACGCAGTGGCCGCGCTCCAGCATCTCGAAAAACGCAAGGTGAAGGGCAAGGTGCTCCTGACCCTTCAGCCCGCATCCTGAACAGGAAATCCCCCATGTCCGAAACAGTCAGCTTCCACACCCACGGCGCGATTGCCGAAGCGGTGATCGATAACCCCCCGGTCAACGCGACCTCCGCCAGCGTGCGGCAGGGTCTTGCCGAAGCCATCCGCAAGCTGGAATCCGATCCCGGCCTCACTGCGCTTGTCATCCGTTGCGAAGGCAAGACCTTCATCGCGGGCGCGGACATCAAGGAATTTGGCAAGCCCATGGCCGATCCGGGCCTGCCGCTCGTCATGGAAATGATGGACCATTCGACCAAGCCGATCATCGCCGCCGTCCATGGCACGGTGCTGGGCGGCGGCCTCGAAGTCGCGCTCGCCTGCCATTACCGCATCGCCGCGCCGGGCACGAAGTTCGGCTTTCCGGAAGTGAAGCTCGGCCTCATGCCCGGCGGTGGCGGCACGCAGCGCACGCCCCGCCTCGCTGGCCTCGCCACCGCGATCAAGCTGGTGACGGAAGGCAATCCAATCGGCACGGACGACGCGCTGAAGTCCAACCTCATCGATGCCGTGGCTTCGGGCGGCGATCTCGCAGCCGAAGCCCGCAGCTTCGCGGAAAAGCTGGTCGCGGAAGGGAAGGGGCCGCGCAGCTCCTCCACCCTGCCCATGCCCGCCGACGACCCGGCTCTGTTCGAAGAAGCCTGCAAGACCGTCGCCAAGAAGATGCGCGGCCAGACCGCTCCGCTTCGTGCGCTGGAAGCCATGCGCCTCGGCTATGAACTCCCCTTCGATGAGGCGGTACGCCAGGAACTCGCAATCTTCCGCGAATGCATGAACGGCTCGCAGTCCAAAGCGCTGCGCCACCTCTTCGCCGCCGAACGCGAAGTCGCGCGCATCCCCGGCCTCGCGCCCGACGCCCTGACTCGCAACATCGAGCGGGTGGGCGTCATCGGCCTCGGCGTCATGGGACGCGGCATCGTCATGGCGGTCGTCAGCGTCGGCATCCCCGTCATCGCCGTTGGCCTTGATCAACCGAACATCGACGCCGCGATGAGAGCCATCACCAAAATGTGGTCCTCCTCCGTCGCCAAGGGCAGCATGTCGCAAGAGACGATGGACAAGCGCCTCGCGCTCATCACCACCAGTGGCGATTCCCGCGACCTGTCGCCCACGCAATTGGTGATTGAGGCCGTGACCGAGGATCTGGAAACCAAAAAGGCCGTCTTCGCTAAGCTCGGCGAAGTCACGCCCGCTGGAACCATCCTCGCCTCCAACACCAGCTTCCTCAATATCGACACGCTGGCGGAAGCCTCCGGCCGCCCCGAAGACGTGTGCGGCATGCACTTCTTCAACCCCGCCAATGTCATGCGCCTGCTGGAAAATGTCCGCGCGGCAAAGACCGATCCTGAAGTCGTGGCGACGATCATGGCGCTGGGCAAGCGCATCGGCAAATTGCCGGTCCTGTCGGGCGTATGCGACGGCTTCATCGTCAACCGCATGCTCTCCAAACGCTCGCGCGAAGGCTTCTTCCTTGTCGAGGAGGGCGCCAAGCCCGCAGCCATCGACAAGGTGCTTTTCTCCTACGGCTTCCCCATGGGCCCATTCGCGCTGGGCGACCTCGCCGGGCTCGACGTGCAGGCCGCCGCCCGCAAGGCCCGCGCCGCCTCCGCGACGGAACGAGAACTGCGCGCCGACTTCCCCGAACAGATGGTCGCCGCCGGACGCCTCGGCCAAAAGACCGGCTCCGGCTGGTACAGCTATGACGAAAACCGCAAGCCCAGCGCCAACCCGCTGACCGAAGAGATGATCGCGGCCCACGCCGAACGCCACGGCCTCAAACTCCGCGACATCGGCGAGGATGAAATCCTCGAGCGTCTGCTCTACGCCATGGTCAATGAAGGCGCCAAGCTGCTGAGCGAAGGCATCGTGCCGCGCCCGCATGAAATCGACGTCGCGCTGGTGAACGGCCTCGGCTGGCCCGGCTATACCGGCGGCCCCATGCACTGGGCCGACCAGATCGGCCTCGACAAGCTGCTTGCAACGATCGAAAAGTTCCGCGCCGAACAGGGCGACGCCTATTGGACCCCCGCGCCGCTGCTCGTCCAATATGCGCGTGAGGGCAGGGGCTTCTACGCATGAGCTACGAACCCAACGCGAAGACGGCGGACCTGCTCACCCGGTTGCGCGCCTTCATGGACGCGTACATCTATCCCAATGAGAAAGCCTATTATGAGGAGGTGGCGACCGGCGACCGCTGGGCGCACGTCACGCTGATCGACAGGCTGAAGCCGCTGGCGAAGGAAGCAGGCCTCTGGAACCTGTTCCTGCCCGAAAGCACCCATGGCGCGGGTCTCACCAACCTCGAATATGCGCCGCTCTGCGAAGAAATGGGCCGCGTCCACTGGTGCCCCGCCGTCTTCAACTGCGCCGCGCCCGACACCGGCAATATGGAAACGCTCGAACGCTTCGGCACGGATGAGCATAAGGAACGCTGGCTCAAACCCATGCTCGCGGGCGAGATGCGCTCCGCCTTCGCCATGACGGAGCCGCAGGTCGCCTCCTCCGATGCCACCAATATCGAAAGCTCTATTCGGCGCGACGGTGATGACTATGTCATCAACGGCCGCAAATGGTGGATTTCGGGCATGGGCGAGGAAGATTGCGCCCTCATGATCTTCATGGGCAAGACCGACCCGTCCGCGCCCAAGCACAAGCAGCAGTCGATGATCCTCGTGCCCCGCGATACGCCCGGCATCACCGTCCTGCGCCCGATGACTGTGCTCGGCTATGACGACGCGCCGCACGGCCACATGGAAATCCTGTTCGAAAATGTCCGCGTGCCCGCCTCCAACATCCTGCTGGGCGAAGGACGCGGCTTCGAAATCGCGCAGGCCCGCCTCGGCCCCGGTCGTATCCATCACTGCATGCGCATGATCGGCATGGCCGAACGCGCGCTCGAAGCCATGTGCCGCCGCGTGAAGAGCCGCGTCGCCTTCGGCAAGCCGCTCGCCGAACAGGGCGTCATCATCGAACGCATCGCCAACAGCCGCATCATGATCGATCAGGCGCGCCTCCTCACCCTCCACGCCGCGCACCGCATGGACACGGTCGGCAACAAGGTGGCGAAGGCGGACATTGCGATGATCAAGGTCGCCGCCCCCAACATGGCCTGTCAGGTCATCGACTGGGCGATGCAGGCGCACGGCGCTGCGGGCATCAGCCAGGATTTCTTCCTGGCGAGCTATTATGCCCACGCCCGCAAGATCCGCTTTGCCGACGGCCCAGACGAGGTGCATCGTCACCAGCTCGGCCGCCTCGAACTCGCCAAATATGACTGACGTCCGCACGCTCGACACCAGCCGCCTCGGCCCATGGCTACGCGCCCATGTGCCGGGCGCGGACGGAGAGATGAGCGCGGAAAAATTCGCAGGCGGCCAGTCCAACCCCACCTACCTTCTATCGGTGGACGGCCAACCTCGCTTCGTCCTGCGCCGCAAGCCCGACGGCGTCCTGCTCCCCTCCGCCCACGCGATCGAGCGCGAATATCGCGTCACCGACGCGCTGAAGGACAGCGCCGTCCCAGTCGCCCGCCCGCTCGCCCTGTGCGAGGACGCCAGCATAGTCGGCACCCCCTTCTTCATCATGGACTATGCGCAGGGCCGCAACTTCTGGGACGCGCGCCTGCCTGACCTCACGCCCACCGACCGCGCCGCCATCTATGACGAAATGAACCGCGTCCTCGCCGCGCTCCACGCCATCGACCCCGCGCAGGTCGGCCTCACCGACTATGGCAAGTCCGGCAATTATTTCGCCCGTCAGGTCGCCCGCTGGACCAAACAATATCGCGCCACCCAGACACAGCAGATCGACGCCATGGAGTCCCTTATCGACTGGCTCCCCGCCAACGACCCCGGCCTCGAAGCCAGCCGCATCGTCCACGGCGACTATCGCAACGACAACATGATCTTCGCGCAGGATGAGCCCCGCATCATCGCCGTCCTAGACTGGGAACTCTCCACCCTCGGTCACCCCCTCGCCGACCTCGCCCAGCACCTGATGGCATGGCGCGTCCCAAAGGAAGGCTATCGCGGCCTGTCCGACGCAGACCTCCCCGCGCTCGGCATCCCAT
>CAMPIM010000155.1 GCA_946886365.1 uncultured Novosphingobium sp.
AATAATAATATAAAGGTCACGAAAATAGGAGAAGTAAAATCGGCAATAGCCGCGAAATATCGTTTAAATTTAAAAATAATGTTTCGAAATATCTATTGTTGAGTATATTCAAACGTGCGGTGTTGCCGACGCTGACCGAGCCACGCTCGTGAAACTGGCGCGGCTGATCGAGGATTTCGAGGAAGAATGTGGTGTCTGTGCCACGCCCGGCGAACTCTTCGACCTCACCGAAGCAGCCGCACGTGATCTCGGCTTTGATCGCCTCGCCATGGTCCATTCGCTCTGGTTTCGTTGCCCAGAAAAGCGGCTGATCCGGCTCGACAACTTCGGCGAATTTGCCGATCTCTTCATCACGCGGAAATATTATCAATATGACCCGGCATTACTCGCATGCCAGCGGATCAACACCGCCTTTACCTGGACGCAGATGTGCAAGCTCATTCGGTTCGACAGGCGTCACGAGGTGGTGCTGCGCGAGGCAGGCCGGCATGGGTTGTGTATTGGCATGAGCCTGCCGGTCAGTGTTGTCGGCGAACCGCCGGGCTGCGTTTCGTTCGCCACGAGGAATGCAGCCCTTCCGTCCCGGTGGCGGTGCCGCGCGGCAGCCCTGATCGGCGCGAGCGCGTTTCGCGAGGCGAGGCGACTTCATGGCTATCCCGGCCGCGCGATGCAGTTGCCCCATCTCAGCCCCCGCAAGCTCGAAATTCTCCAGCTTGCGGCGCTTGGCAAGACGGATCCGGAAATCTCCATCATCCTCGGCCTCGCCCGCTCAACGATCGAAACCTACATGACTCAGCTTCGCCAGACGTTCGACGTCTATAGCCGGACGCAGCTTTGTGTCGCAGCGTTGCGCTTCGGACTGATCGCATTCGATGACGCAATATCTGGATTCTAGGGATGCCGGCATCATCCGATCTTTGCTCCCTTCGTGGAAACACGAAACGGGAGCCAGATCATGGTCCATATCCTCCAGAACTACTCTCTCGCTGATCGCCGCATGGCGGCCATGTTCGAGGACCGCAAATGCCTTTTCGTCGATACGCTTGGCTGGGATGTGCCGGTAGTCGGCGAGCGCTACGAGATGGATGCATTCGACGGGCCGGGCGCAACCTATCTGATTGCGACGGGCGAGGACGAGACCCACGCCGGATCGATGCGGCTGCTGCCGACAGAAAAGCCACATATCCTTGGCACGCTATTTCCCGATCTTTGTGACGGTCCTGTCCCGACCGGGAACACGGTTTTCGAAATCACCCGGCTGTGCCTCCCCAGTCGCCTCGGCGCGGCGCGCAGGCGGAAGGTACGCGACCGGCTGATCTCGGCGATGCTCGATCACGCGCATGGCCATGGCATCTCGGCGCTGACCGGTGTCGTCGCGTGGACATTCCTGGAACAGATATTGGCAATGGGTTGGCAAAGCCGGCCTCTGGGAAAGCCGCGCGAGTGCCAAGGCGTCTTGCTTGGCGCGTTTCGGATCGATCTCGACAGCGACACGATTCCCGGGGTCACGGCCACTGGCATCTATCATCCGGGCGCGGTCGCCGCGCAGCTCGCCCAAGTCGCGTGAGGAAGAGGACCATGACGCACGACCCCGCCCTCCTCACAGCCCGCCTGCTCGCCGATGGCTACTGCATGGTAACGAATGCTTTTTCGGCCAGCACAATCGGCGCGCTTAACCGCGATTTCGATGATCGCTTCCGCTCTACGCCGTTTTGCGAAGGCAGTTTCTATGGCGCCCGCACCAAGCGGTTCGGCGCGTTGCTCCGCCGCTCACCGCATTCGGAATTGCTGGTCCGGCATCGGCTTATCCAGCAAATAGTCGAGGCTGTCCTCGGCCTCTATTGCGATCGCATCGTCCTCAACCTCGCCCAGGCAGTGGAACTGCATCCGGGAGCACTTGCCCAGATCCCGCACCGCGATCAGGATCTCTGGGGGGCGGTACGCGATGGCCGCGAATTTCAGGTCAACGTCATCTGGCCGCTGACGGATTTCACCGAGGAGAACGGCGCCACGCTGATCTGGCCGGGGAGCCATCGGATCGAAGCGCCCGCCGAACCCGCGGCAAGCCCGATCGCGGCGGAGATGCCGCCGGGATCTGCCATGCTGTGGCTCGGCAGCACCCTTCATGGCGGCGGCGCCAATATCACCGAAACGCCGCGACGGGCGGTCATCACCAGCTATTGCCTGGGCTGGCTGCGCACCTTCGAGAACCAGTATCTCATCTATCCGCCCGAGATCGCCAGGACCTTCGATCCCGAACTTGCCGCACTCATCGGCTATGCGCAGCATCGTCCCAATCTCGGCAATGTCGAAGGGCAATGTCCGTCCGTGCTGCTGGCCCGCGACGAAATCGACGGTCTGGCGGCGATCGACGCGCTGCGCCCCGAGCAAAGACTGGCGCTTGCCGACTATGTCGCCGAGCAAGAGGCGGCCCGCTCCGGGCTGGTCGGCGGATGAGCCGCCCGCGCGCAGCAACGTTACGCGGCCTCGATATGCCGAAGGCCCGCTCAGGCTACGTCAGGGATGTGGGTGGCAACCGCAGCTCCATTGCGGCGCCTATGGATGAGCGGTTTGTTTTTCATGGCGCGCGATATCGGGATCGAACATCTCGCGAATATCGACGTCAAGCGCATCGGCGATCTTTTCGATCTGATCGACCGAGATCGAATAATGCGTGTTCTCGATCAGGCTCACATAGGAACGGTCGATCTGCGCCGCACCGGCCAGGTCTTCCTGCGACATGCCCCGCACGCCGCGCAGCGCACGCATATTGTCCGCGAACAGTTTCCGTCCAACTCCCGTCATACCGCCCTACGGACGGTCGCCGGCACGATTTTCCCATAGAATATACTCAACAGACCCGTGGCGGTGTCCGTTTCGGATTCGTTTTGAAATGGGTGACCGCGCGATCCGTCCAGAGCCCCTGCGATAGAGGCCGGTCATGGTGATCGGTGCCTCTTCA
Organism: uncultured Novosphingobium sp.; assembly: GCA_946886365.1. The sequence goes on from CAMPIM010000155.1 coordinate 2,963, forward strand.
TCGGGGCCTGCGCGCCCTTTCCTGACCACGCCGCAAGCCGGCCACTATCTGGGCCTGACGCCGCGCCATCTCGAGCGGCTTCGCTCCGAGGCACGGGGACCCGTCTACCGCCGGCACGGGCGATACGTCGTCTATCATATCGATGATCTCGACGCCTGGAGCCGGGCCCACAGCAGCGAGGTACGTCATGACCCGCGTTGAAGAGAGCCGCGCGATTGCCGTATGGGGCCATGCGCTTCGCGCAGAGCGCGCCGGCCGTTCGAAATTGCGCAAACGCGCCCTGGCTCTGGCCGGATTGATGGCCGCGCTCGCCGCGACAGTTGTGCTTCCGCCAAGACCGTTACTGGTCTGGAATGCGTCAGCGAGCCTGCCAACCGGGCTATATCGCGTGGCTGCGCCGACAGACCTGACGCGTGGTGATCTGGTTGTCGCGCATCTGCCCGACGCATGGCGCACCTTTAGTGCCGTCCGCCGCTACATCCCGGCCAACGTGCCCTTGGTCAAACGGATCGCAGCGTCGCCGGGCGAAACGGTCTGTGCGCGAGGCCGGGTTATCACCATCGACGGCCGCCGGGTTGCGGAGCGTCGGCTGAGGGACGGATCCGGCAGGCTGATGCCATGGTGGGCCGGATGTGTGACCCTGCGCAACGGATCGGTCTTCCTGATGGCGGATGCGCCAGCGTCGTTCGACGGACGCTATTTCGGACCCAGCAGTCGTGGTGATCTACTCGGAAGAGCGTTTCCGCTATGGACGCGTTGAGACTGGCGGTCGGTGCGATCGCACTGACGGGAACCGCACCGGCGGCACACGCCGACAGCGTCGACCGCTGGACTGTGTTGATCGGCGAAGCCTCGGTGCGGTTCGGCGTTCCAGCCGAATGGATCGCGCGCGTCATGCGCGCCGAGAGCGGCGGCATGACCGTCTGGCGCGGACGTCCGATCACCAGCCGCGCCGGCGCGATGGGATTGATGCAGCTCATGCCGGCGACCTGGGCGGATATGCGCGCACGGCTCGGGCTGGGCGAAAACCCGCACGATCCGCGCGACAACATTTTGGCCGGCACATTCTATCTGCGGCTGATGTACGAGCGGTTCGGCTATCCGGGCCTCTTTGGTGCCTATAGTGCCGGACCTGGCCGCTATGCGGCCTATCGTGCCGGCGCATCGCGCCTGCCGGGTGAGACAGTGGCCTATCTAACAAATACCAGTGGCATATCCGCCGCCATTCCGGCAGCAACGGGGTACCGCGCGGTTGCTGTTTCGCCGCAAGCGGTTCGGCCACCGGACCGGCTCTTCTTCGCGCTCGCCGGCCAGGCGGAAGCACTGCGTCCTGCCGAGCTGTTCATGCCGCTGCGTCAACAGGAGACAAGCGACCATGGCGAATGAGACCTATGATCCTCAATCCGCTGAGAATGGCGATCGGTATATCCGGCTGCGCGATGCCGCGGCGCTCTATCTGGAGCCCGACAATCCCGATGCCGGCCTGCGGCTGATCGATGCCCATGTCGCACGCCTTGCGCGGCGCGTCCGGACCGTTCGTATCGCCGTTGCGATCGGTGTCGCCAGTCTCGCGCTTGCGGTCTTTGCTCTATCCTATCGGCCGGGCAAGGATGCCATCATGGTCGGTTTCGCGCTGGCCTGCCTTGCGCTCGTGATGCGCACGGGAATCGAGCACGCGATCTTCAACCCTTCCTGGCCGTGGCATGCCCGGCTCGCCTTCCTCTGGCCCCGTGAACCCGAGAAGCTGCGCGCGTTCATGGATCTGCTCGCGAGCGGCGAAATCACCGCCTATTGTCGGGAATGATCCGCGACATCAGACGGCTTGCGCGATGGAAAGCTTCCTTCGCCGCGATGGTTCAGGTGCCGGCTTGGTCTCCGCCTCGGATTGGCGTGTCTGACCGGGCTTGCGGCCGAGACCGATTTTCACCGCCAGTGCCTTGCGCATCGCGGCATAATTGGGGGCGACCATCGGATAGTCCGTACCCAGCTTCCACCGGCTACGATATTCGGCGGGGGTCAGGCCATGATCGGTGGCGAGGTGGCGCTTGAGCATCTTGAATTGCGCGCCGCATTCGAGGCAGGCGATGGTATCGGGCTTGACCGATGCGCGGATCGACACCGCGGGTTCCGGTTTCGGCGGCGGGGTTTCAGCCTGCTGGCCCAGACCCGCAAGCGAACCGTAAACTGATCGGATCAGTCCGGGCAGATCGCCGACCGAAACCGGATTGTTGCCGACATGGGCCGAGACGATGTCGGCGGCAAGGTTGAGAAGCACGTCATCGGCCATATGGCTTTTCCTGCGCTGGTTGGGAAACCGCTTTGCTAGCGGGGCGGTGCAATCATGGCGAGTCTCGTCACGATCTCATGCACAATGGTCGGATCCGCTGAACCGCGCGTTGACGACGACCAGGCGACACAGGCGACAAAGAGCATCCTGATCGGCTGATGCCCTATGAACAACTCGCACATTTCGCGTCGATTTTCAGTCCGGGGCCTGGCCCCTCGCGCCTGACGGCGCGACCGCGCTCTGTTCCGCGGGCACTGGGGTGCCCGCTCCATCGGGCCGCACGTGCCTGTGCGTCCCGACCAAAGGCGACGATCGCTGAGGCGGATGCCGGGCTGACGCCCGGCTGGTGGTCGCCGCGCCTGACCAGCGCGGCGGCGTTGTCTGTGGCCTCTCCCGGTGCGCGGGAGTGGGCGGCGCTCCCCTTTGGGCGCGGCCCGGCGTCCCGCAAGCCGGCTGACGCCGGCTCCTCCGCTTGCGCTGCGGCCTTGCAGGT
>CAMPIM010000156.1 GCA_946886365.1 uncultured Novosphingobium sp.
TCCCCGGCCAGCCGCTTCACCACCCCCGCGACCGGGCTTTCCATCTCCACCGTAGCCTTATCGGTCATCATGTCGGCAATCGGCTGGTCTTCCTCCACCCGGTCGCCGACCTTCACATGCCAGCCGACAATCTCCGCCTCGGAAATGCCTTCGCCAATGTCGGGCAGCCTGAACGTGAACAGGGGCATCGCTCAATCCCTCATGATCTTGTTGATCGCTTCCCTGATCCGCACCGGCCCAGGAAAATAGGCCCATTCCAAACTATGCGGATAGGGCGTGTCGAAACCCGTCACTCGTTCGATCGGCGCCTCCAGATGATAGAAGCACCGCTCCTGCACCAGTGCGCTCAACTCCGCGCCAAAGCCGCTGGTCCGCGTCGCCTCATGCACGATCAGGCAGCGGCCGGTCTTCTTCACCGACTGCTCGATCGCTTCGATATCCAGCGGCACCAGCGTCCGCAGATCGATGATCTCGGCATCCACGCCCATCTCCGTGACGGTGCTTTCGATCACATGCTCCATCGTACCATAGCAGAGGATGGTCAGCGCCTCGCCTGCCCGCACCGTGCGCGCCTGCCCCAGCGGCACCCGATAATAGCCCTCCGGAACCATCGCCCCGGGATGCCCCGCCCAACTCTTCGCAGGCCGGTCATAATGGCCATCGAACGGCCCATTATAGATGCGCTTAGGCTCAAAGAAGATCACCGGATCATTATCCTCGATCGCGGCGATCAGCAGCCCCTTGGCATCATAGGGGGTCGAAGGGATGACAGTCTTGATCCCCGACACATGAGTAAAGATGCCCTCGGGCGACTGGCTGTGCGTCTGCCCCCCGAAAATCCCGCCGCCAAAGGGCGACCGCACCGTCATCGGCGCGATAAACTCCCCCGCCGACCGGTAACGCAGCCGCGCCGCCTCGCTCACCAACTGGTCGAGCGCGGGGTAGATATAGTCGGCGAACTGGATTTCCGGCACTGGCCGCAACCCATAGGCGCCCATGCCCACTGCGACGCCGATGATCCCGGTCTCGGTGATCGGCGTGTCGAACACCCGATTCTTGCCAAATTTCTTCTGCAACCCCGCCGTCGCCCGGAAAACGCCGCCAAAATAGCCGACATCCTCCCCCATCACGACGACATCGGGATCACGCTCCATCATCACGTCCAAGGCGCTGTTGATCGCCTGGATCATGCTCATCTGGCGGGTGTCAGTCATTCGCTGTCTCCCCTCGCCCCTTCAGGGGAGAGGATAGCGAAGCTTGCCAGCCAGCTGGCTAGCGAAGCTTGGAGAGGGGCAGGCGCCCCGCCCATCTCTCTCTTCGTCATGCCAGCGAAAGCTGGCATCTCTTCGCCATCAGGCTGAACGTAACCAAACGAGATCCCAGCTTCCGCTGGGATGACGAGATCAAAAAGCGCTTCCCCCCTCACAACCCAGCCGCCTTCGCTTCATCCAGCATCTGCTGCTGCTGCTCCCGCAGATGCCAGGGCATCTCCTCGAACACATCCTCGAACATGCTCTCCATCGGCTGATGGAGTCCATGCCCCAAAATCCCGTTCTTCTCCGCTTCCTTCGCAGCCTCACGCACCTGCTCGGCCAGTTCCTTGTCCATCGCCGCCTGCCGTTCCTCGTCCCAGATGCCGATCGCGATGCAATGCTGCTTCAACCGCGCAATCGGGTCGCCCAGCGGCCAGTGACTCCCCTCGTCCGCAGACCGATAGGCGCTTGGATCATCGGACGTGCTGTGCCCCTCGGTCCGGTAAGTGAAATGCTCAATCAGCGTCGGCCCATGATTGGCCCGCGCCCGATCCGCTGCCCAGCGTGTCGCGGCATAGACCGCCAACGCGTCATTGCCGTCGATCCGCAGCCCCGCAATGCCATAGCCGATCGCCCGCGCCGCGAAGGTCGTCGCCTCCGCGCCCGCAAAGCCGGAAAAGCTGCTGATTGCCCACTGGTTGTTGACGACGTTGAGGATGACCGGCGCGCGATACACGCTGGCAAAAGTGCAGGCGGAATGAAAATCCCCCTCCGCCGTCGATCCTTCCCCGCACCATGTCGCCGCGATCCGCGTGTCGCCGCGCGCCGCGCTCGCCATGGCCCAGCCCACCGCCTGCGGATATTGGGTGGCAAGGTTGCCGGAGATCGAGAAGAACCCCGCCTCCCGCGCCGAATACATGATCGGCAGCTGCCGCCCTTTCAGCCTGTCGCCCTTATTCGAATAAATCTGGTTCATCATGTCCACGAGCGACCAGCCGCGCGCGATCAATATCCCCTGCTGGCGGTAGCTGGGAAAGCACATGTCATCGCTCGCCAGCGCCGCCGCCGCGCCGATCGACACCGCCTCCTCTCCAGTCGACTTCATGTAAAAACTGGTCTTGCCCTGCCGCTGCGCGCGGAACATGCGGCCATCGAAAGCGCGGGTCAGCGCCATACCGCGCAGCATGCGGAGCAGCATCTCGGGTGGCAGCTTCGGGTCCCACGGCCCCACCGCGCGCCCTTCCTCATCCAGCACACGCACAAGGTCATAGGCCATTTCCCGCATCGTACCCGCGTCCGCGGCCTCATCGGGCCTGCGCGCGGTTCCGGCGGGGGGAATGTCGAAATGACTGAAATCGGCTTCATCGCCGGGCCGAAATTGAGGTTCCGGCACATGCAACCGCAATGGCGGCAGGTTCCGGCCGTCCGCCGAAAGCTGCTCTCCGGCATTCTTGCCGCCCTGAGTCCCGGCCTTTCCAGCGCCCGAACCGTTCCGGTCGCCCATCCTGCCTCCTACTCGCATTTGCAATATTATTGCTTGTAACAATTATTATATTACAACGCTCGCGGAAAGCAAGAGTTCCGTTTTCCCGCTATTTCCTTGAATTCAAACCGCCACCGGCGCCGCAATGTGACTCTGCGGCGCATAATCCACCACTTCGAAATCCTCGATCCGATAATCGAAAATGCTTTCCGGCCGCCTCTTTATCTTCAGCTTCGGGGCACCTTCCGGCGTCCGGCCGATCTGCTCCTCAACCAGTGCGGCATGATTCAGGTAAAGATGCACGTCACCACCGTGCCAGACGACTTCCCCCGGCTCCAGATCACATTGCTGCGCCAACATCCGCGTGATCATCGACAGCCCGAAAATGTTGAAGGCAAATCCAAGGCCAAGGTCACAACTACGCTGGAACAGCAGCCCGTTGAGCCGCCCATTCGACACTTGGAACTGATAGGTCATATGGCAAGGCGGCAGAGCCATCTGCGCCACTTCCGCAACATTCCACCCCGTAAAAAGCAAGCGCCGCGATCCCGGGTTGTTCCTGATCCCCTCGACCAGTTCAGCAATCTGGTTATGCCCCTTCTCCGCTCGCCGGAAGAGCCCGTCACCAACCGCTTCATAGCGCGGCCAGTTCACCCACTGCGCCCCATAGACCGGCCCCAGATCGCCCCACCGTCCCGCAAAGGCCGCATCCTCGATAATCCGCGCTTCAAAATCGTCCCGGCTAATGTCCTCGCCTGTAGCCTTGCGATAGGCATCCAGCGGCCAGTCCGTCCAGATATGCACGCCCTGGCGCACAAGCTCACGGATATTGGTGTCGCCGGTCAGGAACCACAGCATCTCCCGCGCCGCCACTTTCCAGTAAACGCGCTTGGTCGTCAGCAACGGCACCGCATCATCAGCCAGCGAAAAACGCATGCTCGCGCCCAGCAGAGATCGCGTGCCCACTCCCGTCCGGTCGATCCGCTCGTCCCCCTCCGTCCAGATACGGCGCATCAGGTCCAGATATTGCTGTTCATAATGCGCTTCGGCCGGGGTGACGGTACTGGTCAACGGGGGTTCTTTCCTGCTGCGACGATTCCAAACTCGCCGCCCCCGCTTTAGCCGAGCGGATCGCCGCTAGCCAATCTTGCTTTCGCTTCGGATCATTCTACCCGCCTTCCCCTCCACAGTGGAGACAGTTGGCAGTGATCACTGATCGGCCCGGCCGCATCCTGTCGCAATGACTATAACCGCAAGCATGCAATTCCTGCTCCTCGACGATGATTGGCGCCCCGTGCACCGCGTGGATAGCAATGAAGATTGGCATTGTATCGTGCAGGAACTGTTGCTGCGCGGTAGCCACTGGCTGGCAATCGAACAGCATCGCCCCGACCAATGCCCCCCCTATCCATGTTGGAGCGACATTCGCCTGTCACGAACCATTGCTCGCCGCTTCCGGCCCATGGAGGTCAAGCTTGCCGATCATATAATCCGGGGCACCGCGAACCAGTTCAGCTTTCGCGCGGCAGGCCTATTATGACCATGTCAAAAAAAGCACCCCCAGCCGCTTGCCAGCCCGAAAAGCCCCCTCTATAGACCCCGCCTGCCCAGCGGCGTTGCAAGCAATGCCGCTATCGGTCGGGGAGTAGCTCAGCCTGGTAGAGCACTGTCTTCGGGAGGCAGGGGCCGGAGGTTCGAATCCTCTCTCCCCGACCAATTTCTTTTCATATCAAAAGCCATAGAGGCGTCAGCCGCAACATGTGCTGCTGCCGACCGCCCGTAGTTTTTTGCTGCATCCCGACAGCACATAAACAAGGGCGCGTTCCCGCGCCCTTTTTATCATATGAGCTTTTAAAGGCCTATCAGGCCTCTCCAAACACTCGGCGGAAGATGGTGTCCACCTGTTTGAAGTGATAGCCGAGGTCGAATTTCTCTTCGATCTGCTCCGCGGTGAGGGCTGCGGATACGTCCGGATCGGCCTTCAGCAGTTCGAGAAGCGAAAGCTGGCCATCCGATTCCCAGACCTTCATCGCGTTGCGCTGGACATAGCGATAGCTGTCCTCGCGCGAAACGCCCGCCTGCGTCAGCGCCAGCAACACCCGCTGCGAATGAACAAGACCGCCCATCTTGTCGAGGTTCTTCATCATGCGTTCGGGATAGACGAGCAGCTTGTCGATGACGCCGGTCATACGGCCCAGGGCAAAGTCGAGCGTGATGGTAGCATCAGGACCGATGTAGCGTTCAACCGACGAATGGCTGATGTCGCGCTCATGCCACAGGGCGACATTTTCCATCGCGGGCAGCGCATAGCTGCGCACCATGCGCGCAAGGCCCGTCAGATTCTCAGTCAGAACCGGATTGCGCTTGTGCGGCATTGCCGAACTGCCCTTCTGGCCCGGGGAAAAATACTCCTCCGCCTCCAGCACTTCGGTGCGTTGCAGATGCCGGACCTCGACAGCCAGCCGTTCGATCGAGCTTGCGATAACGCCCAGGGTGGCAAAGAACATCGCGTGGCGGTCGCGAGGAATGACTTGGGTCGAAACGGGTTCGACCGCCAGGCCCAGCTTGGCCGCGACATGTTCTTCGACACGCGGATCAATATTCGCAAACGTGCCTACCGCGCCGGAAACAGCGCAGGTCGCAATTTCCTCACGCGCCGCGACAAGGCGGGTCCGGCACCGGCTGAACTCGGCATAGGCCTCGGCCATCTTGAGACCGAAGGTGACTGGCTCGGCATGGATGCCGTGACTGCGTCCGATCGTCGGCGTCAATTTATGTTCAAACGCCCGACGCTTGATGACGTCGAGCAGCTGATCCAGATCCTCGAGCAGGATGTCGGCCGCGCGGGAAAGCTGCACGGCAAGGCAGGTGTCCAGCACGTCGGAAGAGGTCATGCCCTGATGCATGAAGCGCGCTTCGTCGCCGACCTGTTCAGCAACCCAGGTCAGGAAGGCGATGACGTC
>CAMPIM010000157.1 GCA_946886365.1 uncultured Novosphingobium sp.
CAGAAGACGAACAGATAATCTGCATTGAAAGCGTTCACTGAATTATCCCCTGTCCAGAAACCGCGATCCTATCAAGAAACCCTGGCGATCTTCCAATTTCGCACGGGTTCGGAGCATATTGCCCCTGCCATGATCGCTGGCTCCTATAAAATCCCTCCACGCACTATTAAGCGTGCCATATTGATCCAATAGATCGCAGGCAAGCCGGTCAGAGCAATTTATCACATAGTCGATTCGCGCAACGAATTTATTCAACCTCTACGACAAGTAGGGCTGCGGGCATCAGCGATTTTCAAAATCGCTTGCAGCCGCGCTCTTCTTCATCCGCCTTGCTTGAGTGTCAGGGGCAGGCCAGCAGCAACAAATACCACACTGTCGCAAGCGGCCGCCACATGCTGACTAAGCAGGCCCGCTTCGTCTCTGAAACGGCGGGCAAGTGCATTTTCCGGGACGATGGAGAGGCCGACCTCATTGGCGACCAGCACGATGGGAAGGGTGCAGCTGGTAATGGCAGCGATCAGTTCTTCGCTCCACCGGGCGATGTCTTCGCCAGCCAGCAGCAGGTTGGACAGCCACAGGGTAAGGCAATCGACAAGGATCGGGCCAGATGGCGTACGCGCGTGGGCATTCCAGATCGCGGCGGGCAGATCGATTGGGGCTTCGATCGTTCGCCAGCGCGCGTTGCGACGGGCGCGATGCATGCCGATCCTTTCGTGCATCTCAGCGTCGTACGCCTCGGCCGTGGCGATGTAGGTCATGATGCCCGGCAGGGCTTCGCACTGCGCTTCGGCATGGCGGCTCTTGCCCGAACGGGCGCCGCCTAGCACGAGCAGCTTCTGGAAAGCGGTCATCGGCTGACCCCTACGATCAGCGCCGTCGCGAGCCACAGGAGAGCGCAGGCTCGGACGTAGAGCGCCAACGCGGCGCGGGCGACAGCGGATGTGGCTTCCTCTCCTTCCCCGCCGATCCATGGCTTGGCATGATATTGGCCTTCATAGGCGACCGGCCCGGCAAGGCGGATGTCCAGTGCGCCTGCCATCGCCGCCTCCGGCCAACCTGCATTGGGCGATGCGTGACGGCCATGGTCGCGCCAGAGGATGCGCCAGCCGCCCAAGCCCGCGACGCAGATCAGGAAGCCGGATAAGCGCGCGGGGATCAGGTTCAGCAAGTCATCGAAGCGAGCGGCGGCCCAGCCAAAGGCCGCGAACGGCTCCTCGCGATGGCCGATGAGGCTGTCGGCGGTGTTGACTGCCTTATAGGCCCAGATTCCGGGCAGGCCGCCGACGAGCAGCCAGAAGAGCGGCGCGACGACGCCATCGCAAAAGCTTTCAGCAAGGCTTTCTATGGCGGCGCGGGCGACACCTGCATCATCGAGGGTGGCGGTATCGCGTCCGACGATCTGGCTGACCGCGCGGCGGGCAGCGAAGAGATTGCCTGCTTCGAGAGCCTGAACGACGGGCAGGACATGGTCGTACAGACTGCGCTGCGCAAGTGCTGGCCATGCGGCAAGCGCAAGCCCTGCCCAAGCCCACGAGCCGAGGAAGTGGCGGATGATGAATTCTGCGGCCCAGCCCGCTGCGATGGTGGTCGTGAGGAGGAGTAGCAGCGTGACGATACCGCCGAAACGGCGGCGCGCTGTGCCGAAGTGGCGCTGGTTCAAACGGCGCGCGCAAGCGGCGATGATCCCGGCGAAGGCTCCGACCGGGTGGCCGATACGGGCGTGCAACCGGGCTGGCCAGCCCAGCACCGCGTCAAGGATCAGCGCGGCCAGCTCAACCAAGCGCTTCGTCCAGCCGGGCCATCGCCGCATCATCGGCGGGCAGACCGAAGCGGAGCCAGTTCGGCCGGTCCTCGAACGGACGGGTGAGAATGGCGTGGCGCGCAAGGCGGTCGAACAGGGCGGCGGCGTTCGGCGTGTCGATCAGGCGGAATAGCGGGCAATCGCCGCGCGGGATGAAGCCGTGGCGGATAAGTAGCGCGTTTAGGCTGGCGGCGCGGGTCGTCAGGTTCGCGATCGTCTCGTCAATCCAGCGCTGGTCGCGATAGGCGGCGCGGCCAAAGTCGATCGCGGCTGCGGATAAAGGCCAGTCTCCCAGCAGCCTGCGGCAGGCGGCGATGATGGGGGATGGGCCGAGGAGGAAGCCCAATCGCACACCCGCAAGGCCGAAGAATTTGCCGAAGGAACGGAAGATGAGCAGGCGGCGGGAATCCGCGACTTCGGCCGCCATGCTGGCGCCGGGCATACAGTCGGCAAAGGCTTCATCGACGACCAGCCAGCCGCCCCCTCTTTCCTGTTGGGCGAGAAGCTGCTGCATCTGCGCCCGCGTGTAGAGGCGGCCATCGGGATTGTTAGGATTGGCGAGCAGGAGGGCGGTGCCGGGTGGCGCGTCTTCGGGTCGCTGCAACGGGCGCGAGTTCGGGAAAACCTGCGCATGGGTGCGGTAAGACGGCAGGATATGGCAGGCGGGTGCATCAATCAAATGATGAAGCAGGCGCAGGCCGGTTTCGCTACCCGGCAGTGCGCAGATGTGATCGGGGGACACGCCGAAATATGTGGCGGCAGCCTGTTCGAGATCGGCAAGTGCCGCGGGATCGGGGAGGGATCGCCAGTCCGGGTTGATCGTGGCGGTACCGGGCCAGACGAGCGGATTTATGCCGGTGGAAAGATCAATCCAGGGAAGGCGCGTCTCATAATGCTGACGCGCCGCCGCCAGACGACCGCCATGCCAACGAAAGATGTCACTCATCGTGCCAGCACCAGTGCGGCGAGCAGGCCGCTTTCGATGAGTTCGATCCCGGCGCCATGACCATCGCCCGAAATGCCGCCGATCCGGCTGCGCAGCCACCATCCCCAAAGCGGGACGAGGATAGCGGCGGACAGGAGGGCGGGAATGATCAGGCAGAAAGCTAGGGCCAGCATTGTCCAGCCGAGCAGGTGCGCCGGGCTGATGCTTTCACGGAAGCGGCTGGCCAAGCCCTCATGGAGCGGCGGGAGCCAGAGGGTCCATGCCAGGGGGCCGATCCGCGCGACGAAGGGCACGGCGATGAGGGCGATCGGCGCGACATGCTCCGCGCAGAGGCGCAGCAGGACGAGCTTCGCCAGCAGTTGCAGGACGATGCTGACGACGCCGAAGCTCCCGATATGCGGGTCGGCAAGAACGGCGGACAGCTTTGCCGGGTCGCCATGGGCTGCCCCTACCCCGTCAGCGATGTCGCCAAGACCGTCGAGATGAAGCGCCCCGGTGATGGCGACCCAGGCGATCAGGCCGAGCAAGGCGGCCATCCAGGGTTCGACGAGGAGGCCGATCGTTATGGCGGCGGCGACGGCAAGGCCGACGATGATGCCGGTCGCGGGAAACCAGCGGATCGCAGCGGCAAAGTCCTTTGCCTCCGCGCGCACTTGCGGGAGCGGCAGGCGGGTCATGAGTTGCAGCGCGAGGATGAGGCGGGTCATGTCACGAGCCCGGTGATCTGCGCGCTGGGATTGTCTCCCGGCCAGATACGCAGGCTGAGCAAGGCGCCATAGGGAAGGTCGATTGCCCAGGCCTGCTGGTAAGTGAAGCCGCACAGGGTAGTCAGCGCGCCACGGATCGCACCGGCATGGGTGAGGACCAGCGAGGGTCGGTCGATTTCGCCAAGTGCCGCCTTTACGCGCAGGCAAAGGCTGGACCAGCCTTCCCCTCCCGGCGGAGGATGGTCGTCCGGGGATGACCAGAAACGACCAATTTCCTCAGCAGGGAGAGTTGCGGGATCGGTGCCTTCCCACGCGCCGAAGTGCAGCTCCCGCCAGCGCGCGTCGACGTCGTGCGGCACTTGCCTGTTGGTTGCGATCAGGGCGGCCGGAGCGTGGGCGCGTGCAAGGTCGGAGCTGATCAGGCGGTCGAACGCAAGCGCGCGGGATCGTTCGATGCATAGCTGCATGGCGGCCGGGTCGGGGGGCATATCCATGTGACCGAGCAGGAGGCCGGGCGTTTGTGGCGCTGCGTGGCGCATCAGATGGAGCGTGAGCGGGCTCATAGCGCGTTAGCCACGGCGGCTTCGGCGAAGGTTGCCATCTGGTCGTGCGCGGCGAGGGCCGAGCGGATGAGTTGCGCCGCGACCGCTGCGCCGCTGCCTTCGCCGAGGCGCATGTCGAGGTGAAGCAAGGGGTGCAGGCCGAGCTTTTCGAGCAGCCGGGCATGGCCTGCTTCGGCGGAGCAGTGGGCGGCGAGGCAGTGGGCCGTGATGGCGGGATTGTCTCGCGCCAGAGGGGCGATGGCCGCGCCGCAGATAAAGCCGTCAAGCAGCACCGGCACGCGCATCATGCGCGCGGCGAGGATGGCGCCTGCCATCGCCGCGATCTCTCGCCCGCCGAGACGGCTGAGCGTTTCGAAAGCGTCGGTGCAATGGTGAGCGTGCAGGGCATGCGCGATCTGGACGGCCTGCCTTTTGCGGGCGAGGGCTGCTGCGTCGATGCCGGTGCCGCTCCCCGTCCAATCCCGCGCCTCGCCGTCAAAGGATTCAAGGCACAGTGCGGCGGCAGGAGTGGTGTTGGCGATGCCCATTTCACCTGCGAAGAACAGGTCGCAATCTTGCTCGACGGCGGCGGCGCCCGCGTTCAGGGCGTCGAGGCACTCCGCTTCCGTCATCGCGGAGGCTTCGCATATGTCGGCGGTGGGATTGTCGAGGGCGAGCGGGACGATGACCAGTTCGGCTCCGCAGGCGCCCGCGAGGGCGTTGATCGCCGCGCCTCCTGCCTGGAAATTCGCGACCATCTGCGCGGTGACGGAAGGCGGGAAGGCGCTGACGCCGCGCGCGGCGACGCCATGATTGCCCGCGAATATGGCGGCGCGGATGCGGTCGGCGCGCGGGCGCTCGCGGCCCTGCCAGCTGGCCATGAAGAGGGCGATTTCCTCCAGGCGGCCGAGCGATCCGGCGGGCTTTGTTAAAGATGCCTGCCGCTCCGCTGCCGCTTCGATCGCTCCCGCGTCAGGTTTGGGGAGCGTGGCGAGCGCGGATTGAAAATCAGCGCGATCCTGAAAGTGGATCATGTGCAGACGAAACCTTCGGGCGGCGTGCGGACGATGAAATGGCCCTTCACGCCCTGCGGCCATTCGGCATAGCGCACGACGCCTTCTTCGCTGGCGGCGTGGCGCAGGGCATAGTCGAGGATCGCGCGGGCGGCGTTCGCATCCGGGGTAAAATCGCCCAGCACATAGCCGACCTTGCCGGAGCCGCGCACATGGACGGTGCAATGACGCTGGCAGGCGAAGAGGCAGGGCATGTCCTGCACGGCAACCGCTTCATAGGCAGGCTCGGCCGCCTGAAGGTCGCGCATGGCCGCAACCAACAGCGCGCCGCCGCGTCGCCCTGCCCCATCTTCCCGCTGATCAGCGGACAGGCGGCAGGTCGAGCAGACCACCACCGACGCCCCGTTTTCGACCGCGCACAGCATCAGCGGCGCGCTTCCATAACCATGTGAACATGAAAGACCGTCATCATGGCCCTCCCCGCAAAATCGAACCGCAAACGGCCGTGCCCGGCCAGATGGCGAGCAAGGCGGTGGCTGTCGTCCGCGAGGAGAACCCCGTTCGTCCGGCACACCCTGTCCGGTCGAAGAACGACTGCGGCAGGCAGGTCTCCTGGCTCA
>CAMPIM010000158.1 GCA_946886365.1 uncultured Novosphingobium sp.
CGTCTGGACGGCAGCGTCGAAGCGGTGATCGAAGGCACCAATGATGCCGTAGAACGGTTCACGGCCTTGGCGGCTGAAGGCCCACCGGCGGCCCAAGTGTTCCGCGTCGACGTGGCCGACATGCCTGTCGAAGGCTTGAAGTCGTTCGAAAAAAAGTCAACCTGTTAGGGCCGATCTACCCTCTCAAACCGTTCGCCCTGAACTTGTCGAAGGGCTCTACTTCCTTTTAAAGCGCGACCCTTCGGCTGTTTGCAGCAAACGCCCAGGTGAGCTGGCCTCGCTTTCCAAATGTGACCGATTGAGTAACCCAAACAAATTCAAGGAGCCATTCACTCGCCCCTCGACCAAAAAAATGGCCGACCCAAGCGGGCCGGCCTGAAAGTTTTAGGAGAGGATGCCTGAAAGGCCTCTCCGATATGTGGTTCACAATGTCATTGTGCAAGTGCGAAGGGCAAGGATGTCGTTGCGCTAATTGCAATCACCCCTCTCCCGACGCGCCGCACAAATTCCGTCAGCGCGTGAGTTTCTTGTAAGCCAAACTCGTCGGCCGATCGGCAGCATCACCCAGCCTCCGCCGCTTGTCTTCTTCATACATTTCGAAGTTGCCCTCGAACCACTCAACATGGCTGTTGCCTTCGAAAGCAAGAATGTGCGTGGCAAGGCGATCGAGGAAGAAGCGATCGTGGCTGATGACCACGGCGCAGCCCGCGAAGTTTTCGATCGCCTCTTCCAGCGCAGCCAGCGTTTCGACGTCAAGGTCGTTGGTCGGTTCGTCGAGCAGCAGCACGTTGCCGCCCTTCTTCAGCATCTTGGCCATATGCACGCGATTGCGCTCACCGCCAGACAGCTTGCCGACATTCTTCTGCTGGTCCTGCCCCTTGAAGTTGAAGGCGCCGACATAGGCCCGCGTCGACATGTCGTGGCCATTGACCTTCACATAATCGAGGCCGTCCGACACTTCTTCCCAGACGTTCTTTGATGGGTCCAGATGATCACGGCTTTGGTCGACATAGCCCAGGCGGACGGTCGAACCGATGTCGACCTCACCCAAATCCGGCGTCTCCTGACCAGTGAGGATGCGGAACAGCGTGGACTTACCCGCGCCGTTCGGCCCGATCACGCCAACGATGCCGCCGGGCGGCAGAGTGAAGGACAGGTCCTCGAACAGCAGCTTGTCGCCATAGGCTTTCGAGATATTCTTCGCCTCGATGACCTTGCCACCCAGTCGTTCGGGCACCTGGATAACGATCTGCGCCTTGCCGGGGGTACGGCTTTCCTGGCTTGCGACCAGCTGTTCGAACTTGGCGATACGCGCTTTGGACTTGGTCTGGCGCCCCTTGGGACCCTGCCGGATCCACTCCAGCTCGTCCTTGATCGCCTTCTGGCGGCCCGATTCCTCGCGCGATTCCTGCTCCAGACGCTTCGACTTCTTTTCGAGATAGGTCGAATAATTGCCTTCGTACGGGAAGTATTTCCCGCGATCGAGCTCCAGAATCCAACCCACGACATTGTCGAGGAAGTAGCGATCGTGGGTGATCATCAGCACCGCACCCGCATATTCCTTGAGGTGGTTTTCCAGCCACTCCACGCTCTCCGCGTCGAGGTGGTTGGTCGGTTCGTCCAGCAGCAGGATGTCCGGCTTCTGGATCAGCAGGCGGGTCAGCGCGATCCGGCGCTTTTCACCGCCCGACAGGCTTTCCACCGACCAGTCGGATGGCGGGCAGCGCAGGGCCTCCATCGCGATCTCCAGCTGATTGTCGAGCGTCCAGCCATCGACCGCGTCGATTTGCTCCTGCAACTCGCCCATCTCGGCCATCAGCGCGTCGAAGTCTGCGTCTTCCGGCGGATCGGCCATGATCATGCTGATCTCATTGAACCGGTCGAGCTTGTCCGCGACTTCCCGCGCGCCGTCCTTCACATTCTCAAGCACATTTTTGGCGGGGTCAAGCTGCGGCTCCTGCGCCAGATACCCCACGGTGATGTTTTCGCCCGGCCATGCCTCACCGCTATAATCAGTGTCGATGCCCGCCATGATCTTGATCAACGTCGATTTACCGACGCCGTTGGGACCGACGATGCCGATCTTGGCACCGCGATAAAATTGAAGGTTGATACCGTTCAGCACCGGCTTTGGCGCGCCGGGGAAGGTCTTGGTCATGTTCTTCATGACGAAGGCGTATTGCGAGGAGGCGGACATGGCTTGAAGACGCTCCGAAGGACGAATGAGGTAAAATCGCGCCGGAGTTAGCGAAGCCCGGCGCCATTGGCAAATGCGGGATGGCTGGCTAAGCCTTCACCCATGCAGAAAATCCGATCGGGCACCTTCGCCGCGCTCCTTCTCGGCAGCATCGCCTCCCCACTTCCCCTCGCCGCCGCGCCTGCGGATACGACGGCGATTCGAGAGGCGGCGTTGCAGGACAACATAGCCTGGGACTTCACCGAAGGGCTGACGACGGAAGTCGGCCCCCGCCCCGCCGGAACGCCTCAGGAAGCGCGCGCCCGCGCATGGGCCGTGGCGAAGCTCAAGGCGCTGGGCTTCTCCAATGTGCGATCCGAACCCTATAAAATGCCAGTCTGGGTCCGCGGCCATGACGAGGCTCGCATCCTCTCCCCCTTCCCGCAAAATCTGGCCTTGGCGGCGCTGGGAAATAGCGCCTCCACTTCCGCCAACGGCATCGAAAGCGAAGTCATATATTTCCCCACTCTTTCCGACCTGCAAGCAGCACCCGACAGCAGTCTGAAAGGCAAGATCGCCTTCGTCAGCCACGCCATGGCGGCAACGCAGGATGGCAGTTCCTACAGTCATTTCGGCGCTACACGCCGTCAGGGGCCAAGCATTGCATCGAAAAAGGGCGCAGCCGCCATCCTGATAAGGTCGATCGGCACGGACAGCCACCGCCTGCCCCACAGCGGCGTGCAGATGTGGGCCGATGGTGTGAAGCCGATCCCCGCAGCCGCGCTCAGCACCGTGGACGCAGACCAACTGACGCGCATCCTCTCCCGAGGGCAGCCGGTTCGCCTGCGCCTCACCCTCACGTCCAAAATGCTGAAGGACCAGCCGTCGGGCAATGTCATCGCCGAACTGCCGGGCACGGACCCGACGGCCGGGATCATCCTTGCCGCCTGTCATATCGACAGCTGGGATCAGGGCACCGGAGCGATAGACGACGCTTCTGGGTGCGGGATCATCACCGCCGCCGCGCTCCATGCCGCAAAGGCTGGCCCGCTCCGTCGCACCATCCGCATATTGATGGCGGGGGCAGAGGAAGTAGGCGGCGACGGAGGCCGCGCCTATTTCGCGGCACATGGCGGAGAACGGCACGCCGTGGCCATGGAGTCGGACTTCGGCGCCGACCGGGTCTGGCGCGTCGATTTTAAACTACCCCCGGGGCACGAAGCACTTTCGGATCAAATTGCCAGCACCCTATCTCCGCTCGGGATCGCGCCCAGCCGTCTGGCGGCAGGCGGTGGATCCGACATCGAACCTCTGGTCAAGGCAGGCGTCCCCGTCATTGATTTGCAGCAGGACGGCACCCGCTATTTCGACATTCACCACACCGCTGACGACACGTTAGACAAGGTCAACCGCGCCCAATTGCAACAAAATGTCAGCGCCTGGGCCGTTACGCTTTTTGCAATCGCCGACGCGGCAGAATCACTAGCGGTTAAGTGAACTTCTGTAGTAGACAACACTCCGTCGCGTGATTCCGTCGCTTCACCGACGCAGAAAAGCATTGATTTGTGCAGCGCACACGTTAATGCGGGTCGCTCGCGTCGGGCGTGTTATAAATATGCCGACGCGGCAATATGCTATGGGAGCCGTACACAATGAAGAAGATCGCTGTTGTTTTCGCTTCGGCCGGCCTGATGGCCCTCGCCGCTTGCGGTGAGAAGCCGGCCAACGAGACCGCGAACGCTTCGAACGCTGTCGTCGAGAACGTTGTTGAGAACGCTGCTAACGCAGCCGACAACGCTGCGAATGCCGCTAACGCTGCTGACAACGCTGCTAACGCTGCTTCGAACGCTGCAAACGCCGAATAATCTTCGCGTCAGCAAGATTTTTAAGAGGGCGGGCCGTCTAACGGTCCGCCCTTTTTCTATGTGTGCTGTACTTGATCGCCGCTCGGGCGTGGAGAGCGGCGAGAGGGACTTGGGACAGGGATAACATCCGTAGATTGAGAGCGGTGCCAGCCTCCCAAATCTAGGCGCGATTGTGGACGAGGATGAGCCATTCTATATTCGCGAGCAAATAGACCGAGCGGGAAGAAGTATGCAGAATGTAAACGTCATGGCTCTGTTAAGCGCGACGACCGAGATTGCTCGGCTGCATCAAATTCTCACCAGTTTAACAAACGCTCACGGCGAAGTTTTAACCAACGAAAGCGTACAGCTGATTGCGCCTCGCGTGCAAAACTTCCGTGAAGAGGCCGAAAGGCTTGGTGCTAAAATCGCTGTACGGGCCGCTGATAGAGCCATTGCGAAGTTAGAAGAGGAGCCGTGTCCGCTTACCCTCGGGGCTATAACAGAGAACCTGAGGGATATAGAATCCCGCTTCGCGGATCACCTTATCGACATAAGCATGATCGCGCTGACCACTGAGGAAACAGTGTTTCTTCAAAATGCCGACGCCCTGATCGAAATTGACGGCTTTTCTCTTTCGTTTCCTCGGACTTCTTTCGAAGTTGAAGAGGCCGCGAAATGCGTCGCTCTTGGCAGACATACTGCCGCAGTTTTCCATGCAATGCGGATGCTTGAACTTGGGGTAAAGGCATTGGCGAAGCGCCTTGCAATTGATGACCCTACTAAGCCTGCGGAAAAGAATTGGTCTTTTATTCTGAAGGCCATCAAAGCGAGAATAGATGAGCTGTATCCATCTAACCAGCGCATGCCGGGATCCGAAGGAGCTGAGTTTGAAGCGTTATACGCCAATTTGGACGCTGTGCGAAATCCATGGCGGAATGCCACGATGCACGTTGAAACTATCTATGCCCCGCACGAAGCTCTGCATATCCTCCGATGTTCAGCGTTCTTCATGAGGAAGTTGCATGTTCTGTGCAACGAAGACGGCGAACCCAAAACTGCTATGCCAAACGTGGCATTATTAAACACTTGACTGTTCCCGACGCATCTGTCCCCAGAATATTACTTGCATCATCGCGGAGACATAGCCGAAAGCATACGCCAACTGGCCTGGCAATGAGCCAGTGAATATGATGATGTTGGAATTGGTCGGGGAGACAGGATTCGAACCTGCGACCCTCTGCTCCCAAAGCAGATGCGCTACCAGGCTGCGCTACTCCCCGACGTAAGGCGCCTTAGCGGCGAATAACGCGTCCCGTCAATCGGCCATCACCGGAACAGCAGCCACAATATGATGATTACCGGTATCGGAATGCCGATCAGCCACAGCAATATACCCTTGCCCATGATCATTCGCCTCCATCCATCTGCCCTAGGGCTGAAATGGATGAGTGGGTGCCGATGTTCCGGCCCCGTTCGGACTAGCATAGCGGGAAAGGAGATATTGGTGGGCCCGGCAGGACTCGAACCCGCAACCTAGCCGTTATGAGCGGCCAGCTCTAACC
>CAMPIM010000159.1 GCA_946886365.1 uncultured Novosphingobium sp.
TGACGATCAGGCTGTCGCGGGGGAGATCGACGTCCACGCCCTTGAGGTTGTGCTCACGCGCGCCGCGTACGGAAATTGTGGTCAGACTCATGGGGCGTGTTGTTCCAGATTTGTTCTTTGGGAGCAAGGCCGTTGCCGGGCTATGGGCGCGGATATGGGATAGCAGGCGGCGGCTCGCAAGCGGCCCATGCTTTCCAGCGCGAGCAGGCGGCGGGTCACCGAAAGGTAGAGCGATATTAACCGATCAGGTGTATAAGGGCCGCGACGGGAAAGCTGCGGCGGTGGCGTCTCGACTTCTGTAGATATGAGAGATCCCGGATAGCCCGACAGCATCCCGGATACGCCCCCGGCCGTCCCTTGCGCCGGGGGCGTTTTCTTGTTCGGCCATTTTAGACGAGTGGTGTTTTACGCTACGACAACAAGGCTTTTTGGGATCGACAGAGGCAGCTGGCCTGTTTAAATCTGCGCCCTGCCGGAAGGACTGACGGGTCCCAGCCTTCGCGGCTTTATCGCGGACCAGGTCGCCTGAAGAGCGACGAGTCCCAAGCAGTTCAATCGAAGGGGGACCATCATGACATTTTTTATCAATCGCAGCGGCGGCGCCATGCTGGCGGCACTGTCTGCCACCGTGCTGATGAGTGCGGCGGCGCAGGCGAGCGTCATTCCGTTTGAATCCAACGGTCGTACGATCGATGTGCGCTATGACGATCTGGACCTGTCGAAGAAGTCGGGTCAGCAGGAATTGAATGCCCGCATCCGCCGTGCTGCGGTGAAGGTGTGTCCGGGCCGGACCATGCAGGATTTGCGGTCGTGCCAGATCGCGGCGGTGGATCATGTCCGTGAGCCGGTCGCCATCGCGATCGCCAAGGCGCAGGGTCAGGATGCGAGCCGCTTTGCCGAGGTGGGCAAGGATAAGGTGCCTGGCGCGGGGAATTGAGGCTTTGCGTTTGAGGGGGGAGGAGTGATCGGCTCTTCATCGCTGGCGTTGCGCTGGCCCACCCCCTAACCCTTCAAACGAGTCACGTGCCTCGTTTGAACGCTTGCGGGAAGGGGGACATTGAGCGCTGGAGGATGCTCTGGGAACCGGCCATCGGGACTGGCCGTTGATCCTGCGTGGCGCGCGACGTTCGTGCGCTGAGGAGAGCAAGATGAGCGACAAGACCGATATTCGTCCCAACAGCCGTGAAGAAGCGCATGATGAGCGTCCCACGGATGCGCAGGACCATGCCGTCACCCCCGAGGAGCAGCTGGAAGAGGGATTGATGGACAGCATGGATGCGTCCGATCCGCCATCGGCCACCAAGCCGGGTGACCATGGCGACCCGGTTCCTTCGTCGGGATTCCACGAAGAAGAAGATGAGGATGAGAAGGCTGGGCGATAGACGGCGGCGATATTGGTGATATGATCCATGGGCGAGGCGAACCGGATCGGCGGTGGCCGGGCGGTTCGCCAAGCGCACGACGCTGCAAGGTGAGAGGAGCCTTATTGATGCCGACTTCCGCTACTCCCGCGATCGAACGCATTGCCCGGGTGCTGGCCGGACGCCAGTTGAGCCTGAATGGCGAGGGCGATGATCCCCATGCGGCGGGCGCGGTGGATGCGAGCTGGCAAAACTATCTGGATGATGCTTATGCTATCCTGCACACGCTGCGGGAGCCCGATGAGCAGATGGCGCAGGCGGGGGATGTCGCGGTGTGGCGCAGCATGATTGGCGCTGTGTTGGAGCGGCGAGCCTGACGCAGCGATTGGCGGGGCGGCCTGCCCATGCCATAATGGGCGGATGAGCGGCCCTGCACTGAAGATCAAGATACAGCTTTATTGTGGCGACCAGATCGCCATGGGGCCGGGCAAGGCCGACCTGCTGGACGCGATCGCCAGCGAGGGGTCGATCTCGGCGGCTGGGCGGAAGCTGAAGATGAGCTATCGGCGCTGCTGGATGCTGGTGGATGTGATGAACCGATGCTGGTCTGCGCCGCTGGTGGCGACGTCGAGTGAGGGCGCGGTGCTTACGGAGCTGGGGCTTGGCGTGCTTGCCCAATATCGCGGGTTGCAGAAGGCGGCGGCGAGTGCGGCCGGACGGTCGCATTGGCCCGACCTTGCAGGCGAGTTGCGGGGCGAGCCGTTGCCGGTTCAGGCGGACGGGTGAGGAGGATGCGTCGGCACTTGGGCATCGCGTAGGATGCCGGATGTGGCGCGGTTTCGCGGGTTCTCAACGGGATGTTGCTTAGGGTTTTGCGTTTTGGGGCGTGGCTGGTGGCCGCGCCCTATTTTGGTTCGCGCGGAGGCGCGGAGGCGCGGAGGGGTCAGGCGTCAGCTTTGTCCTTGAGGCGAGGCTTGGGAGCTGGATAGAGGTTAAGTCTGGGGCGCTCGCTTCGCCTTCTGATTGTGTTTCCGTATCGCTGCCGTTCCGCGTGATATATTTTCACGCGGAGAACGCAGAAGGCGCAGAGGGAGGGTTTGCGGCTTGCCGTTGCTTGAGGACCCGATGCTCTTTTGTAAGGGGGCTTTGCTGCCTCCTTTTATCGCTTTCACAAAAATTACATGTTGCGACGCACAAGGAAAAGTGATTCCCTGTAGTTGTCGGCAGAACCGGCGCTTAAGCTTACAGTAACCATGTTGGGCGCATGTTCTGCTGATCGACTTGAAGTCGGAGGGCAAGAGCATGGGCACCAATGCAAGACCGGCTGACGGGGCAATCACCCTGGCTGAATTGCGCGAATTCGCCAGTTTCCCGTCTGCCACGCAGCGCTATATCCGCCGGTCGCTGGACATCGGCCTCCACCGCCGCGACGCCATGAAGCTATGGTCGCGCGACATGGTGGAGGAAGCGAGCATCCGCGCGCAGGCCCGCATCTACGGGCGGCTGGATGAGATCAAGGCGCGGGTGCCCGATGACAGCGGGCTGGACCAGATGGAGCCGTTCATGGCGCCGCTGGTGACGATTTCGGCTTTCGATTTGGGGCAGGACAGGCTGAGCAGCTTTTCGGCCTACCGGTTTTTGTATGAACGGCTGTTGGGGGCGGGGGCCAGGCCGTGGTTGCCGGGCGCGTTCTGCGCGGCGGCGAGCTTGCCGCATCTGCATCCTGAGAAGCGGCGGGCGCTGTTGCAGTCGATCAGCGAGGCGGCGGCGACGGCGGTGGGGTGGTCTAACCGGGAGCCGACCTTCTATCCGGAGTGGGTGGAGAAGGTGGATATGAGCAAGGCGAATTGAGCTTTTGCTGGCGTTCCTCCGGGGGAGGGGCGATATGATTGAAGCGAGGCGGTGGCGGCCGTGAGGATTGCCGCACCTTTGAAATGTTATGCTTCGATAGCCGCTTGACCGCAGAGGCGAATGCCATAGCTTTGCACCGGCTTTTTTTGAGGGTCTGCGATGTCCTACGCTCTGTCCGCCCGGATGACCTTCGACAACATGCTCGGCAGCCTCGATCACCTTGTCGGGAAAGCTATCGATTCTGGGATGACGGATGATGTGCTCGCGGCGAGACTGGCCGACGACATGTTTCCGCTGGAGATGCAGTTTCGCGTGGCTCTAAACCAAGTATTGCTGGCACTGAATCAAGTCGCCGGGCAGAGCGTCCCACTCGAAGTTGTATCGTATAAATCACTCGCGGAGGTTGCCGAACGCATTGCGGTGGTTCGATCGCTAAACGATCAAGCAGTCCCCGCTGGTTGGACAGACGCCGACACAGTCGTCGATCTCACATTGCCCAATGGCATCCGCTTCCTTATGTCGTCGGAGGAGGATATTCGCGACTGGATCATACCGAACTTCTACTTTCACGTAACAATGGCATATGCATTGCTGCGCAACGCGGGATTGGACATCGGCAAGATGGATTTTCTGCCGCATATGGAGCGCCATAAAGCTTTGCCCGCGTAGCAGAAGCGGTTCCTCTGGCGGCTCAGCCGACTTTCGACGGTTTCTGGACCAGTTATCCATTCACGATCGTACCGCCGTTGGGGTGGAGGACCTGGCCGGACATGTAGCTGCCGTCCTCGCACGCCAGGAAGAGGAATGCGGGGGCTACTTCGTTGGGTTGGCCGGGGCGGCCCATGGGAACTGACTCGCCGAAATGTTCGAGCTTTTCCGGGCTCGCGCCGCCCGAGGGGTTGAGCGGGGTCCAGATCGGGCCGGGGGCTACGGCGTTGACGCGGATGCCGTCTTTTACGAGATTTTCCGACAGGCTACGGGTGAAGGCGGTGATGGCGCCTTTCGTGCTGGAATAGTCGAGCAGTTCCGACGAGCCCTGATACATGGTGACGCTGGTGCAGTTGACGATGGCGGCGCCTTTTTGGAGGTACGGGCGTGCTGCTTGCGTCAGGAAGAACATGCCGAAGATGTTGGTCTGGAAAGTGCGGCGCAGCTGTTCTTCGGTGATGTCGGTGATGTCCTGATCGGGATGTTGTTCGCCCGCGTTGTTGACCAGGATGTCGAGGCGGCCGAAGCGGTCGATTACCTGTTTGACGGCGTCGTCGCAGAAGGATTTTTCGCCAATGTCCCCGGCGATGGTGAGGGCCTGTTGGCCTTCGGCCTCGACGATCTGGGCGGTCTTTTTCGCGTCGTCATGTTCGCAGAGGTAGAGGATGGCGACGTCGGCGCCTTCGCGGGCGTAGAGGGCGGCGACGGCTCGGCCGATGCCGCTGTCCGCGCCGGTGATGAGGGCGACTTTTCCGGCGAGGCGGCCGGAGCCGGGGTAGCGGGGTTCCCATTCGGGCTTGGGTTCCAGCTTGCTTTCGTGGCCGGGCAAGCCGTCTTCGTGGATCATCTCTTCATGATTGTCGGATTGGGTGTCGGACATGGCGCATCTCCTTTCCTCGGCCAACACTTGGGTTGGGGGATGGTTCATGCGCTTGCGGCAGGGCGGGTCGCCTAGCCGCCCGTGCTGCGATTTTCCCAGATGGCGATAGGGGCGTCCGCGCCCGGCATTTCCATGCGGACTTCACGCAGGGTGACGGCGAGCACGCAGACGGGCCGCTGTTCGATCCCGAGCGGCTGGGCGCAGTGGACCGGGCCGTTTCCGGGCACGCGTTCAATGCGGCCGATAAGCCTGAGTCTCAGCCCGCGCGTCGGGGTGAAATCTTCAGGGGCGAGGCGCAGCACCTTTTCGAAGGGACGGCCGTGGCGCCACAGATCGTTGCCGTCATTCTGGCCGAATTGGGCGAGGGCCAGGCTTTGGTCGGGCGTGGGCGCGGTTCCGTCCTGTTCGGGCGCGGTGGCTTTTGCAGGGGCCGGACATTCGTCGCTGGTCGACCATGGCCGCTGCATCCAGAAACCCTCGGCATCATAGCTGTCGCCTTGCGCGGGGAGTCCGAGATCGGCGGCTTTCCACGAGATCGGCATCACATGGACGCGAAGTACGCCAGCCGCTTCATCATAGCGCCAGCGCATGGGGGCGCCACTGTCCTTATCCGCAGCGCCCGAGCAAACGAAGGGGAGGGCTATGTCGAACCGCTGACCCACGGTCCCGGCGATGTCGTCCGGCAGCGGCTTGCCCGATGACAGGGCGTCGGCGGCGCGGCGGGCGAGGTCGGCTATCTCCGCGCGGCCCCAGAGGCGCGGCAATTGCGGCTGTACCGGGA
>CAMPIM010000160.1 GCA_946886365.1 uncultured Novosphingobium sp.
AACCCCTCCCCTGAAGGGAAGGGGCTTTCAGAGGAAGCCCACTCTTGAGCGACGAAGACGATATCCAGGATGCCCTCGCCGATTTCGCGGAGGACGTGACCAACGGCCAGTCATGGACCGCCGCCATCCGCATCTTGACCGAGGATTATGAGCTGGAAGAGGGCGAGCTTCAGGCCCGCGCCGCCAAGGATTTCGGCGACCTCGACGCGTATCAGGCCGAATGCCGCGCCGCGCTGGAGAAGGGCGACGTCGCTTTCACCGAAAAGCTGAGGACCGACAAGGCCTTCCACAAGGCGAAGGCGCCCAACCTTGCCCGCATGGGTCCGGTGACAGAGTTCGTGACCGGGCTGCTGGAAAAGGGTTCGCCCGAGCCTGGCGCCGACTGGTGGCCCTACATGCCGATCAAGCGCCATATCGACACGCTGTTTCCCGCGCCGGGGGACGTGCGCGACATGGCCTTCTGGACCGCGCGGACGCTTCAGCGCGCGCATAAGGGATAACCAATGCTGACGATTGAGAATCTGACCAACGAAATCGACGGCAAGGCGATCCTGAAGGGCCTCTCGCTTTCCATCAAGGCGGGGGAAATCCATGCGATCATGGGGCCGAACGGCGCGGGCAAATCCACGCTGGCCTACACGCTCGGCGGTCGTCCGAACTATGAAGTGACCGGCGGCACGGCGTCTCTGGACGGTGTGAACTTGTTCAGCATGGACCCGCATGAGCGCGCCGCTGCTGGCCTATTCCTGGGCTTCCAGTACCCCGTCGAAATCCCCGGCGTGTCCAACCTCCAATTCCTGCGTGAAAGCCTCAATTCGCAGCGCCGCGCGCGGGGCGAGAAGGAACTAAACGGCGGCGAGTTCATCAAGCTCGCCAAGGAAAAAGCGGCGCTGCTCGGCCTCGACATGGAGATGCTGAAGCGTCCGGTGAATGTCGGCTTTTCGGGCGGCGAGAAGAAGCGCGCGGAGATGGTGCAGATGGGTATCCTCGATCCCAAGCTGGCGATCTTGGACGAAACCGACTCTGGCCTCGACATCGACGCGCTCAAGATCGTGGGCGCGGGCATCAATGCCATCATGCGCAAGCCTGACAAGGCGGTGCTGCTGATCACCCACTATCAGCGGCTGCTCGATTATGTGAAGCCGGACTATGTCCATGTGCTGGCTGGCGGCCGGATCGTGAAGTCCGGCGGCCCCGAACTCGCGCTGGAACTGGAGCGCGAAGGCTATGCGGAGGTGGTTGCGGCGTGACCATCGACCAACATCCATTCGTGTCGAGCGAAGTCGAGACACGCTCGCGCTACCGTTTCTCGACTGCGCTCGAAACGAACGGAGGTGGGGAATGAACGCGCTCGCTCTGCCGACCCGCAAGCAGGAAGAATGGCGCTATAGCGACTTGGAAGCGCTGGCAGGCATCTGGCCTACGCCCGCGCCAACGCGGATCGATGTCGCGACCGGACAAACGTCGCGCCACCATCTGTTGCAGGATGCGGGCGAGGGCGCGGCGGTGGTGCATGATTATGTCATCACCATCGCGGACGGCGCGCGCTGCGATTTTCATGTGCTCAACATCGGCGGCAAGTTGGGCCGCGTGACCTTCGCGGTGACGCTGGGCAAGTGGAGTCATTTTGAACTGAACGGTGCGATCATCGGCGGCGGGGATCAGGTGCTGGAGATCATCACCAAAGTCACCCATGCCGAGCCGGACGCGACCAGCGGGCAGACGATCCGATCGATCCTCGGCCAACGCGCAACGGGCAGTTATCTCGGCTCTATCAACGTCGCGCGCGATGCGCAGCGGACGGACGCTTTCCAGTCGGTGAAGGCGATGCTGCTCGACCGCACCGCCACGGCCAATGCCAAGCCGGAACTGGAAATATACGCCGACGACGTGAAATGCGCCCATGGCGCGACCGTGGGTGAACTGGACCGCCAAGCGCTGTTCTACATGGCGAGCCGGGGCATGGACCCGGCCACCGCTAAGACGCTGCTGCTGAAAGCCTTCGTCGCCGGAGTATTCGATGATGTGGCCGATGAGGCGGTCAAAGACAGCCTTGAAGCCGCCGCGCTCGCCAAGCTGGAGACGCTGGTATGATCGATCAGACCCAACAGCCGAACGGCTTTTTGCGGTTGCGGGATGACTTCGCCGGTGTCGGCAGCTGGCACTATCTGGACAGCGCCGCCACCGCGCAGAAGCCCAACGCCGTCATCGACGCCATCGCGCGCGCCTATGGCCCCGACTACGCCACAGTCCATCGCGCCGTCTATGAGCGCTCGGCCAACATGACGCTCGCCTATGAAGCCGCCCGCCGCAAGGTTGCCCAGTTCATCGGTGCGGCTTCGGATAGCGAGATCGTCTATGTCCGTGGCGCGACTGAGGGCATCAACCTCGTCGCGCACAGCTGGGCCGGAACGCAGCTAAAGGTGGGCGACCGCATCTTGCTGTCGATGCTCGAGCATCACAGCAACATCGTGCCTTGGCAGATCGTCGCCGAACGCGTGGGCGCGCACATCGACGTCGTAACGCTCACCGCCGAGGGCAAGATAGACCTCGACGCCATGCAGGCGATGATCTCGCCCGCACACAAGCTGGTCGCGCTCGCCCATGTGTCGAACGTGCTGGGTAGCGTCCTCGACGTTCGCCGCGCCGCGGACATCGCGCATGGCGTAGGCGCGAAGATATTGATCGACGGTTGCCAGGCCGTGCCCCGCCTTGCCGTGGATGTGCAGGCGCTCGATTGCGATTTCTACGTCTTTTCCGCGCACAAGCTTTACGGCCCGACCGGCATTGGTGTGTTGTGGGGCCGCAAGGAGTTGCTCGACGCCATGCCGCCTTATCAGGGTGGCGGGTCGATGATCGACAAGGTGACCTTCGAAAAGACCACCTACGCCCCTGCACCGACCCGGTTCGAGGCGGGGACGCCGCATATCACCGGTGTCGTCGGCCTGTCCGCCGCTATCGACTATGTGCAGGCGATCGGGCTCGACGCGATCCATGCCCATGAATGCATGCTGGTGGCCAAGGCGCGGGTGGCGCTGGAGAGCCTGAACAGCGTGCGCGTTTTTGGCCCGGAGGACAGCGCGGGCATCCTCTCCTTCGAAGTCGAGGGGGTGCATCCGCACGATGTCGGCACCATATTGGACGAAACGGGTGTTGCGATCCGCGCCGGGCATCATTGCGCCCAGCCGCTGATGCGCCATCTGGGCGTCGAAGCGACGGCCCGGGCCAGTTTCGGCATTTATAGCGATGAGGGCGATGTCTATGCCCTCGTCAAGGGCATAGAGCGAGTGAGGAAGATCTTCGCCAATGACTGAGGCAAATTCCGGGGAACGGCAGATTCTGGTGGAAGAGGTGGACGCCGTGAACGCACCGCCCAAAGCGCGCGTGGAGGAGGCGGCAGCGGATGCCGCGCCGCGCCAGCGCGACTATCTGGACGGCTTCCTTGCACAGAAGCCCGCGCAAACGCCTGTGGGTGAGCCGGGCGGCAGCCTTTATGACGGCGTCATCGATGCGCTGAAGGAAATTTACGACCCGGAAATCCCGGTGAACATCTATGACCTCGGCCTGATCTACGGCGTCGACGTCACCGCGGACGGCCATGTCGTCGTCACGATGACGCTCACCACGCCGCATTGCCCGGTGGCCGAATCCATGCCGGGTGAAGTCGAACTGCGCGTCGGCGCGGTGCCGGGCGTGGGCGATGCGCAGGTCAATCTGGTCTGGGACCCACCATGGGACCCGCAGAAGATGAGCGACGAGGCCAAGCTCGAACTAGGGATGCTCTAACCATCTCCCCTCCCGCAGGTGGGAGGGGACCAAGGGGTGGGCGCGAGCGCAGCGAGCTTCGCGCGGAACCCTGACCCTCCCGCCAGCGGGAGGGGAGGAGAACGAAGAATGACCGAGACGACCACCAAGACCCGTGCCCGGCCCGCCGCTGTCATCCTGACGCCCAACGCGGAAGCGCGCATCGCCGACCTGATGCGCCAGGCTCCCGAAGGGGCGATCGGCGTCAAGCTGTCCACGCCACGCCGCGGCTGCTCGGGCCTTGCATATTCGGTGGACTATGTGACCGAGGAAGCGAAGTTCGACGAGAAGATCGAAACGCCGGGCGGCACCTTCTACATTGACGGCGCGTCGGTCCTCTATCTGGTGGGATCGACGATGGACTGGGTGGAGGATGACTTCACCGCAGGGTTCGTCTTCAACAATCCCAATGCCAAGGGCAGCTGCGGCTGCGGCGAAAGCTTCACGGTCTAGTTCGGGAGGGACCCCGCGATCCCCCACATGCTGATCCTTGGCATGGGCTACACCGCCTCCCGCCTTGCCGCCCGACTGCGCGGCGAGGGGTGGGAGGTGACAGGCGTGCGCCGGATCTCCGATTGCGAGGCAATAGCCTTCGATGACGACGATGCCGTGCGCGCCAGCATCGCCCAGGCGACCCACATCCTCTCCTCTGTCCCTCCGGAAAGGGAGGCCGACCCTGTGCTCACCCGCTATGGCACGGCCATCGCCGCCGCCCCGGCGCTCTGGAGCGGCTATCTCTCCTCGACCGGCGTCTATGGCGACGCTGCGGGCGCCTGGGTGGACGAAGCGAGCCCGATCGGCTCAGGTCGCCGCGCCGCGCGCGTTCAGGCCGACAGCGATTGGCGCGCGCTTCGCGAGGACATGCGCTGTTTCCGCCTGCCAGGCATCTACGGCCCCGGCCGGTCGGCGATCGAGCGTGTACGCGAAGGCAAGGCGCACCGGATCGACCTGCCCGATCAGATTTTCAGCCGCGCCCATGTCGATGATATCGTGAGCGGCATCATCGCCTCCTTCGACGGGCCGCCGGGCACCTATAATCTGGCCGACGACCTGCCCTGCGCGCAGAACCGCTTGATCGAGGCTGCCTGCGCCATGCTGGGCGCACCGCTTCCGCCGCTGCTGACGCTGGACGAGGCCCATCTGTCGCCCATGGCGCTATCCTTCTATGCGGAAAATCGGCGGGTGGCGAACGGCCGGGCCAAGCGGCTCCTGGGCTGGGCGCCGCGCTATCCCACCTATCACGAAGGCCTTGCCGCCTGCCTCGCCGGGGCGGGATGACTCAGGTCACCGCATCGCTTACGCGGCGTTAACCAAAGCGCCCCATGGATGGTCCCACAGCTTACGCCAAGGACTTCTCGCCATGGAACGGATCGACCGCAACTTCGCCGCGCTCAGCCAGCGCATGAGCCGCTTGGCGATGCCCGAAGCCGCCAATCCCGCGCCGCAATCGCTCGCCAGCCTGATCGACAGGGTAAATGCGGCGAAGCGTCATTATGAGCCGGGGGTTCGCCGTTAAGTCGCCTTCGCCCGCAGCGCGATCACCATGCCAGCCACCGCCAGCACTGCGCCTGCGACACTCAACATCGACCAGCGATAATCCTCGAACAGCGTGGAAATCAGCATGGCGATAACGGGAATGAGCACGCTGCTATAGGCTGCC
>CAMPIM010000161.1 GCA_946886365.1 uncultured Novosphingobium sp.
CCCATTCGCGGCGAGGGCGGCCAGGGCGCCGGCGGCGCCGAGGGCGCCGGCGACCGGAAAGGAGACGCCACAGCCGACGCCGCCCTGGCCGCCCTCGCGGCGAATGGGGGGGGGGGGCCCGTCAAGCATGGGGTGGGGCGGGGCGGGGGTTCCGTTTTACCGATCCTTATGATGATCGCAGCTGTGCGCCGGGGATGGCGCCGGGCGCGCTGGATCAGCGTCTGGGGACGGGGGACGGCGTGCGGACGGAGTTTCCGTTGCAGCGCTATTATGGCGACGGTGAGGAGGCGCAGGTGCGGCGGATCACCCGGCCGGTGGCGGGCAGCATTCGCGTGGCGGTGGATGGCGTCGAGCTGAGCAGCGGGTGGAGCCATGCGGGACTGGACGTCATCGCGTTCGACGAGGCTCCGGCGGTGGGCGCGTTGCTGACGGCGGGGTTCCGTTTCGACGTGCCGGTGCGTTTTGCCGAGGACCGGCTGGACATCAACCGGGCGACCTTTGCAGCGGGCGAGGCGCCTTCGGTGCCGCTGGTGGAGATACGGGAATGAGCGGGTTGGAGGCTTTGGATAGGCCGCTGGCCACGCTCGCTTTTTGCTGGCGGCTGGAGCGGCGGGATGGGGTGACGATCGGGCTGACGAGCCATGACCGTGATCTGGAGATCGGGCATGTGCGCTATCGCGCCGCGCCGGGGATGACGCCTTCGGCCGTTCGCAGCGGGATTAGTGCGGAGGCGGGGGATACCGACTTGCAGGGCGCGCTGATTGCGGATGCGATCAATGAGGCGGATTTGATGGCGGGTCGCTGGGACGGGGCTGCGCTGGAGTTGCGGCTGACGGAATGGGAAGCGCCGGGCGAGATGTGGCTGATGCTCGCGAAGGGTGAGATTGGGAGCGTGGCGCGAAAGGGCGGGGCTTTCACGGCGGAGCTGGTGGGCGCGATGGCAGCGCTGAAGGCTCCGGTCGCGCCCTCTACATCGCCCGATTGCCGGGCGCGGCTGGGGGACCGGCAGTGTCGGGTCGATCTGGCGGGGCGGCGTAAGGTCGTGGCGGTGTCGGCTGTCGATGATGTGGAGGTGAGTGCGGCCGGATTGGCTGTGGGTGTCTATGCATTTGGCACCTTGCGGTGGCTGACGGGCGCCAATGCAGGCGCGGTGCAGGCTGTCGTGGATAATGGGGCTAGTGTCGTGACGCTGGCCGATCCGCCATGTTTTGCGGTGGCGGCAGGGACGCTGGCGCTGCTGACAGAAGGTTGTGACCGGCAGTTGGATACGTGCCGAACGCGCTTCGCCAATGTCGTGAATTTCAGGGGGGAGCCTTATTTGCCGGGGACGGACCTTCTGACGCGCTATCCGGGCGCGTGAGCGGCGCAATGGGGGGCCGGATCGTGGCGGCGGCGCGCGATCTGGTGGGGGTGCCTTTCCGGCTGCAGGGGCGCAGCAGGACGAGCGGTATCGATTGCGTCGGGCTGGCGGCTTTGGCGCTGGCGGAGGCGGGGCACAAGGGTACACCGCCGCGAGGCTATGGGCTGCGGTCGGGCGATGCGGCTCTGGCGCGCGACTGGCTGGAGCGGGCGGGCTTGCAGGCGGTTGAGCGGGGGCAGGCGGGCGACCTGGCGCTGGTGCGGCCGGGGCCGTTGCAGTTGCATCTAATGATTTTGGTCCCCGGCGGGCATGTGCATGCCCATGCGGGACTGGGGCGCGTGGTCGAGACGCCGGGGCCTTCGCCCTGGCCCGTCATCGGCCATTGGCGGGCGATATAGGAGCAGACATGGCGACTTTAGTGCTGACGGCGCTGGGCACGGCGATCGGCGGGCCGCTGGGCGGTGCGATCGGCGGATTGATCGGCAGCAGCCTGGATCAGGCGGTGCTTTTCAAGCCCAAGGGGCGCGAGGGCAGGCGGCTGACCGAGTTGCAGTTGCAGACATCGAGCTATGGCGCGCAGATCCCGAAGCTGTTCGGCACGATGCGTGCCGCCGGATCGGTGATCTGGGCGACCGACCTTAAGGAAAAGCGCAACAAGAGTGGCGGTGGCAAGGGGCGGCCGAGCGTCACCAGCTACAGCTATTCCGCAAGTTTCGCGGTTGCGTTGTCGGCGCGCAGGGTGCTGGCGGTGCGGCGCATATGGGCGGACGGCAATCTGCTGCGCGGCATAGGCGGGGATTTCAAGTCGGGGTTGAGCGCGTTCCGGCTGCATTTGGGGAGTGAGGATCAGGCTGCCGATCCGCTCATCGCTTCGGCGGAGGGCGTTGACCGGACGCCGGGGCATCGGGGCATCGCCTATGCGGTGTTCGAGGATCTTCAGCTTGCCGATTTTGGCAACCGCATTCCGTCGCTGACCTTTGAGGTGGAAGCGGATGAGGGGGTGGTAACCATCGCGACGGTGGCCGTGGACCTGAGTGGTGGCACACTAGCTGCTGCGGCAGACGGA
The DNA here is from genome assembly GCA_946886365.1 of uncultured Novosphingobium sp. The sequence goes on from CAMPIM010000161.1 coordinate 2,427, forward strand.
ACCGTCGATGGCTTTGCGGCGGGCGGAGCTGATGTGATCGATGCGATTGGTCCGCTGGTGGAGGCATGGGACCTTGCGTTTGTTGCTGGTGAAGATGGGCTGCGGCTGACCGGCACGGGGGGCGATGAGACGGGTGGTGAGATCGGCGCGGGCGCTTTGTGCAAGCGTATCAATGGGCGGGCCATCGATGCCGTCGAACAGTCGGGGGAAAGCGCCGATGCGGTGCCGCTGGCCCTGTCGCTGCGCCATTATGATGCGGCGCGTGACTATCAGGCGGGGGTGCAGCGCGTCAGTCGCCCGGGGACGGGTCGGGTCGAGCGCGGGATCGATCTGCCGGTCACCATGTCGGGCGACGCCGCGCGCCGTCTGGCGGCCCGTCATCTTGGCCATGACTGGACGGGCCGATCGGCCATGACGCTGCGGTGCGGGTGGGACGCCCTGCGCCATGAGCCCGGTGATCTGGTGACGGTCGAGGCCATGCCGGGCCGCTGGCGGGTGGAGGAACGGGAATGGGAAGCCATGGCCGTTCGGTTGGCGCTGCGGCGGGTGCCGGGGGCGGGAGGAGTCTTGCCTGCGGGAGCATCCTCCGGCGCGATCGTGCGGCAGGCGGATGCGCTGCATGGACCTACTGTATTGATGCTGACCGACCTTCCGCCGCTGCGGGAGGCGGCGGCCACAGCGCCCTTGATCGCTGCGGCGGCCAGTGGCGGGGAAGGGTGGAGGAACGCGGCCCTGTTCGTGATGAGCGATACGGGGGAAGCCAATCCGGTCGGCCGCACTGCGCCGCGCGCCGTGATGGGGGAGGCTGACGACGCGTTGGGGCAGGGGAGCTGTGCGCTGATCGATCTGGTCAACAGCCTGCATGTGACGCTGCTGGCGGCGGACATGGAGCTTGGCGACGCGGATGAGGCGGCTTTGGCGCAGGGACGCAATCTTTGCATGGTTGGACGGGAGCTTCTGCAATTTTCCCGCGCGGTGCAGACGGGCGCGGCGAGCTTCCGGCTGGAAGGGCTGCGGCGGGGATTGTTCGGGACCGAATGGGCTATGGATGCGCATGTCGCTGGCGAGCCGTTTCTGCTGATCGAGGAGGAGCGGCTTGCCGAACCTTTTGCAGGCTTGGGCAATGGCGAGATCGGCAGCACGTTGCGGCTTTCGGCGGTGGGGATTGGCGATGCGGAGCCGGTGGAGGCAGAGCTGACCCTCAGCGGGGAAGCGGTGACGCCGGTGGCGCCCGTTCACCTTCGCGCCGTTGCCGACGGGGCGGGCGGATGGAATCTGAGCTGGGTCCGGCGGAGCAGGAATGGCTGGCGCTGGATCAGCGGGGCGGATGTGCCGCTGGGCGAGGAAAGTGAGCGTTACGAATTGCGGGTTCTGGCAGACGGCGCCCTGATGCGCCGGATCGAGTCCACATCGCCGTCATGGGCATATGACGCGGACGCATTCGACGCGGATGGCGGCGGCGAATTGACGATCGAGGTGCGGCAGATCGGCTCTTTTGCCCTTGGACGGGCGGCGCGGATCGTCTTGCCGCTTTGATAACCGACAATTGGAAAAAGGAAGTTCGATCATGACGAGCGATGCGACGCCTCGCTGGGCCTTGCCCCAGCTTTTCGCCGGGCAGGCGCAGAAGGAAGTCTTTCACAACGAGGCGCTGGCGCGGATCGACATGCTGCTGCATGGCGCGGTGGAAAGCGCTGACGAGGATGTGCCGCCAACTTCGCCCGATGAGGGCCAGTGTTGGATCGTGGCGGAAGGCGCTTCAGGAAGCTGGTCGGGGCAGGATGGGTCGGTCGCCTGCTGGACAGGGGGTGGCTGGCGGTTTGCCGCGCCGCGTGCGGGCCTGACGCTGCGGGTCGTGGATCGGGGCCACTCGATGTATTTCGATGGCAGTGATTGGCAGGATGGAGCGGTTCGGGGCGATGGCTTCTATGTAGGGGGTGAGCGCGTTTCCGGGCCCCGGCAACCGGCCATAGCCAACCCAGTGGGCGGAAGCTCCATCGACAGTGAGGCGAGAAGTTCCCTGGTCACGATTTTAAATGCGATGCGCAGTCACGGACTGATCGAACCATGACTTGTGGCATGTCCGGCTTTTACAATAGAGGTTCACGGAAATGCTTATGCTACGGGGCTTCTGGAGCCGTGTGATGCATTTGGGCAACAGTTTCACCAATTGTGGACTTGCCATGAAACTTTCTTGCCGATACATGGTTTCAGCAGTCCTTCGTGACACTTTTGAAAGGGGAATTCAAATGCGGAAGCTTGCCCTCGCGGCTGTGCTTGCCTCCTCCGCCCTGGCCACCCCGGCCCTGGCGCGTGATAACAGCTGGTATATCGGAATCGATTCCGGTGTTACCATTGTTGAAGATCAGGACATCACCTTCACGCCCGGTATCGATCCCACGACTGGTCTTGGCACTGCCAGCACCACGCTGGAAAATGTCGACTACCACAAGGGTTGGGACGGTGATGCGGTCATCGGTTACGACTTCGGCGGTTTCCGTCTTGAAGCCGAAGCTGGTTACAAGCGTGCCAAGGTTGACCTGGACAACAGCGGTTTCGGCGGTTCCGCGTCGGCCCTTTCGTTCATGCTGAACGGTCTGCTTGACTTCGGTTCGGACGACGGCCTGCAGGGCTTCGTCGGTGGCGGCGTTGGCGTTTCGCGCGCCAAGCTGGCCAATGATCTGGTCAACGACAGCGACACCGGCTTCGCCTGGCAGGCGATTGCGGGCGTTCGCTATCCGCTGACCAACAATGTTGACGTGTCGCTGAAGTATCGCTTCTTCAACCAGGACAACATCGATCTGGTTCCGGCCTACACCACTGCGGTGGGCGTTGCCGGTGGCGATGTCAGCACCAAGCTGCGTACGCAC
>CAMPIM010000162.1 GCA_946886365.1 uncultured Novosphingobium sp.
GCGCCAAAGTACGCCGCTGGCGCGGCAGCGCGTGGCTCCTCTGGCGCGACGGTAGCGCAAATCCGCAGGATCTTGTCACAGGCGGCAGGCTCGGCGGGTCGCAAGCGGGACTCCGGCTCGATTATGATCTGACGCCAGCCAGCACCGGCCGCGCCGCCCTCTATGGCCGCGTGAGCCGCGCCTTCAATCGTCCCGCCTCGCCTGAGGCTGCAACAGGCATAGCTTGGCAACCTTCCAGATCAATTCCGATCTCCATCGCAGCGGAGCGGCGGATATCCTTGGGAAATGGCGCACGCAATGCCAATGCGGTGTTTGCGGTGGGCGGCTTCGGCCCCGCTCCAGTTCTGGGCAAATTGGAAGCGGAGGGTTATGGACAGGCGGGCCTGGTCGGGTTCAACCGGCGCGATCTGTTCGCTGACGGCAAACTTTCCCTGCTTACGCCTATAGCGGGGACGCCCGTACGCACCGGCTTCAGCGTATCGGGAGGCGCGCAACCGCAGGTGGAGCGCGTTGACATCGGGCCGGAGGTTCAGGTCCGCCTGCCACTCCCCCGCGTCGCATCGCGGCTCAGCATCGAATGGCGGCAGCGCATAGCGGGAGAGGCATCGCCCTCATCCGGCCTCACTCTTACCCTCGGCGCGGATTTTTAACGCGGGGCGGACGCGCAGCGCCTTTATCTTGCCATCCATTCGGCCTAACCCTGTACGCACATGGATCTCTACCTGCCCATCGCCAATCTGTCGGTGAACGCGCTGGTGATCATTGCCCTGGGCGGTGTGGTCGGCCTGCTCTCCGGCATGTTCGGCGTCGGCGGCGGCTTCCTGACCACGCCCCTGCTGATCTTCTACGGCATTCCACCCACCGTGGCGGCCGCGTCCGCCGCGTCCCAGGTCACCGGCGCCAGCGTATCGGGCGTCGTTACCCACATGGCGAGGGGTACCGTCGATTTCCGGATGGGCGGCGTCCTGATCGGCGGCGGCATCATTGGAGCAGGCATCGGCGTGCTGTTGTTCCGGCTGCTCCAGTCCATCGGGCAGATCGATACGGCTATCGGCATCCTTTATGTCCTGATGCTCGGCGGCATCGGCATGTTGATGGCGAAGGAGTCGGTCCAGGCGCTGATCCTGTTGAAAACGGGCAAACGCATGCAGGCCCGCAAGCGCCGCCATCACCCCTTGGTCGCCGCGCTGCCGATGCGGTGGCGCTTCTATCGCTCGGGCCTTTATATCTCTCCCCTCGCGCCGTTGCTGCTCGGTGTTGCGACGGGTATACTGACAACCTTGCTGGGCGTAGGCGGTGGCTTCATTCTTGTGCCCGCCATGCTGTACCTGCTTGGCATGACCACCCAGTCGGTGGTGGGCACTTCGCTGTTTCAGATATTGTTCGTCACCATGGCAACGACGATGATGCACGCCATGACCACCAAGGCAGTCGATCTCGTCCTCGCGATGCTGCTTCTGATCGGCAGCGTGACGGGGGCACAGATCGGCACCCGCATTTCCATGACCGCTCGCCCCGAATATCTACGCATATTATTGTCGGTGATCGTACTGCTGGTCGCCGCGCGCATGGCGTTGGGTCTCGGCTTCCGCCCCGACGAAATCTACACGGTGGAAGTGCGTTGAACCTGCGCGCCCGTCTCGCACTGCTCCTCCCCCTCTCGACACTGCTCGGCGCGGCAGGGGAGCCGATGCTCGTCCCCGACGTCTCGCAACGGGAAGTGGAGATCCAGTACAGCTTCACCGGCGCCGACCTCCTGCTGTTTGGAGCGATCGTCTATCCCGACGGTCGTCGGCCCAGCAAACCTGCGGACATATTGGTTGTGCTGAAAGGCCCCGACCAATCCATCACCATGCGCGAGAAACAAAAGGTCGCTGGCATCTGGGTCAATGCGGACAGCGCCCGCTTCCGCTCCGCGCCCAGCTTTTATGCGGTCGCCTCTTCCCGTCCGATCGCCAACGTCGTCGATGAACGGACGGCCGCGATCTACGAACTGGGCGTGGACAAGCTGCAACTGTCCCCATCCTCTCTCAATGACAGCGCCGAGCTTGATCGTTTCCAGGCCGGGTTGATCGACCTGCGCGAACGATCGGGATTGTTCGCCGAACGGCCCGGCTCGGTGGAGATCACCGATGGCGTGTTATACCGGGCACGCATCCCGCTGCCCGCGCGCGTCATCGTCGGCGATTATACAGCGGAAACCTTCCTCGTGCAGGATGGCCGGGTCGTTGCCGCCGCCGTCCGCGACATCACCATCCGCAAGTCGGGGTTCGAACGTTTCATGGCGGTGGCCGCCGAACGATGGTCCTTCTTGTACGGCCTTACCGCCATTTTGCTGGCGGTGGGCATGGGCTGGACCGCCGGAGCCGTCGCGCGGCGCTTCTAACGGTTCAGGGCTTCAGGTCCACACGCTCGTCGTCTGGGAAAAGATATTCCAGCAATAAGGAGCGATGGCATCCGTCCGCCTCCCGCTCAAAACACAGCAAAGCCGTGGGCCGCTCCCGCGCCATGTCGCGCAACTGTTCCGCCTGGACGATAGCTTCCGGCAGGTCGAGTTGCCGCGAATAAATCTCCCGAAGTTTCGCATGATTGCCCTTGCGAGCCGCCTCCCGACCCTCGGCGGGCGTGCCCAGCGCCTTCAGCCCGACATAGTCGATCCCGGCCTCCTTCAGTCCCGCCGCCAGAATGTTCTTGGAAAATCCCGGCCGCCGCGAAAGCGGAACCGCCCTGATGTCCGCCAGCAAGGTGACGCCTGCCTGCCGCAGCGCCGCTATCAGCTCGCCCTGCGTAGCCCCTTCATACCCGATCGTGAAAATCCGCATCCCAAGCAGATAGGAAAGCGGACGGAACTTCCAAGCTTCCCGTCTTGCCCTCTTTCCTGCCCTCGCCTAAAGGGTCCGTTCATGCCCGACATAACCGTTCCCCCCACCTCGTCCGACCTGACCGGCCGGGCGTTGTTTCCGCATCGGCATCTTCTCTCCATCGCCGACCTGAAGCCTTGGGAAATCCGTTTCCTGCTGGATGAGGCAGAACATTGGGCGCGGACCAACCGGGACAATGCGCGCAAGCATGACGACCGCCTCGCCGGAATGACGCAAATCAATGCCTTCTTCGAAAACAGCACCCGCACCCTGCTGTCGTTCGAAATCGCGGGCAAACGTCTGGGCGCCGACGTCGTGAACATGCACGCGGGGCAGTCGAGCGTGAAGAAGGGGGAGACCCTGATCGACACCGCCATGACCCTCAACGCGATGGCCGCCGACGTGATCGTCATTCGTCATGCGAGTTCGGGCGCCGTTGCCCTGATTTCGGACATGGTGGACTGCCCGGTCCTCAATGCTGGGGACGGCTGGCACCAGCATCCAACGCAAGCCCTGCTCGACGCCCTCACCATCCGCCGCCGCAAGGGAGGTTTTGAGGGCCTTATCGTCGCGATTTGCGGGGATGTGCTGCATAGCCGCGTCGCGCGGTCGAACATGCTCTGCCTCGCGGCTCTGGGCGCGCAGGTTCGCGCCGTCGCGCCGCCGACCTTGATGCCACCCGAGGTGGAGATGCTGGGCGCCACGCCCTATAATCGGATGGACGAGGGGTTGGATGGCGCCGATGTCGTGATGATGCTGCGCCTTCAGAATGAACGGATGGACGGCGCCTTCATCCCCTCGCCTCGCGAATATCACATGCTTTACGGCCTGACGCCCGAACGGCTTGCCATTGCCAAGCCCGACGCATTGGTCATGCACCCTGGCCCCATGAACCGCGGCGTCGAGATATCGAGCGTGGTGGCGGATGATCCGGATCGCTCCGCCATCACTGAACAGGTGGAAATGGGCGTCGCAATCCGCATGGCCTGTCTGGATGTGCTGACCCGTGGCGCGCGCGGCGTGGAGGGTTGGGCATGAGCAAGCTTGCCATCATCAACGCGAAGCTGGCCGACCCCGCTGCCCGCGACGTCCGCACTGGCGCGATCCTGATCGAAGGCGATCAGATCATCGCCTCGGGCAATGTCGATGTGCCGGACGACGCCGAAACGATCGACGCCGCCGGGCTGGTGGTGGCTCCGGGCCTCATCGATCTGGGCGTGTTCGCTACCGACAAGCCTGCCTTCCACTTCGGCGGGATCACGCGGGCCGCCCTGATGCCCGACCAGTCCTCCCCGCTGGATGAGGCTGGCCTCATCCGTCAGGCCGCGCGCGCGGGTAAGCCCGATTTCTGGGTGCATCCAATCGCTGCCGCCACACGGGGCCTCAAAGGGGGCGAGCTGGCGGAAATCGGCATGATGCAGGCAGCGGGCGCCAAGGCGGTGGCTACTGGTCGGCAATGGATCGCGGATTCAGGCGTGATGATGCGGGTACTCGCCTATGCGTCGGGCCTTGGCCTGACAGTCATCACGCATGCCGAAGACAGCGGCCTCGCGGGCAAGGCAGTCGCAACCAGCGGTGAAACGGCGACCCGGTTGGGCCTGCCCCACGCACCTGCATGCGCCGAAGCAATCGCGATCGCGCGCGACCTCATGCTGGCGAAGGAAACGGGCGCCGCCATCCACTTCCGGCTCGTGACGACAAAGGCGGGCTTTGACCTCATACGCGCGGCAAAGGCCGAAGGCGTAAAGGTCACCTGCGGGATCAGCCCGGCCTATCTTTACCTTGCCGACAATGCCGTCACCAACTTCCGCACCTTCGCGCGCCTGTCGCCTCCGCTAAGGTCGGAGGATGACCGCAGGGCCTCGATCGTCGCGGTCGCCGACGGGACGGTGGATGTGATCACCTCCAGTCATGATCCCCGTGGCCCCGAGGATAAGAGGTTACCCTTCGCCGACGCTTCTCCCGGCATGGCTGGAGCCGAGACGTTGCTAGCCCTGTCGCTGAATCTCGTGCGCGAAGGCCATCTGTCGATGACGCGCCTGATGATGCTGCTCAGCGCCAATCCGGCCCGCATATTGGGGGTCGATGCAGGAAGCTTCGCCGCCGGTAGCGCCGCCGACCTCATCTTCATCGATCCCGATGCGCCATGGATCATAGATTCCACGAAAATGGCAGCGCAGGCGGGCAACACGCCCTTCGACCGGATGCCGGTACAGGGCCGCACCCGCCGCGTGATGAAAGGCGGCATTTTCCTCTAAAGTTTCCTGCTTGCTCTCCCCCGCAGGCCACGCTAAAGCGCCCTCCTTCGCCGGTACAGGAGTGTAGCTCAGCTGGTAGAGCGTCGGTCTCCAAAACCGAATGCCGGGGG
>CAMPIM010000163.1 GCA_946886365.1 uncultured Novosphingobium sp.
CGTTATAACATTTAAGATAGAGGCGCCTCACAAACCGTTTCAATTAAGGGTTTCCTTCATGAATTCCCCCCTGCCGCTCCTCCGCGCCAGCTGCGCCCTCACCGCAATCTGCCTCGCCTCCCCCAGCCTCGCCCAATCGTCATCAATCCAGCCCGGCACCTATCATGATGATCAGCCCAACATCGTCGTCACCGCCATCATCCCCCGCCGCCAGGGCGACATATTGTCCGGCACCTCGGTCCTCTCCGGCGCCGAGCTGACACGTGACCTGCGGACCACCATCGGCGAAACCCTCGCCCATCAGCCCGGCGTCTCCGCCACCTCGTTCGGCCCCAACGCCTCTCGCCCGATCCTGCGCGGCCTTCAGGGCGAACGGGTACGCATCCTCACCGATGGCGTCGGCAGTTTCGACGTATCCAACACCTCGGTCGATCACGCCGTCGCGATCAATCCCCTGACCGCCGACCGCATCGAAGTGCTGCGCGGCCCGGCTGCCCTTCTGTACGGCTCCTCCGCGATCGGCGGCGTCGTCAATGTGATCGACAGCCGCATACCCCGACGCGTCCCCGACGAGCCGATCCACATCGAAGGCATCGCCAATTACGGCAGCGCCGCCAACGAACGCAGCGGCTCCGCCGAGATCGAAGCGCCGGTAACGGACAAGATCGTCGTCCACTTCGACGGCAGCTATTCGAAGAGCGATGATCTCGACACCGGCAATTACATCCTCACGCCCGCCCTGCGCGCCCAAGCCGCCGCGAGCGGAGACCCCGCCATCACGCCCCTAGCCGATCTGAGGGGCAAACTGCCCAACAGCGCCGCGCGCACCTGGGAAGTGGCTGGCGGCGCGGCGCTGGTGACCGATGGCGGCAACCTCGGCTTCTCGATCGCCCACACGGACAATCTCTACGGCGTCCCCGTCCGTTATTCGGTCGAACCGGGGTCGGAGGGCGAACAGGTCCACCTACACATGAAGCAGGACCGCGCGGACATGCGCGCCGAGTTGCCGGTCAATGGCGGCATCCTGGATTCCATCCGCCTCCGCGCAGGCTTTGCCGATTACCAGCATCAGGAGATCGAACCGTCCGGGGACGTCGGCACCACCTTCTACAATCAGTCGATCGAATCGCGGCTGGAACTGGTACAGGCCAAGCGCGGCGGATGGGATGGCGCCGTCGGCGCCCAATTCTTCGCCCGCAATTTCCATGTCGAAGGTGAAGAGAAGTTCCTGCCCCGCAACCGGACGGAGCAACTCGGCCTCTTCACGCTTCAATCCTTCGACCTGGGCAGCAGCCGGATCGAACTGGGCGGCCGCTATGAACATAATAAGGTAGGGGCGGACGCGGACGCGACCTTGTTCAATCCCGCCTATCAGCGCAGCTTCGACGCGTTTTCCGGGTCGATCGGCGCCAGCCAGGAAATACGTCCCGGCTGGCGCGTCGGCCTGAACCTCGCCCGCACCGAACGCGCGCCCTCGGCCGAAGAACTGTTCGCGCGCGGCAATCACGCCGGGACGCAAGCATTCGAGCTTGGCGATCCAAACTTCGACCTGGAAAAAAGCTGGGGCGTTGAAGCCACGCTGCGCGGTGAAGGCCCCGGCTACACCATGTCCCTGTCGGCCTATCACAATTGGTTCAACGGCTACATCTATGATGCGCTGGTCGATGACAGCGCCTGCATGGCAGTGAATGGCGGAAAGCCGCTGGATTTCCCCTGCTTCCAATATAATCAGGCTAATGCGCGCTATCTCGGCTTTGAAGCAGAGGCATCGGTCAAGCTGGGGGAAGTCGGCGGATACAAGGTCAATCTGGATGGCCTCGCCGACTATGTCCGCGCAACCATCACCGGCTCAGGCCCTGCGCCACGCATCCCGCCGCTGCGTTTGCTCGGAGGGATCGAACTTCAGGGCGACCGCCTGAGCTTCCGTGGCGAGGTCGAACATAGCTTTGCGCAGGACAGGATCGCCGCGACCGAAACCCGCACTAACGGCTTCACGCTCGTCAACGCATCGCTGTCCTTCAAGCCGCTGAAAGGGAATGACCGGACCACCATCAGCCTGTCGGCGAACAATATATTCGATGTCGAGGCGCGGCGGCATGCCAGCTTCCTCAAGGATTATGCGCCACTGGCCGGACGGGATATCCGCCTGACGGCTCGACTATCGATCTGACCAACCTAGTTCATTGCGCAATGTGACGGTTTGGTTACAAGGCGCATATGGATGAGGGGCATTTTATGGCTAAGGTTGCGGGGGCGGGCTGGTAATGCGCCAGATCGCCGCCCTTCCCTATGCCGCCGACCCCGATGGCTCGATGCGCATCCTGCTGATCACGTCGCGCGAAACCCGCCGATGGGTCATCCCCAAAGGCAACCGCATCAAGGGCATGGCAGGCCACCGCGCCGCCGAACTCGAAGCCTATGAGGAAGCGGGCATTCACGGCATCGCCTGCCCCGCTCCTTTAGGCCGCTACCGCTATGACAAGCGTCGCCGCAAGGGCGACACACGCGAAGCCACAGTTGAAGTTTTCCCCCTTGCAGTGACCGGCCAGTTGTCGCAATGGCCCGAACAGGGGCAGAGGGAACTGCGCTGGTTTCCGGTCGCAGAGGCCGCGAAAGCGGTCGAGGAACCCGATCTTCAAACGATCATCGCAGCCTTTCGCGAACCGCCGCGCGATCCGGGCTGGTTCATCCGAACGCTGCTGCGGATCAAGGAATGGCAAGCCGAAAGGACTGGAATGCTGCGGTGGTTTCACGCGCTGATGCCCAAACAGGGGCGCTTCTTCGAACAGTTTGAGGATCATGCGGTGACGCTCGTCGCCGGGGCCGATGCGCTCGCCAAGCTGCTGAAGGGCGGCCCGGACATGGACGCACATATCGAAGAGATCTCCGCGCGTGAGCATGAAGCCGACGACATCATCCGCGAAGTGCTGCAGGACGTCCGCCGCATTTTCGTGACGCCCTTCGACCGTAGCGCCATCACCGGCCTGATCGGCGTGATGGACGACGCGATCGACCAAATGAACCAGACCGCCAAGGCGATCGCCCTGTTCGAGGTCAAGGAGTTCGCACCCCAGATGCAGGATATGAGCGCCCTCATCGTGGAGTGCGCCCGCATCACGGCCGAAGCGATGCCGCTGCTGCGTTCGCTGAACCTCAATTCGGTGCGGCTGCATGAGCTGACCGAGCGGCTGGTGAGGCTGGAGGGGCATGCCGACATATTGCACGAGGCTGGCCTTAAGGCGCTGTATAATAAGGCACGGCAAGGTAACCCCATGGACTTCGTCGTGGGGAACGAAATCTACGCCCATCTGGAGAAGGTGACCGACCGGTTCGAGGACGTCGCCAACGAAATCTCCGGGCTGGTCATCGACCACGCCTGATCCTTAGCTCCATTCGAGTCTCAATCTGATGGAAGCCCATCTCGCCTTTCCGCTGCTCGTCGCCCTGGTCGGCATCGCGCTCGCCTTCGACTTCCTGAACGGCCTGCATGATGCCGCCAACTCGATCGCGACGATCGTATCGACGCGCGTGTTGAAGCCGCAATATGCGGTGGCCTGGGCGGCTTTCTTCAACTTCATCGCCTTCCTCTTTTTCGGCCTGCATGTCGCTGAAACGGTGGGCAAAGGCATTGTCGATGCCAGCATCATCGACCCGCAGGTGATCTTCGGCGCGTTGATGGGCGCCATTGCCTGGAACCTGATTACGTGGGGCCTCGGCATCCCCTCCTCCAGCAGCCATGCACTGATCGGCGGTCTGCTGGGCGCGGGCACGGCCAAGGCAGGCCTCGGCGCTGTCGTATGGAGCGGCGTATTCAAGACCAGCGCCGCCATCGTCATGTCCCCTGCGATCGGCCTCATCCTGGCGCTACTGCTCGTCCTGATCATCAGCTGGATATTCCGTCGCTTCACGCCCCAGGGCGCGGATCGGGTCTTCCGCAAGCTTCAGCTCGTATCTGCGTCCCTCTACTCGCTTGGCCATGGCGGCAATGATGCGCAGAAGACGATGGGGATCATCGCGGTCCTGCTCTATTCGCAGGGCATGTTGACGGGCGGCTTCCACGTTCCTTTCTGGGTGGTCATTTCCTGTCAGGCGGCGATGGGCCTCGGCACACTGCTCGGCGGATGGAAGATCGTCCACACGATGGGGTCGAAGATTACGCGACTTACTCCGGCTCAAGGCTTCTGCGCCGAAGCCGGCGGAGCAATGACGCTATTCCTGGCGACGCATCTGGGCGTGCCGGTTTCCACCACGCACACCATCACCGGGGCGATCGTCGGCGTCGGCGCATCCCGCCGCTTGTCGGCCGTCCGGTGGAACGTCGCCTCCAGCATCGTGATCGCATGGGTGGTGACGCTGCCCGCCGCCGCCCTGATCGGAGCAGGCTTCTATGGCCTGACACGACTGTTCTGAACCGCCGCAGCGATCGGATCACGATCATTATTGGGACAATCCGCCCTTCACAAAGGGTCGCACCGTCTCTATATGGCGTTTTGAAAATCCGGTTCCTGCAAGCCTTCCAGCAAGCATGAACCGTCCCCTGGATCGCCCGGGGACCGGTTTCGAATAGCGCGCGAAACCGGCGGGATTGGGCGACATTTGGTGGGTCACAAGGTGCTGACAGTGCGGATCGGACAGTCCCGGCCCGCACTTTTTTGCGTGGCGGCAGAAGGGCGAATCAGCCCTTTCACCCGTCTCGTCAGGCTGAATTTCGCTGCGATGCGAAAAAATGCGACGAATTACAGGCAGGAAACGCAATGGCGACCAAAGCTCTCCCCACGATCAGCAATACCGGCGCGAAGAAGCGCATCAGAAAGGTATTCGGCGACATCCACGAAGTGGTGCAGATGCCGAACCTGATCGAAGTCCAGCGGGAGAGCTATGAGCAATTCCTGCGTTCGGACCCGTCGATCGGCTATGTATCGGGCCTCGAAAAGACCCTGCGCTCGGTATTCCCGATCCGCGATTTCGCTGGCACCGCCGAAATGGACTTCGTCCATTACGAGCTGGAAGAGCCCAAATACGACGTCGAGGAATGCCGTCAGCGCGGCATCACCTACGCGGCGCCGATGCGCGTCACGCTGCGCCTGATCGTGTTCGAGGTCGACCAGGACACCGAAACCCGCTCCGTGCTCGATATCAAGGAGCAGGACGTCTACATGGGCGACATGCCGC
>CAMPIM010000164.1 GCA_946886365.1 uncultured Novosphingobium sp.
TGCGCACGGTGAAGACCTGCGTCGGGTCCGAATGGTGCCGCTTCGGCACGCAGGATTCGACCGGCCTTGGCGTCAAGACGGAACGGATGACCTGGGGATCGTGGATGCCCCACAAGTTCAAGATCGCCGTATCGGGCTGCCCCCGCAACTGCGCGGAGGCGACGATCAAGGACTTTGGCGTGGTCTGCGTGGATAGCGGTTACGAACTGCATGTCGGCGGCAATGGCGGCATCCATGTCCGCGCCACCGACTTCCTCTGCAAGGTCGCGACCGAACAGGAGGCGCTCGACTATTGCGCGGCCTTCACCCAGCTTTACCGCGAGGAAGCCCGCTATCTGGAGCGTACCGCGCCGTGGATCGAGCGTGTCGGCGTGGAATATGTGAAGCAGCGGATCGTGGAAGACGAAGCAGGCCGTGAGGCTCTGCGCGCCCGCTTCCTCTATTCGCAGAGCTTCTCTCAGGACGATCCCTGGGCCGAACGCGCAGCCGGTGCCAATGCAGAACTGCATCAGCATCTCGACCCCATCGCCATCGCTGCGGAGTGAACGACATGACGACATGGATCGACATCGGAACGCTGGCCGACATTCCCCAGCGCGGCGCTCGCACCGTTCAGATTGGCGGCGAAAAGGAAATCGCCGTCTTCCGCACCAGCGACGACAAGGTCTTCGCGCTGGTCAACGAATGCCCGCACAAAAAAGGCCCGCTGAGCCAGGGCATCGTCCATGGCCACAGCGTCGCCTGCCCGCTGCACAACTGGAACATCGCCCTGAAAACGGGCGAGGCGCAGGGCAATGACGAAGGCTGCACGCCGACCATCGCCGTGAAAGAGGAGGGCGGTCGCATCCTGATCGCCCGCCCGGCGGCGATGAAGGCAGCAGCTTGAGCTTCCGGTCCCCAGCCATAAAGGCGGGGACCCGGGTGGGGGTGTCTTGTTGGCCATCCCTTGCGGCAAGCGCCTCCACCCAATTCCATTCAGAGCATGTCCTGTGCGAGACGGATCGTGTTCCTGCGAAGGCAGGAACCCAGTTCGAACGGCAGGACTGGACTCCTGCTTTCGCAGGAGCACTTCTTAAAGAGAAGGGCATCGCATGACACAGGCCATCCGCACCACCTGCGCCTATTGCGGTGTCGGTTGCGGCATATCGGCCACGCCGACCGGACCCCGGACGGTCACGATCAAGGGCGATGAAGCGCACCCGGCGAATGGGGGCCGCCTCTGCTCCAAGGGGACGCATCTGGGCGAGACCGTCGGGCTGACCGGTCGCCTGCTGCACCCCATGATCGGCAACAAGCGCGCCAGCTGGGACAAATCGCTGGACCTCGTCGCGAAGAAGTTCCGCGACACTGTCGATCGCTACGGCCCTGACAGCGTCGCCTTCTACGTCTCGGGCCAGTTGCTGACTGAAGATTATTATGTCGCCAACAAGCTGATGAAGGGCTTCATCGGCACGGCGAACATCGACACCAACAGTCGCCTCTGCATGTCGAGCGCGGTCGCCGGGCATAACCGGGCCTTTGGCGAGGACATCGTGCCCGCCAGCTATGACGATCTGGACGAAGCGGACCTGATCGTCCTTATCGGCTCCAACACCGCCTGGTGCCACCCGATCGTCTATCAGCGCATTCAGGCCGCCCGCGCCGCGCGCGGCACCAAGCTGGTGGTGATCGATCCCCGCCGCACCGAAACCTGCGAGGGCGCGGACCTGCACTTGCCGGTAAAGCCCGGCACCGACGTTGCCCTGATGAACGGCCTGCTCGCCTGGTGCGATCAGGAAGGCATCACCGACCCAGCGTTTATTGCCGACCATCTCAATGCCCCCGAAGGTTTCTGGGAGCATATCCGCACCGGCCACGACCTGTGGACTACGGCTAAAACCTGCGACATCACCCCGGCGCTGCTCGAACAGTTCTTCAAGCTGTTCGCCGCCACCGCGCGCACCGTCACCTTGTTCAGCCAGGGCATCAACCAGTCGATCCGCGGTACTGATCAGGTCAACGCGATCATCAACGTCCACCTGGCTACCGGCCGGATCGGCAAGCCCGGCGCTGCGCCCTTCTCCATCACCGGCCAGCCCAACGCCATGGGCGGCCGCGAAGTCGGCGGCCTCGCCTCGACGCTGGCGGCCCATATGGACTTCGCGCCGGAGAATGTGGAACGTGTCGGCCGCTTCTGGGCCGCGCCCACCATGGCGACCAAGCCGGGCCTGAAAGCCGTCGACCTGTTCCGCGCCATCAACGAAGGCCGGATCAAGGCGCTCTGGGTGATGGCCACCAACCCCGCAGTCTCGCTGCCCGACGCAGGCCGGGTCCGCGAGGCGCTGGAGACCGTGCCCTTCCTCGTCGTCTCGGACATCATCGCCGACACCGACACCAGCGTCCATGCCGACGTCCGCCTGCCCGCCGCCGGCTGGGGAGAGAAGGACGGCACCGTCACCAATAGCGACCGCACAATCAGCCGCCAGCGCCCCTTCCTGGCGCTCCCCGGCGACGCCAAACCCGACTGGTGGATCGTCAAGGAAGTTGCCCGCCGCATGGGCTTTCGAAACGCCTTCGCCTATGACCGGCCCGCCGACATCTGGCGCGAACATGCTCGCCTGACCGCCTATCAGAATGACGGCCAGCGCCTGCTCAACCTCCGTGCCCAGGCCACCATCGGCAACGACGCCTATGAAGCGATGGAGCCCTTCCGCTGGGGTGGCGACAAGCCCTTTGCCGATGGCCGCTTCTCCACCCCCGATGGCAAGGCGCGGCTGGTCCTCACCAAGCAGATGGACCTTCAGGAGCCGCTCAAGCAGTGGCCCATGACGCTCAACACCGGCCGTTACCGCGACCAGTGGCACACGATGACGCGCACCGGTCTCTCAGCCAAGCTCGCCCGCCATCGCGAGGAGCCGCTGGTCGATATCCACCCGCAGGACGCGCAGGAACTGGGCATTTGCGACGGCGACCTCGCCCGCGTCCAGACCGCGCAGGGCAACAGCATCTTCCGCGTGGCTTTCAGCGAAGGCCAGCGTGTGGGTGAAATCTTCACGCCGATCCACTGGACGGATCAGGTCTCCACAGGCGGCCGCACCGGCCTGCTGCCGCGCCCGCTGGTCGATCCCCATTCCGGCCAGCCCGGCTTCAAATCGACGCCCGCCAGCATCGAAAAGGTCGCCACCGAGTGGAAGGGTTTCCTCATCCTGCGCGGAGAGCAGCCCGCCAAAATTCCCTGCCTCTGGGCCACGAAGGTCACCGTTCCGGGCGGCGCGCTCTACGAAGTCGCGGGCAATGGCGACCCCGTGCGGCTTGAAGCCTGCCTGCCCAAGGGCGACCGCGTCGAAGCCGTCGATATGACGCGGGGCACCCGCCGCATCGCCATCATCCGGGAAGGCAAGCTGGCAGCGGTCCTCTTCGTCACCCGCACCGGCCTGCTCCCGTCGCGCGATTGGCTCATCGGCCAGCTTGAGGCGGAAGAGGTGGGCGCATCCGTCCTCGCCGCGCGCGGTCCCGGCAACCAGCCCGACAAGGGGCCGACCATCTGCGTCTGCTTCGACATCGGCCTCAACCAGATCGTCGCCGCCATCCGCGACCAGAGCCTGGTCGATGTGCCCGCCATCGGCAAGGCGATCGGCGCAGGCACCAATTGCGGGTCCTGCCGTCCCGCTCTCGCCAACATCCTCGCCCAAATCCCGCAGGAGACGCTCCATGCAGCCGAATGAACTGATCGCCCCCGGTGAAGTCTGGCTGGTCGGCGCAGGGCCGGGTGACCCGGACCTCCTCACCCGCAAGGCCGAAAAGCTGATCGCCGCGGCGGAGATCGTCTTCTACGACGCCCTCGTCGGCCCCGGCGTCCTCGACCTCATCCCGCAGGGTGTCGAGCGGGTTAGCGTCGGCAAACGCTCCGGCCGCCATTCAAAGGCGCAGGAGAGCATCAACGACCTGCTCCTCGCCGCCGCCAAGGCAGGCAAGCGCGTCGTGCGCCTCAAGGGCGGCGACCCCTCGGTATTCGGCCGCTCGTCCGAAGAGATGGAGCATCTCGCTGCCGACGGCATCCGCTTCCACATCTGCCCCGGGATCACCACGGCAAGCGCAGCTGCCGCAAGCGGCAGCGCCTCGCTCACCCTGCGCGGCAAGGCGCGCGGCCTTACGCTGGTGACCGCGCATCTCAAAGCCGGTGAACCGCTCAAGCTCGACTGGGAAGCGCTGGCCCGTCCCGGCGGCACGCTCGGCATCTATATGGGCCGCGCCGCCGCCGGAGAGATCAGCCGCCAGCTGATCGCCGCCGGGCGCGATCCCGAAACGCCGGTGATGGTGGCGGTCAACGTCTCGCTCCCCACCGAACGCCTGATCCGCGGCAAGCTCTCCGCGCTTGCCTTTCTGGTCGCCACGATCAGCGATGAAGACCCGACCCTGCTGCTGATCGGCGAAGCGGTGGCGGGAACGACCATGCCTGTAGGGGTTGCAGCCAGCGTCGCTCTTCAGCTTTGAAGACCGGCACACCGCAACTTTTGCCCTGAGCTTGCCGAATGCCCCCGAACTTAGTTGGAAGGAAGGGAGGGGGCTTCGGTAAGCTCAGCTTGGCTCGCGCCAGCGCGCCAGATCCTCCGGCCGGTTGATATTCGGCAGCACCAGTTCCGGCCGCTCCACCACCCGCGCGCCCACCCGCTCGATCCAGCCAAAGATCGACCGATTATTCTCCTCACCCAGATGCGCATCCAGTTCGTCCGCGAGCGACGCAGGCCAGAAACCCGCCAGTTGCTGCCCCTTCAGCACCGCCCCACTGTCACCCACAAGCGCCTCCACCAGAGCCGCCGGATAGACGGGCATATCGCACCCCGTCGTCAGCACCGCATCGTAACCTTGACTGCGCGCATAATGCAGCGCCGCGTTCAGCCCGCCCAGCGGCCCCATGTCCGCCGCTGGCCGATCCGCTAGCCCCGTCAGCCCCTCGACGCTCCGCCCGCAGACCACCACTGCCTCCACATGCGGCGCGATCGCCGCCACAGCATGGTCGATCAGCGTGCGCCCGTCCGGCATCAGCGCGAGAGCCTTGTCGCTTCCGAACCGGGTGGATCGTCCCCCAGCCAGCACCGCACCCAGCAATCGCATTATCCACTCCTTGGCAGAACCCTCAACTTCCCCTATGGCGC
>CAMPIM010000165.1 GCA_946886365.1 uncultured Novosphingobium sp.
TCACGCCGACCAGATGGTCCGTGGCGTCGTCACCCTGCCCGCTGGCACCGGCAAGGACGTTCGCGTCGCCGTGTTCGCCCGTGGCGACAAGGCTGAAGCCGCGACCGCCGCTGGCGCCGACATCGTGGGCGCCGAAGACCTGCTGGACAGCATCCAGGCTGGCAACATCGACTTCCAGCGCGTGATCGCCACGCCTGACATGATGGGTCTGGTCGGTCGTCTCGGTAAGGTTCTGGGTCCCAAGGGCCTGATGCCGAACCCGAAGCTCGGCACCGTCACCCCGAACGTCGCCGAAGCCGTGAAGGCCGCCAAGGGTGGTCAGATCGAATTCCGCGTCGAAAAGGCTGGCATCATCCACGCCGGTCTCGGCAAGGCGAGCTTCTCGGCCGAAGACCTGCGCAAGAATTTCGACGCTTTCGTTGACGCCATCGTCAAGGCGAAGCCGTCGGGCTCGAAGGGCAAGTACGTCCGCAAGATCGCCCTGTCGTCGTCGATGGGTCCGGGCGTGAAGGTCGATGTGGCGGAAGTCGCTTCGGTCTGATCCCTCGCAATAGTTAATATAGGGGCCGCCTTCCCTCTTTGCGGGGGAAGGCGGCCTTCTTATTTGGGTGCCCTCCGGCACCCATTTCTGCCTAGAGCAGAAGTCCCTCAGGGACGGTGTGAACTTCGGGGTGTGTGACCTTGCATCCCGGGCTCCAGCAACAGCCGGAGCACATCAGGTCATCATGTATCCGTCGGGAATGGCGGGTCGCTTTACCGACGGAAAATATAATGTCTTTTGAACATCTCCCGCCCCTCCTCTCGGACGCCCTGACGCGAAAAGGCTATGAAAGCCTGACCCCCGTCCAAGCCGAAGTCACCCAGCCCGAAGCGGAAGGCCGCGACCTCATCGTCTCGGCGCAGACCGGCTCAGGCAAGACGGTCGCTTTTGGCCTTGCCATGGCGGGCGAACTGCTGGGTGAAGAAATGCGCCTGCCCGTGGCAGGAAAGCCGCTCGCGCTCGCCATCGCCCCCACCCGCGAACTGGCGCTGCAAGTCAGCCGTGAGCTGGAATGGCTCTATGGCGAAGCCCGCGCCCGCATCGCTACCTGCGTCGGCGGCATGGACGCCTCTAAGGAACGCCGCGCCCTTTCCCACGGCGCGCACATCGTCGTCGGCACCCCCGGCCGCCTTCGCGACCATCTCGAACGCGGCGCACTGGACCTGTCGGGGCTCAAGACCGTCGTCCTTGATGAAGCTGACGAAATGCTCGACATGGGCTTCCGCGAAGATCTGGAAGAGATCCTCGACGGCACGCCCGAAGGTCGCCGCACCCTCCTCTTCTCCGCCACCATGCCGAAGCCGATTGTTGCGCTCGCCAAGCGCTACCAGAAAGACGCGCTGCGCATCTCCACTGTCAGCGACGAACGCGGCCATGGCGATATCACCTATCAGGCCGTGACGGTCGCCCCCGCCGACATCGAGAACGCGGTGGTCAATCTGCTGCGCTATCATGAGGCAGAAACCGCGATCCTCTTCTGCGCCACCCGCGACAATGTCCGCCACCTCCATGCCAGCCTCACTGAACGCGGTTTCGCCGCCGTGGCGCTGTCGGGTGAGCATAGCCAGAATGAGCGCAACCATGCGCTGCAAGCCCTCCGCGACCGCCGCGCGCGCGTCTGTGTCGCCACCGACGTCGCAGCGCGCGGCATCGACCTTCCCAACCTCAGCCTCGTCGTGCACGTCGAAATCCCGCGCGATGCAGAAACGATGCAGCACCGTTCCGGCCGCACCGGGCGCGCAGGCAAGAAGGGCACGGCTGTCCTCATCGTCCCCTACCCCCGCCGCCGCCGTGTCGAATCCATGCTGCGTGGCGCCAAAATCCCGGTCGAATGGGGCACTCCGCCGAGCAAGGAAGCGATCCAGCAGCAGGACAATTCTCGCCTGCGCGAAAAGCTGATGGAACGCGCGGAACTGGACGAGCAGGATTGGACGCTGGGCGCCGAGTTGCTGGAAACCAAGTCCGCCAAGGAGATCGCGGCGATGCTGGTGAAAAGCGCCCGCGCCGCTCTTCCCGCGCCCGAAGAACTGCTCGACGCCAGCGAAGCCCCGCCGCACCGCGATGGGCCGCGTCCGGGCTTTGAGGATACGGTCTGGTTCCGCATGGACATCGGCCGCCGTCACAATGCCGACCCGCGTTGGATCCTGCCCCTCATCTGCCGCCGAGGCCATGTGTCACGCCAGGACATCGGCGCGATCCGGATCGCCGCCAACGAGACGCTGTTCGAAATCCCCAGCGCCATCGTATCCCGCTTCGTCGGCTCGGTGAAGCGGACGGGCGAGGCGAGCGACGAGGGCGCTGAAGTCCAGTTCGAACAGATTGAGGGAACACCTCGGGACACGGCGCGCGAGAACCGCCGCGAAGGGCCGCCACGTGGCAAGGGCCGCCCGAATGAAGGTCGTGGTCCGAAGCCAGCTTATGGCGCCCGGCCTTTCAAGGGCGGCCCCCGCAAAGGCCCGCCTCGCAAGCCACGCGGATAAGACACCGCTCCCAAAACAATGTGCTCCTGGCTTTACAGGAGCACATTGTTGACTGAGACAGCCTCAACCGACGTTCAGCCCGCGCCGGATAACTGAAGCATCCGCGCTGCCAGCTCACGCTCTCCCATGACGACATGGGGTACGCCAATCCCTTCCAGGTGTGCGACCTCTGCATCACTATGCGCTCGCGCAATCACCTGCAGATTGGGATTGAGGTGGCGCGCATGCTCATGGATCGCGCCACCTTCAAACCCTTCCGGAACCGCGATCAGCAACCGCCGAGCCTCGCATATGCCAGCAGCCATCAAATAACGGTCCTCCAGCGCACTTCCCCGCACTACCGGATGGCCCGCCTCCGCTGCCTCTTCTGCCCGTTCCGGGTCCGTCTCCAGCACAACGAAATGGGCATTGCGTTCGGACAGGCGTTCCGCAATCATCTTGCCGACCCGGCCATATCCGACCAGGATCACATGGCCGATGTGCGGACGCTGGCGCGCCTTTTCCGCTTCCGCCTCTTCCTCAATCTCCTCCTTCTTATGCGCCCGCACGATCATCGAGAAGATGAATGGATTCAAAAAGATCGACACGATCGCCCCCGCAAGGATCAAGTCGCGTCCTTCCGCAGGCAACACGCCCAAGCCAGTGCCCAATGTGGCAAGGATGAAGGAAAACTCGCCGATCTGCGCCAGGCTCGCCGCGATCGTCAGCGCCGTATCCCCCGGATGGCCGAAGGCGCGCACGATCGCGAACGCGGCGATAGACTTGCCGACGATGATGATCGCTACAGTGGCCAGCAATGGTAACGGCTGTTCGACGAGCACTGACGGATTGAACAACATGCCCACCGACACGAAGAACAACACTGCGAATGCGTCGCGCAGCGGCAGCGTTTCCTCCGTCGCGCGGCGGCTAAGCGGCGTCTCGCCCAGTATCATGCCCGCGAAGAAGGCGCCCAGCGCAAATGACACATCGAACGCCACGGCCGCGCCGAAAGCCACGCCAAGGGCGATTGCCAGCACAGCCAGGCGAAACAACTCCCGCGATCCGGTGTGAACTACCCAGTGCAACGCCCAAGGAATGACCCGTCGGCCCACCACGAGCATCAGGGCTACAAAACCGGCGACCTTCAGCAGGGTACTTAGCAGCGGTGCCAGCAGATCACCCATCCCGGCCGATGCGTCTGCATTGTTCATAACTTTCGCCAGCGCGGGTAACAGTACCAACGCCAGCACCATCACCAAATCCTCGACGATCAGCCAGCCAACAGCTATGCGCCCCCGCCGCGTCTCCACAAGATCGGCCCCCTGCAAGGCGCGCAGCAAAACGACCGTACTCGCGACCGAAAGAGCGAGGCCGAACACAATGCCGCCCATCACTGGCCAGCCCATATAGTGCGACAGTCCCATGCCGAGCAGCGTTGCCACCGCGATCTGCCCGATGGCGCCGGGTACGGCGATATTCTTCACCGACAGCAAGTCACGCAGCGAAAAATGAAGTCCCACCCCGAACATCAGCAGAATGACACCGATTTCGGCCAATTCGTTGGCCAGACTGGTGTTGGCGACAAAGCCTGGGGTGAAAGGACCAACCATGATCCCCGCGATAAGATAACCGACAAGCGGCGAAAGTTTGAGACGATGGGCAATGGCACCCATTATGAAAGCAACAACGAGGCCCGCGACGATTGTTCCGATCAGGGGCGTGTGATGAGGCATGGACGTCCTTCCTTGTCTGCCGGTGCGGCCCTCTGAACCTTCACCGGCAGCCTATCATATTTTCATTCTGCGACCGCTAGCATAGCGGCTGACGGCAGCACCCAGCCCAGTGAACACGGCGGGTATGAACCACCATGGCGGCCGTCGGTTGCTGCGGCGTGACCGTCTGCGGGTCATGGATCTCTCCTGCCTGACGATTAACGGAGTGGGCGTTAAGTCAGGGCAGGCGGAGCGCGAGCGTGAAAGGCGTGTGAAATACCCCCGCGCAAGAGCGAGGGGCGGGTGCGGACATATAAGGGATTAGATCGCGACCACCCCACGACGGCCAACAGGCCCGCTACAGATACCAACCATGGCATCAATGGCGATAACAAGGGGTTGTCGCCCGAACCATCGGGCTGGGTCAGGCGGTAGTCGGCCGGTGCCGATTGGGTCCGGGCCTTCAGCACCACGCCTGTGGTGGCAGGATTGAACGCCGAGCCCGTTGCTATGCTGGACGGCGGCCCCAATGGCGTCAGGGCACTTAATAACGCAACACCGATCGCCATCCACAGGGTCAGCATGAAGAGAAGCCTGCCTCTCATGCTGCCAGTACTATACGATGTCGGCATCATGCGCGTCGGGTTCCCTTCGAGACGGGAAGATAGGCACTGACCTGCGCAAAAACCACCCTTAAGAAGGGGGCTTCCCGGTTGACATAAGCGAGTCAGTCCACTACCGGGCCACATTCCCGCGCGGGTCAACAGGATGTCATGTCCTCGGCGATTTGCGTAAAGCAGATTTGAACAAGAAGAGAAGAGCCATGTTCGCAGTCGTGCGCACGGGCGGCAAGCAGTATCGCGTCGCCGCCGGAGACAAGATCGTCGT
>CAMPIM010000166.1 GCA_946886365.1 uncultured Novosphingobium sp.
CTTTCTCCAAGTCATTGGAATCCATGGCCCTTTCCTCGACGCGCTGGTTGTCGCGGAAGGTGCCCGACTGGCGGAAGAGCTGGTCGACGAGCGTGGTCTTGCCATGATCGACGTGGGCGATGATCGCCACGTTGCGAAGGTTCATTATCGATTTTCCGTGAATAGAGTTGGCGCGCCCCTACAGGAATTGCTGCGCTGCGGCAATGGCATCTCATTGGCTTCCCGAGCGTTTTGCAGCTGGAAGGAGACTAGTGATGCCGAAAGGCGCGTACACTGCGAAACAGGAACGGAAAGCCGACCACATCGCCGAGGGCTACCGCGACAAGGGCGTGTCCAAGAAGGAGTCCGAGGAACGGGCCTGGCGCACTGTCAACGCCCAGGACAAGGGCGGCAAGAACGACGGTTCGGGCCGCTCAAGGAGCCGGAGCGCGGCGGCGAAGAAGGGCTGGGAGACGCGGCGGCGGCGCGGCCACGGCTAACGGGATTTAATGCTCGACCGCTGCTTGCGGAGCGTCGGGCGGCACCAGTTCCGCGCCGCGAGTTGCGGTCAATAGCAGCGTGACCCCGGCATAAGTGACGACCACGGCCACCAGCCAGCGGAGCATGGTCACGGGCATTTCCTTGACGATAAACGCCGCAACCAGAACTGCCGGGATTGCCCCGATCGTCAGGCCCAACACAATGCGCCAGTCGAGCTCGACCGTACGACAGCAGCGGGAGCCGGCCGCCGCCCCGGCGATGCCCGCGCCCGCCGCCATGATCGGAAAGGCAAGGCGAGGATCCATCCCCATGAGGCTCAGCATCGCCAGGGTTGGCGCATAGTTGCCAACGCCGAAGCTGAGCAGCAGCCCGAACAGGAAATTGGCCAGGATCGCGACAATGGCGAAGCCGATCGGGAGGCTCACTGACGTCCCGCCAGCCGGCATCAAGCCGAGATTGGACAGGGAGTAAAAGAATGCAGCCATCAGCAGCGCGATGCCGACGATCGCTTGAATCAATCGCACTGGCGATCGCGCGGCAAGCGGCACGCTCATATAGCCGCCCGCAGTCAACGCGACGATGCAGAAAAGGAGGAGCCACGGATCGACCTTCGTCCCCAACAGGATCAGGAAAATCACGCCCTGAAGGATCGACGGAATAGTGTAGCCGGTCAGCATGGTCAGCGGGATGAGCCGGTCCGGAACCATCTTCCGGAACCGGAACCAGGCGATGGTCGGCGCGAACGAGCCGATCCCGAGCGTGTCGAAGAAATTGGTCACGGCGCCGAGCCCGAGCGCCTCGGGCTTCGGCTTCAGTGCGCCATTCCTGGCGGCCGCACCGATCAGATGTGCGCCCAACCCCGCCGCAGCGATCAATAGCGCCGCAACCAGTGCGAAGAGAATCATGCCCCCTCTCCCGCTATTGAGCGCGGTTTACGCTCTTACCGGCCGTTGAGAAAGGTAAATGGTTAACGCGGGAGGCGTTCGAGGATTTCGATGCCGCGTTCGAGGGCGCGCAGTTCGCTGGCGGCTAGCTTGCCCAGGCGGCCTTCGAGCGAGCCGTCGGCAACCGGCGGCTGGTTGAGGAACTGGCGGCCATCGTCGGTCAGCCTCAGCGCGAGGCGGCGGCGATTGTCGGGATCGGCCTGACGCTCGACCAGGCCGGCGCGCACCAAGGTGTCGATAGCCCGGCTGACCGCCGGAGCGCCGCGTTTCACTTTCGCCGCGACCTGGTTGAGCGTTGCTGGCTGCTGCGACTGCACCGCCCCCAGCAGCTCGCGTTGCTGGCCCATGGCTTTGGCCGCGGAGGTGTCGCCACCCAATTGCTCGACCAATCGAGCGAAGCGCGCCGCGATGGCACTCGGTGTCGCTGCTCCCCACATGAAATTGAAGCTATCAAAGATTTCGCATTTGGCAAATTTGCCTGTACGCAATCGTGATGCCGAGCCGCCCTCGCCTGCCGCGCACCGTCTGGATTCTCGGTATCGTCAGCCTGCTGATGGACCTGTCGAGCGAGATTTATCACGCACTGCTTCCGGCCTTTCTGACCATTACCCTTGGCCTCCCCGTCGCAGCGATGGGAGCGCTCGACGGCATCGCCGAAGCCACTGCCTCGATGGCTAAGCTGGTTTCCGGCCGCCTCAGCGACCGGCAGCAGAGGCGCAAGCCGTGGATACTTCTCGGCTACGGCATGGCGGCACTATCCAAACCCCTTTTCCCGCTGGCCCAAGGGGCGTTACCGGTGCTCGGTGCCAGGTTCATCGACCGGGTGGGCAAGGGCATTCGCGGCGCCCCGCGCGACGCGATGATTGCGGATGAAACGCCGCACGAACTGCGGGGCGCGGCCTACGGGCTCCGACAGGCGCTCGATACGGTCGGTGGCACCATCGCCCCGCTGGCCGCGGTCGGGCTGATGATCCTGTTCGCCAGCGATATTCGCGCCGTCTTCTGGGTCGCGATCATTCCCGCTTTCCTGTCCTTCTTCTTCGCCTGGGCGATGCTCCGCGAAACGCGCGAGCCGATGCCGACGACGGCCGCCGCAAAATGGGGCGGGTGGCGGCGCCTCGACCTTCAGGTCAAGCGGCTGCTCGCGGTCGGGTTCCTCTTCGCCCTCGCCCGTTTTTCGGAGAGCTTCCTGATCCTGAAGGCGATGGACGTCGGCATTGGCGCGCAATGGTCGCCGCTCGCGCTCGCCCTGTTCAGCCTGTCCTACATGCTGCTCGCCTATCCGGCGGGCGCGCTCAGCGATCGAACCGATCCTCGTTCGGTCTTGCTGGGCGGCATTGCGCTGCTGGTCGCCGCCGACCTCTGGCTCGCGAACGCCGACGATTTGTGGAGCGTCGCATTCGGCATCGTCCTGTGGGGCGCGCATATGGCGCTGACCCAGGGTATTTTCGCGCGGATGATTGCCGACGCCGCGCCGGACGATGAGCGCGCCACCAGCTTCGGCGCCTATTTCTTCGTCAGCGGCGTCGCGACCCTGCTCGCGAGCCTTGGCGCAGGCCTCATCTGGGACCGCGATGGCGCCGCCATGACCTTCACCATCGCCGCCGGAGTAGCAGCGTTGGCGGGAACGATGCTCTGGCTGATGCCTAAGCGTTCCGCGATTTGAATGGCGGCATCCGGTCCGCAACATCCGTCGTCGAGGCAAACTGGTTCTTCAGGGCGGCACCGATATGCAGCACGAGCAGCGCCAGCGTCGTGAAAACCAGTAGCTCATGCAGGTCGCCAAAGCCGTTCTCCCGCGCAATGCCGGGGATGGCCGGTAGCGCGAGGCCGAACTTCAAGGGCACCAGCCCGCCTTCGGCGCGGCCCGATACCGCAAGCAGCCCGGTCAGCGGCAAGACGATCAGCAGCGCATAGAAAATCCGGTGGTTCCACACCGCGAAAAAGCGCTCCCACTTTGGAAAGTCCGAAGGATAGGGCGGCGGTGGATTAAGCAGACGCACGGCCAGCCGGAGGAGCGCGAGCAGCAGGATCGTCGCGCCAATGGTCTTGTGCCAAGTGAAGACCTCCATCCGATCGGGTCCGCGCTCCATGTTGGCGAAGGTGAAGCCGATCACGACCTGAGCCACGACGAATGCCGCTGTGATCCAGTGGATCCAAACGACGATTGCCTTGTATCGCACCGCCTGCCGGCCGGTGCTTTCCTGGACCATATAGTCGCCCATTGGCTTTCTCCCTGTGGTTCCTTGGACTCAGCTTGGCGCCAAAGGTTCCCGTCAATTGATGGCTGGTCCAGCGCCCGAAGTCGCGGGCCGGCTTGCCAGCGGCTGGAACGAAAGCGCCAGCGCCGGGTCGAAGCCCAGCCCATGCGGCCGATCGGGCAGCCGGACCAATGACAGTTTCCAGCGGCCGTCCGGGGAGCAGGGAGTCCGGCCGGCGCGCATCTGATGCACCACAGGTGCACCGGCGTTGCTGGATAAAAGGCGTCCCATGGCGCGCTGCAGCTGCCGGTTTTCCTCCCGGTCGCGAAGGCCGAAAGCCAGACCGTCGAGCCTTGCCGGGCCGGGATCATCGAAAAGCGGTTCGGCGCTGCCGCTGACCGCCGATAGGCAGCCGTGCCGGTCAAGCAGGACGACCTTGCAATGAATCGTCGCCAGTTCGCCCAGCATCAGCTCGGCCGCTTCCCCGTCCAGCGCCAGCTGAACCCGCACCGCCCGCTGGACGTGGCGGATCAAGTGCTGGAACCGGCCATAGACGACGGCATCGGTCGGCCCTTCCCGCTGGCTGCGGATCAGCGCCAGGCCCAGAAAGTTGCGTTCGTCGTTGATCAGCGCGGACTGGCACCCGAACCGCATGTCGAGGGACGCGACCGCGTCGTCATAGGCCCCGGCTCCGCCCAGCGCCCGCGCCTCCGCGTAGTGCCGCTCGTGCTGGATGGTCATCGGCGCGCCGATGCACGCTATCCGCCAATTGGAAGCTCCGCACAGTTCGGGCGCGGAGAAATAATCGTCGATCCGCTCGGCTTCCCGGCCGACGAAAATGTCGAGCGGCATCAGGATCGGGCCCCCGATCGCGGCCAGATGAGCCGCCCCGCTGCCCGTCGCCGTGGCGACCATCTCGATCGCGCTTTTCCAGCCACCGGGATCGAACGGCGCGTTCATCAGCGCCAACTCGGTCTCACGCAGGTACGCAACGTCCGACATCGACATCCCCCAAGGCGGCTATCCTAGCGCCAAGACGATCATTGCCAATCCCTGTCAGGAGACGTCAGCGGGTAAATTTCTCGCCCTTTTCCGCCTTGTCCAGCAGCAATTGGCTGAAGCTGAAATCGCTCCCCATCCGCGCCTGCTGCTCTTTCAGGCCGTCGACGATTTTCTGCAGCCCCTCGGTGTCGGCCCAGAACATCGGGCCGCCGCGATAGACCGGCCAGCCATAGCCATAGACCCAGACCACATCGATGTCGGAGGCGCGCTGGGCCATGCCTTCCTCGAGGATCTTCGCGCCCTCGTTGACCATCGTGTAGAGCGTGCGCTCGACGATCTCCTGATCAGTGATCTCGCGGGCGGTGACGCCTTCCTTGGCGCGGAACTGCTCGATGATCTCCTGGACCTTGGGGCTGGGCGAGGGGCGGCGCTTGTCGTCATAATCGTAGAAGCCGGCGCCCTTCTTCTGGCCCC
>CAMPIM010000167.1 GCA_946886365.1 uncultured Novosphingobium sp.
CGCCCCAACTATCCGACGGCCAAGCCAACGCCGCCGCCGAGTTCGTGGACGCGGTGCGCCAGCGCGACTTCGCCCCTTTCCTGCTCGACGGCGTCACTGGCTCCGGCAAGACCGAAGTCTATTTCGAAGCCATCGCCGCAGCCATCCGCGAAGGACGGCAAGTGCTGGTCCTCCTGCCCGAAATCGCGCTGACTGAACCCTTCCTCGAACGCTTCGAAAAGCGCTTCGGCACCGTCCCCATCAGCTGGCACAGCGGCCTGCGCCAATCCGAACGCCGCCGCGCCTGGCGCGCCATCGCGGCAGGCGAAGCCGCGGTCGTGGTCGGCGCACGATCCGCGCTATTCCTGCCCTATCCCAATCTCGGCCTCATCGTCGTCGATGAAGCGCATGAGGCGAGCTTCAAGCAGGAAGATGGCGTCCATTACCACGCCCGCGACGTCGCGGTGATGCGCGGCCTCATGGAAAAATTCCCTGTCATCCTCGCGTCCGCCACCCCCGCGATCGAGACCCGGCATCAAGTCGAACTCGGCCGCTATCGCGAGATCAAGCTGCCCTCCCGTTTCGGCGGCGCGGAAATGCCCGGCATAGAGGGCATCAACCTGCTCACCGATCCACCAGAGCGCGGACGCTGGATCGCCCCGCCCCTCATTCGCGCGATCGACGAGACGATGGAGAAGGGCGAACAAAGCCTGCTCTTCCTCAACCGCCGCGGCTATGCGCCGCTGACGCTGTGCCGCCATTGCGGCTATCGCTTCCAGTGCCCCAATTGCACCGCCTGGATGGTCGAACATCGACTGACGAAGCGCCTCGCCTGCCATCATTGCGGCCACGTCATCCCCTCGCCCCGCTTCTGCCCGGAGTGCAAGGAAGAGGACAGTCTCGTCGCCTGCGGTCCCGGCGTCGAACGGATCGCGGACGAGGTAAAGGCGCTCTGGCCGCAGGCACGCACCGCCATCGTTACCTCCGACACGCTCTGGTCGCCCGCCAAGGCCGCCGAGTTCGTGAAGTCAGTCGAGGCAGGCGCTGTCGACATCATCATCGGCACGCAGCTGGTGACAAAGGGCTATCATTTCCCCAACCTCACGCTGGTCGGCGTGATCGACGCCGACCTCGGCCTTGAAGGCGGCGACTTGCGCGCGTCGGAACGCACTTTCCAGCAAATCGTGCAGGTAGCGGGCCGCGCGGGCCGTGGGCAGAAACCGGGCCGTGTCTTCATCCAAACCCGCATGCCCGAAGCCGAAGTCATCAAGGCGCTGATCGCAGGCGATTCGGAGCGCTTCTATGAGGTGGAGACAGAGAACCGCCGCCGCGCCAACGCCCCGCCCTTCGGCCGCTTCGCCGCGATCATCGTCTCCAGCGAGGATGCCGATGAAGCCGCGCAGGTCGCCCGCCTGATCGGCAAGTCCGCCCCGCTGAGCGACGGCATGCGCGTCTATGGCCCCGCCCCCGCGCCCCTCTCCGTCCTGCGCGGCCGCCACCGCCATCGCCTGTTGATCCACGCAAACCGCCAGATCGACGTGCAGGCGGCGATCCGCGAATGGCTGGACAATGTCACCTGGAAATCAGGGACGCGGGTCGCGGTGGACGTCGATCCCTACAGCTTCATGTGATGGCCTGAACGCCCATGGAAAGCCCCTGCGTCAACATCTGCAAGCTGGACAAGGCAGACCGCATCTGCACCGCCTGCGGCCGGACGGTTCAGGAAATCGCCCGCTGGCGCGACATGAGCAAAGTCGAGCGGCGCGCGATCGTGGAGCGGCTGAAGGGATCGCAACGCGACCGACCTCTCTAAACCCTCCCTACGCGAAGCGTGGGGAGGGGGACCAGCCGCAGGCTGGTGGAGGGGAAATGGCATGACCTGTGAGATTTCCCCTCCACCCTTCGCTTCGCGAACGGTCCCCCTCCCCATCTCACGATGGAGAGGATGATTATCCACGATCATCCAAGCCTAGCTTCTGCCCCCCACTCTCCCGCTCCAACAAAGCCTTTTTCCGCTCCAACCCATAGGCATAGCCACCAAGGCTACCATCACTCCGCAACACCCGGTGGCAGGGAATAATCACAGCCAACCCATTATCTCCACAAGCCGTCCCCGCAGCTCGCACCGCCCCCGGCCTCCCAATCGCCGCCGCGATCTCGCCATAGCTCCGCGTCTCTCCCGCCGGAATCGCCCTCAACGCCGCCCAGACCGCCTGCTGGAAAGCCGTGCCATTCACATCCATCGGCAAATCCAAAGGCTCAGCCGGATTCTCGATCAGCCGCACCACCTGCGCCGCCAGCGCGTCCAGCGCCGCATCTCCCGGCGTTATCTCCGCCTTCGGAAAGCGCCGCCGCAGATCGCCCTCATCCTCATCAAAGCTGATCCGGCACAATCCCCTATCGGTCGCCGCGACAAGCACCGGCCCAAGGTTGCTCCCCACCACCACAAATCGGATGGTGACACCCCGCCCGCCATCCTTCCACGCACTCGGCGTCATGCCCAAATGCCGATCGGCATCGGCATAGGCCCGGCTCGGCGCATTATAGCCCGCGTCATAGATCGCGCTGGTCACGCTCCCTCCTCCCTCCAAAGCCGCCTTCAGCCGCTCAGCCCTCAGCGACCGCGCATAAGCAGCAGGCGTCAGGCCCGTATCCCGCTTGAACAGCCGATGGAAATGATGCGGTGCATAGCCCGCATGCGCTGCGACCTCGTCCAATGAGGGCACTGCCTCGCACCCGGCAATGAAAGCCTTGGCTGCGTCAACCGCCAACCGATCCCGCCCGACCTCATCCGGCCGACAACGCAGACAGGCGCGAAAGCCCGCCGCCCTCGCGGAAGCAGGATCAGGCAAGAAGATCATATTCTCCCGCCGGGGATGCCGCGCCGCGCAGCTTGGCTTGCAATAAATGCCGGTCGTCAGCACCGCGCCCACAAACTGCCCATCCACGTCCCGATCGCGCCGCTGGAACGCATTCCAGCAGGCATCGTCATCCATCGGCAGCGCCGTCGAGGCGGAAACTTCGGTCATCTGGTTCATGCATATGGGATAACAGGCGCGATCGGGCCAGCCTTCCCGCCTCTTGCGCTCAAAGCATTTCCCGATTGCCTCAGCCAGACTTTACCATATGAATGCGCCGCATCATGGTCGAACTCCTCCGCCGCCTCTGCCTTTTGCTCGCCCTCGCCCTGCCCGCGACAGCGCGCGCCGAACAGCAGGACATCGCCGCCGCCGCGCGCGGCGTTGTCCGCATCGCCATCGTGGCGACGGACGGCAGCGAAGCCTATTTCGTCGGCCATGGCAGCGGCTTTGCGGTCGCGCCGGATAAGGTGCTGACCAATGCCCACGTCGTCGAACTGACCCGCGAGGAAAAAAACCTCGTCATCGGCGTCGTCCCTTCCGAAGGCCGCAAAAGCTACGGCGGCCGCGTCATCGCCTACTCCCCCGGCAACGACCTCGCGCTCATCCAGCTTGAGGAAGGCCACCTGCCCGTCAGCACCTTCTACGCGGGCGCCGTCAGCGATGGGCAGCATGTGACCGCGATCGGCTATCCCGGCACGGTCGATCGGGCGCAGGGCCTTGGCCTCAAGGAAATGGTAGAACCGCTCGGCACGGTAAAGACCAGCGGCAACGTGTCGTCGGGCCGATCAAGCCATAGCTTCGACACCATCCTCCACACCGCCCCCCTCGCCGCAGGCAACAGCGGCGGCCCGCTCGTCGACGATTGCGGCCGGGTGCTGGGCGTCAACAGCTTCGGGTCCATCTCGGACGGCAATGACGCCGAATTCGGTTTCGCCGTGTCCTGGCGCGAGGTAGCCTCTTTCCTCCGGCAGGCAGGCGTTTCCTCCCTGCGTACCGTCGTTCCCTGCCGCTCCATGGCCGAAGCCGACGCCGCAGACGCCGCGCTCACCCAGCGCGCGGCGCAGCAAAGCGAGCAGTCGGAGCGCGCCCGCGCCGACGCGCGCGAAGCCGCGCTTGGCAAGGCGCGCGACGCGGCGGAACGCGACGTCATCTCCGGCCGCGAAAATGCGATGGCGGGCGCGGCAGTGCTTCTGGCGCTGGCGGTGCTTGGGCTCGGCGCGGGCGGCCTCTTCTACAGCCAGGGCCGCGAACGCCGCGCGACATGGTCGCTGGCGGGCGGCGGCCTCTTGCTGTTGGGCGCCGTCGCGCTGTTCCTGCTGCGACCAAGCTTCTCCAGCGTGGATGAGCGCGTGAAACTGCCCGACGACGGCAGGGTGACGGGCAATCATGCCTATGCATGGGAAGGCGACAATGTCTGCGCGGTCGACCTCAACCGCAGCCGCCTCACCGTGTCGGAGGCCAACGACATTCCCTTCAACTGGACCGGCACCGGCTGCGCCAACGGCAACAGCCAATATGTCAGCGCAGGCAATGAATGGGAACGCGCCGCCGTCCCGGATTCGGGCAACTTCATCACCGTCAGCCGCTTCGACCCGGCAACGGGCACCTTACGCGTCCAGCGCTGGCTGCCGGATGGCGATGCGATGGAGAAGGCTCGGGCCTTGTTGAAGGACGGCCCGATCAAGGCGTGCGGGACCGATCCCGATCTGCTCGCCCGGATCGCCGCCCTGCGAAGCGATCTTGCCTCCCTGCTGCCCGCGCAGCCCAACGAACGCCTGGTCTATCATTGCCGCAAGGGCCGCCTCGCTCCCCCCGACCCCGCAAACTGATCAAAATCGCGCGGCGGAAAGCGCCGTCTAATCGTCTCCATTCCATCCTTGCGACGGAATCGCGTTCCATGACTTGCATAGTCATAAAGCCGCTGCTAACCGGCCGGGCAACAGGGGATCGGGACGGATAAGACCGCGCCCCTCTTTTCGCATGACCGGCAAATCAAGTGCCAGTGACAGAAATTGGAGGACGGTAAGCGCGTGGAGACTACCGGCGGCATTCAGGCTAGCCTCAGCGGA
>CAMPIM010000168.1 GCA_946886365.1 uncultured Novosphingobium sp.
GCATCCAACGGGTCGAGGCGCGGGAGGCGGCCGAGGCTTGGCACCTTGGCGAGCTGTGGAATGATCCGCTCATTCTCCTCATGGGGATCGCCGATGAACGCGATGCCCGCCAACGGCACGCCCCGGCTGCGCAGCGCTTCGATGCTGAGCAGACTGTGGTTGATCGTGCCGAGCGCGGTGCGCGCACACAGGATGACCGGGACCTGCCAATCGGCGAAGAGATCGGCCATCAGCAGTGTCTCGCTGACGGGGACCAGCACCCCTCCTGCGCCTTCTACGACCAGCGGCCCGTCCACTTGGGGCACGGCGAGCTTGTCGAGGCGCACTTCAACCCCATCGATCCGTGCCGCCAGATGGGGCGAAGCGGGTGTTGTGAGGCGGTAGGCTTCCGGCAAAATGCGCGCGTTGGGAATGCTGCCTAGCCGTGCGACGGTTTCCTTATCGCCTTCGGGATCGACGCCCGCCTGAACAGGCTTCCAATAATAAGCGCCAAGGGCGCCCGCGAGCCCGGCAGCGAAGACTGTTTTGCCGATGTCCGTATCGGTCCCGGTGACGACGAAGCGCGTCATGCCATCACCCTTTGCAGTTCTTCGCCGAGCGCCGCCACATCGGCGCGGCCGACATTCAATGTCAGGGAGATGCGCAGGCGGCTGGTGCCGGGCGGGACCGTCGGCGGCCGGATGCCGCGCACGTCGAAGCCTGCCTCCTGCAGCGCGGCGGCGGCGGCCATGGTGCGCCGGTCTTCGCCAAGCAGCACGGGGACGATGTGGGTGCGCGGCGCAGGCAAGCCCAGTGGCGCGCAGATGACTTCGGCGGCATCGACGCACAGGGTCTTCAGCCGCGCGCGCAGGTCATCCGCCTGCTCGATCCGGTCGAGCGCAGCCGACGCCGCCACCGCCATCAGCGGCGACGGCGCTGTGGAAAAGATGAAGGCGCGCGCTCGGTTGATCAGATAGTCGATGATGATCTGCGGCCCGCAAATCAGTGCACCTTCCACACCCATGGCTTTGCCGCAGGTGTGGAGCGTCACCACATTATGCAGCCCATCCAACCCGGCGGACAGACCACGGCCGCTGGGGCCGAACACGCCCGTTCCATGTGCTTCATCCAGGATCAGCATCCCGTCATGCTGCGCGGCCAGTTTTGCGAGATCGGCGAGAGGAGCGGTGTCGCCGTCCATCGAATAAAGCGTTTCGACCGCGATCCAGATGCGGCCCTTGCCACCTTCCTCGCGCCAGGCGGTGATCAGGTCGGCGAAACTCTGCACATCATTATGTCGGGCAAAGACAGTGGCGGCCTTGGACAGGCGGATGCCGTCATGGACGCTGGCGTGGATCAGCTCGTCCGCGACGATCAGGTCGCCACGCTGCGGCAATGTCGAAAACAAGGCGCAGTTGGCGGCAAAGCCATTGGCGAGAAACAGCGCCGCCTGTGTCCGGAAGAAGGCCGCCGCCTTCGCCTCCAGCCCTTCATGCTCGGGCGCATTACCGCGCAGCAGGCGCGAGCCACCCGATCCCACCGGCACGCCCCGCGCCACCGCATCCGCCACCGCCTGACCGATCAGCGGATCGGACGCCAGGCCCAGATAGTCGTTGGAGGCGAAGTCGCGCCCGGCGCGCGGCACCAGACGGCGCAGGCGGCCGCGCTTTTCAAGGGCCGCCAGTTGCGATCGGAAGGGTTCGCTGGTCATGGCGCGCCCTATAGGCCCGCGAGGGGTAGAGGGGCAAGCTGGGCAGCCGCCGCTTCATCCGTCGGGCGGGGAAAGGCACCGCCCTCCCCCGCTCCGGTGCCGACAATCAGAAGGAAAAGCTAAGCGATAGCGAGGCCACATTGTCGTTGGCATCGTCGGCATTCGGACGGAAGCCATGCTGATGCAGATAGCCGATTTCCGCATTCACATTCTTCGCGATCGGGGTCGTGATAGCGATCATGTTACGCATCCGCTCTTCGCCCTCGACCCGCTGAAAATTGGTGGTGTTGAGGTCGATGAAGCTTTCATGGCTCAGCACCAGCGCGGTCTTGCCGCCTTCCTTGAAGGGCAGCACATATTTGACATAGGGGCGGAAGCGCCAGGCCGTGCCATCGACGCCTTCGCGCCAACGCTCCTCAAGACGCAGGCGGGCGCTGAGCTGGCCGGGGCCGATCTTCACGATATTGTCGAACGTCACCTGCTGGCGGCCGCGATGTTCCATCACCGAGAAGTCACCGGCATTGTAATTGGGATCATGGGTGTATCCCGCCCAAACCGTCACCTTCTTGCTGACCTTGTAGCCGATCAACGAGTTCATTTCGACCTCGTACAGACCGTCGCGGTCGTTGCTGAACCGGGCGATCACCTCCTGCGAGAAGCGCCATTTGTCGCTCAGTTTCACAGTGGCGCTAACGCCGGTCCAAAGCTGGTCATCCTCCGTGGCATGCGCCACAGCCGGAATGGCCAAAGCCACCAGCGCAGGCGCCAGTTTCAAAATCGGTCGCATCATAGTCTCCCTCCGCCCCATGGCGTCGGGGCGCGACTATGACCTTTATGTGACAACGTCATTTCTCTTTTATGTAATATTTGTGACGATTGTTTCTGCGGCGTGACCGATAGCGGCAACCGTCAAATCCGCCTTCCGCACAAAAAATGACCCCGCCCCATGGTAGGGCGGGGTCATATCCTTTTCGTTGCGAAATGCCGTCAGACGCCGTGCGCCAGAGCGGCGAGCAAGAGCAGCGCGACGATGTTCGTGATCTTGATCATCGGGTTGACCGCAGGCCCGGCGGTATCTTTGTAGGGATCACCCACGGTATCGCCGGTCACGGCCGCCTTGTGCGCTTCCGATCCTTTGCCGCCATGGTTGCCGTCTTCGATATATTTCTTGGCGTTGTCCCATGCGCCGCCGCCCGATGTCATGGAAAGGGCGACAAACAGTCCGGACACGATCACGCCCAGCAGCAATGCACCGAGCGCCGCAAAGCCATTGGGCGTTCCGGCCACGGCTGAAATGGCGAAATAGACGACGATCGGCGCCAGCACTGGCAGCAGGCTGGGGATGATCATCTCCTTGATCGCCGCGCGGGTGACAAGGTCGACAGTGCGGGCATAGTCGGGCCGTGAGGTCCCTTCCATGATGCCGCTGTTGGTGGCGAACTGATCGCGAACGTCTTTCACCACGTCACCTGCGGCGCGGCCCACTGCCGTCATGCCCATTGCGCCGAACAGATAGGGCAGCAATGCGCCGAGCAGCAGGCCGACGATGACATAGGGGTTGGACAAGCTGAAATCGACCGGCTCGGTCAGGCCGAGGGCCGAGTTATAGAATTTCAGATCCTCGGTGTAAGCGCCAAACAGCACCAGCGCAGCAAGCCCGGCTGACCCGATCGCATAGCCCTTCGTCACCGCCTTGGTCGTATTGCCCACTGCGTCCAGCGCGTCAGTCTTGCTCCGCACACTGTCATCCAGATGCGCCATCTCCGCGATGCCGCCCGCATTGTCGGTGACGGGACCATAGGCGTCGAGCGCCACGACCATGCCCGCCAGCGCCAGCATCGCCGTAGCCGCAAAGGCAATGCCGATCAGGCCCGCCTGACTATAAGAGACGATGATGCCGCCCACGATCACCAGGGTCGGCAGCGCGGTCGCCTCCAGGCTGACGGCCAAGCCCTGGATAACATTGGTGCCATGGCCAGTTTCCGATGCGCGGGCGATGCTGCGCACCGGGCGATAGTTGGTCCCGGTATAATATTCGGTGATCCATACAATGAGACCCGTCACGCCGAGGCCCACCATCATCGACCAGAACAACTCCATGCCGGAATAGCCGCCATTGCCATCCAGATCGGTGCCGAAGCGCGTCTGAAGATCGCCCAGCGTGAACTGGGTGACGAAATAGAGCGCGGGGATCGACAGGATCGCTGTCGTCCAGAAGCCTTTGTAGAGCGCACCCATGATCGACTGGCTGGCACCAAGACGCACCATATAGGTGCCGATGATCGACGTTATGATGCACACCCCGCCGACGATCAGCGGCAATGCCATCAGCCGTTGCAGGAAGATGTTATCGACCCCGCTCACCAGCAGTGCCGTCAGCACCATGGTCGCACCAACGGTGACGACGTAGGTTTCGAACAGGTCGGCCGCCATACCGGCGCAGTCGCCGACATTGTCGCCCACATTGTCGGCGATCACGGCGGGATTGCGCGGGTCATCCTCCGGAATGCCCGCTTCCACCTTGCCGACAAGGTCAGCGCCAACGTCCGCCGCCTTGGTAAAGATGCCGCCGCCGAGGCGCGCGAAGATCGAGATGAGGCTGGCGCCGAAAGCCAAAGCGACCAGAGAGTCGATCACCAGTCGATCGTCCGGCGCATGACCTGCGGGTCCGGTGAGATACCAGAAGAAGACACTGATCGCGAGCAGCGCCAGGCCCGCCACCAGCATGCCGGTGATCGCGCCAGCACGAAAGGCGACGGTAAGGCCGCTCTGCAAAGTCGTGCGTGCGGCTTCGGCGGTGCGGACATTGGCGCGCACCGAAATGTTCATGCCGATGAAGCCAGCCGATCCCGACAGGATTGCGCCAATCAGGAAGCCGATTGCGGACGTCGCGCCCAAGAAGAAGAAGACGATCGCCGCGACCACGACCCCGACCATGCCGATGGTCATATATTGGCGGCTGAGATAGGCCTTCGCCCCTTCCTGGATCGCC
>CAMPIM010000169.1 GCA_946886365.1 uncultured Novosphingobium sp.
CTGGAACTGCGCGCAGGTATGAGCCGGGCGGATGCGCTGCGGCGGATGGCGGATGATGTGGATGTGGATGAGATCCGGTCGTTTGCGACGCTGCTGATTCAGTCGGACCAGCTGGGGTCTAGCGTCGGGCAGACGCTGCGTGTCTATGCCGCGGAAATGCGGGAGAAGCGGCGGATGCGGGCGGAGGAGAAGGCGCATCGCTTGCCGGTGCTGCTGTCAGTGCCGCTGGTCGCGTGCATGCTGCCGGTGATGATCGGGGTGCTGATGCTGCCCGCCGTGGTGCGGGTGGTGAGGGAAATCCTGCCGGTGTTGAGCCGGTAGCGGAAACCAAGAGGGGGGACGGGGCATGATGAGACAGGCAGTGGCGATATCGCTGATGCTGGCGTGCGCGGCATGCAGTTCGGCCAACCGGGACGTGGCTATCCGACCCGTGAACGTTGAGGCGGCGGCGACCGGGAAAGAAGCCATCGCGCGGGGGCAGCTGCTGTTTTCGCGGGGAGAATATGCGCTGGCGCTGGATGCTTACCGGCGGGCAATGCGGCAGGACCCGGCCGATGCAAACGCGCTGAACGGCGTTGCGATCAGCTATGCGGCGATAGGGCGGCATGATCTGGCGCGGGATTATTTCGAGCTGGCTCTGGCGCGTGCACCGATGGACGAGCGCATCCATCGCAACTTCGCGCGGAGCCTGAACGCGCAGGGTTTGCAGGGAGAAGCGAACGCCTTGCTGGCTGAGATCGGGCAGGGCGTGCAAGCTGGAGGTGCGCGCCGCCCGACGCTAGCGCAGATCGCGATGGACGGTGGCAAGCGTCCGGCGGCACCCGTGCGGGCGGCCGGGCTGGAGCTGGAGCGGGTTTCGATGGGCGAGGTGCGGCTGCGCACAGTGTCAACGGGCGTCGCACAGGCTGCGTTGCCGGGGCGGGCCATCGCGCAACTGAATACCGCGATCGTGACTGTTGCGGACGGGACTGGCGCGGCGCCTGCCATCTCGCTTTCGCGGTCGTTGGCGGCGCCGATCACGACCCGGCCAACACCAACGCAAGTGACGGTGGCAGGGTGTGGTGAGCCCAAGGATGGGGCCAGTGCGGGAGCGTCACGCCCCTGCGCGACGATGGCGAGTGGGGATGAGCCGGACAGCCTGTTCCAGAAGCTATGGGCGTGGAGCGGAGGCCGGGGATGAGCATCCTGCTGCTGCTGGCGGCTGCGGCCATATCCCCCGGCGCGACGGCAGCCGAGACGGTGCCCGCAGCGGTTCTGGACTATGGCCGATTGATCGATGACGCGATCGAAGGCGGGCGTATCGTACAGGCCGAGTTGATGTTGGGCCAATGGCGCGACGGGGCGCAGGCGCAGGACAAGCGGGGCATCGACATCGCAGTGGCGCAAATGGCTCTGGCCAAGGGGCAGGATGCGGAGGCGGAGGCGCGCTTTTCCGCGATCGGCCAGGCAGGAACGGCGGATTGCCGGGTCGATGAAGGGCTGGGCATCGCAAGGTTGCGGCTGGGCCGGGCGGATCAGGCGGCAGAGGCGCTGCGTCGTGCGGTCGATCAGTGTGCATCGCGTTGGCGGGCCTGGAACGCGCTGGGCGTCGCTTATGACAAGGCAAAGTCCTGGGCGCTGAGTGCCGCCGCCTATGAGCGGGCCTTTCAGTTGACCGACAGGCCGGTGCAGGTGTTGAACAATTATGGGCTTTCGCTGATGGCGCAGGGACAGGCGGACAAGGCGGTCGCCATATTCGACAAGGCACGGGACATGGCGCCCGATGACGCGCGCCTCATCGCGCATAGCGATGCAGCGCAGGTGATGGCGGGGCGCGATATAGAAAGGCGCGCTGCCGATGACGCCAATAGCTGGGCCAAGCGACTGAGCGACGCGGGGCAGGTGGCGTTGCGCATGGGGGACGCGGTGAAGGCGCGGGCTTATCTGAGCCGCGCGGTCACGGAGTCGGAGAGTTTTCAGCCCGAAGCGACCGCGGCTTTAGCTGGCATGGGGGCAAGGCCATGACGAAGGACCTTGTCCTGATTGCGCTGTCGTTGGTTTTATTGGGCGCGGCGATCGAGGATATTGCGCGGTTGCGGATATCCAACATCTTTCCGCTGCTGGTGATGGGGTTGTTCGTGCCTTGGGTAGCGTTGGCCGGATGGGAAAATGACATCTGGCAGAATGGCACGCTGTTTTTGGCCGTGTTCGCGCTCGGATGCTTGATGTTCGCGATGCGATGGATGGGCGGGGGCGACATCAAGCTGCTGGCGGCGTGCGCGCTGTGGTTCGATTGGGGCGCGGCGCTGCCCTGGTTTGTTTATGTGACGGTCGGTGGAGGCGTGCTGGCGTTGCTGATCATGGTTGGGCGGCGGATGGTGCCGCGAACGGTGCGCGAAGGGTCTTCAATGGCGATCTTCGCGCCGGGCGGGCCGATCCCTTATGGGGTGGCGATTGCGCTGGGGACGGTGATGGCGCTGTATATGGCGGGGCCTAATCCTAGCGGCGTCGCGCATCTGCCTGCGTTTGTGAGGGGCCTGAAGTAGCGCAACATTGGCATTGTTGAGAGGGCTGACGCGGAAGCTCGCTGCGCTCGCGCCCACCCCTAGCCCCTCCCGCCTGCGGGAGGGGGATGTGTTGGATGGAGCGGATCGACTGTAACGGATTATGCTGTCGAATAGCCTTTCGCAAATGATGCGACAAAGTAAAAATATTCTGTTAAGAGGCGTAATCGAGCGAAATCAGCCCGCAAGCCTTCGTATTGACAGAGAGACCATCGCGCTCCCGCTTGCCTGCTGAAGTGTGCCCATGGAAGATCTGAATAATCTACTGGAAAATGAACAAATCGAGCTTTTAAAAGAGCAGGCGGCGACGTGTATTTTCGCGCGTTCCGCTCATCGATTTCGTGCCAGGAGCTATGCCCGGCGCATTCGTGCCCATGACTATCCTTACAGAACAGGCCCGGTGAATAGTGGAAAAGCTTTTGCCCCATATCCCTTTGGTGGCGAAGGACAACATTCATGAGTCGGGTAGTCAACACGACGGCGAGCGTGGCTGAGATCGAGAAGATTTGCGCCGCGCACAGTTTTCGCATTTCAACGATAGAAACCTTGGCGTCGGGTGGTTCGAGAGTGGTTTTGCTTGACGGAAGGGACGCCGAACAAGTTCGCCTGTTGTTAAAGAATAAAATTCTTACTGGCGAGATTAAGCGCTCGGCCGCGCACGTCTCGCGCCAACCTCCTGCATCCTACAGGTCGCGGTAATGCAGCAAATCATAAACTTACAACGCCGACAACAGCTGGCAGAATGTAGTGCGGCAGGTGCAATCTGCGAGATGGACCGGCAGCAACATGATGCCCTCGCTCGTGCTTACGAGAAGATCATCGCGGTCTTGAAACGTGACCGCTTTGAAGCAGGCGGTCGCCGCGTCAGAAGGACGTGAACTGGTCGTAAGGCGACAGTCCCAATCTCGTGATGCCAGCGTAAGTTGATGGCGTTTTGCCCAGCCTCCTGAGATCCCAGTGTGCGCTGGGATGACGGGTGTTGGGTGGTTGGATCAGGGACCTGGGCGTGGGGGAGGGTAGCGCGTGCCGGAAATCAGGCGCGGGCCAATAGTCCCTCTACCAGGCCTTCGAACAGGCGGCGGCCGTCGGTTTTGCCGTGGGCGGCTTCGATCACGCGTTCGGGGTGGGGCATCATGCCCAGCACATTGCCTGCTTCGTTGAGGATGCCGGCGATGTTGCGGGCGGAGCCGTTTACGGCTTCGCCATAGCGCAGGGCGACGCGGCCTTCGCCTTCTAAGCGGTCGAGCGTCGCGGCGTCGGCGAAGTAATTGCCGTCATGATGGGCGACGGGATAAGTCACTGTCTCGCCAGCGGCATAGCGGCTGGTGAAGGCGCTCTGGGCGTTTTCGACGGTCAGCGAGACATCGCGGCAGACGAAATGGCCGCCTGCGTTGCGGAGCAGGGCGCCGGGGAGCAGGCCGCTTTCGGTCAGCACCTGAAAGCCGTTGCAGATGCCCAGCACATAGGTGCCGCGTTCGGCCGCCTTGGCCACCGCCTGCATCACGGGCGAGCGGGCCGCCATTGCGCCGGAGCGCAGATAGTCGCCGTAGGAGAAGCCGCCGGGTACGCCGATCAGGTCGATGCCTTCGGGCAGCTCGGTATCGCGGTGCCAGACCATGACCGGCTTTTCACCGCTCACCGCCTCGAAAGCCACGGCGAGGTCGCGGTCGCAATTGCTGCCGGGGAAGACGATGACGGCGCTCTTCATGGCTCAGGCCACCTTTTCGATGCGGTAGTTTTCGATCACCGTGTTGGCGAGCAGCTTGCGGCACATGGCGTCGATATCTTCGTCGCTGGTGCCGTCGGCCAGGTCCAGCTCAATGAGCTTGCCCGCGCGCACGTCGTTGACGCCCGAGAAGCCCAGACCGTCGAGTGCGTGGTGGATCGCCTTGCCCTGCGGGTCGAGAACCCCGCCCTTTAGGGTGACGAAGATGCGGGCTTTCATGAGGCCAAAAACTCCGTGGATTGCTATGGCGCACCCCCTAGTCCCCTGCGCCGCGCCAAGCAAGGCATTATCCCTTTATTAGCGAGACGGCGCTATGGTTTCGGTACGGGATAGAGGGTTTTGAATATGGCTGGTCTTGCACTGGCGATGTTTGTGGGGCTTTTCGCCTTTGGGCAGCAGATCGT
>CAMPIM010000170.1 GCA_946886365.1 uncultured Novosphingobium sp.
TGGGCGGCCTCACCCCGCGCGGCATCCGCACCCACCTCGGCCTCAACAAGCCCATCTATCGCCCGACGGCCGCCTATGGCCATTTCGGCCGCAAGGCGGAAGGAGACTTCTTCCCCTGGGAACGCACCGATCTGGTCGAAAAGCTGAAGGCCGCGCTCTAAGCGCTTTACCTTGCCACAGATGAAAGAGCGGCGCGCGGGCAATGACCTTGCGCGCCGCTTTTTCATGGGCGCAACATGACGAAAAGTTCACTAGGTTTCCGCCCAATCCCGGCACATACATGCCTTGCCGGACTTGGCCCCCTGTCGGGTCCGGCAACCCCTCCTCTCAAGGAGAACAGGCGATGACCCGGTTTTTGACCCCCGCTCTTGCCTGCCTCGCGCTCCTGGGCGCCAGCGCCACCCCCGCGCTCGCCGCCCCATGCAAGGACGCGAAAGGCAAATTCATCAAATGCCCGCCCAAGCCGGTCGCCAAAAAAGGCCCGTGCAAGGACGCCAAGGGCCGCTTCATGAAATGCCACTGAGCTGAAGGACCGGCTTCCGGTCTTTTCTCCTCTTTCTCCCGGCAAACCAAAGCCCGGCCGCAGGACCCGGCCGTGGCCTAGGGTGTGTGGGGATTCAGTTCAGGACGCGGCGAAAATGGTGAATTTCGAGAACTGGCGCGCAGCGTACTTCAGTACGTGAGCACCGGAAGCGCAGAAAGTCGCCATTTGCAGCCCGTCATGGGCTGAAGCCCCACACACCCTACTGTGCCTCCCGCCCCGTACCGCTCCTCAACGCGGGTGCGGGAGGCACAACAGCTACCCGCTTGCCCCCGCTGCGCCACGCCGCTAAGCGCGCGCCCATGACCGCGCACAAATCCGGCGACCCCACCACGCTCAACCGCCTCTATGGCCGTCAGTCGGGCCACAAGCTCCGCGCCGGTCAGCAGGAGCTGGTCGATACGCTGCTCCCCGCCCTCTCCATCCCGGAAGAAGGGGAAATC
This sequence comes from uncultured Novosphingobium sp., assembly GCA_946886365.1. The sequence continues at coordinate 985 of CAMPIM010000170.1, forward strand.
ACCGCCGCCAACCTCTTCGGATACGACCGCCCCCTCCACTTTGAAATCGGCTTTGGCGGCGGCGAACATCTCGCCTATCGCGCCGATATGCTGCCCGACCATGGCTTCATCGGCTGCGAGCCTTTCCTGAACGGCGTCGTCACCGCGCTCGGCCATGTCCGCGATCAGGCGCTCGGCAACATCCGCCTCCATATGGGCGACGCGCTTCAGGTCCTCTCGCGCATCCCCGATGGCGCGCTCAGCTTCGTCTACCTCCTCCATCCCGACCCCTGGCCCAAGGCCCGCCACGCCAAGCGCCGCATGATGAACCCCGGCCCGGTGGAAATGATCGCCCGCAAGCTGAAGCCCGGCGGCGAGTTCCGCTTCGGCACCGATCACCCCGTCTATCTGCGCTGGGCGATGATGGTGATGAACGGTCATCCCGACTTCGACTGGCTGGCCAGCGAGCCGAAGCACTTCCTCACCCGCCCCGGCGGCTGGCCCGAAACCCGCTATGAGGCAAAGGCCCGCCGCCTTGGCCATGAAGTCTGGTATGTGCGCTGGAGACGTAGGTAGATCGTACTATAGCGTTGAAATAGAAAGGTTTTTCTTCGGCCTGCCTACGCCAGCCTGGTAGTCTTTTAGCAGTGTTTTCCGCTACGGTGATTACCCGGTGATTACTCGGCACGCTAGGCGGGAGGCCCCAAGTTGGCGAACGGAAAAATCACAAAGCGGACCATCGATTCGTTGGTGTCCCAAGGCTATATCGGCTTTGTATGGGACCTCGATACCAAAGGGTTCGGGGCCAAATTCACCAAATCAGGAGCCATCTCCTACGTAGTCCAATACAGGATGGGCGGTCGTGAGGCTGCTACGCGGCGATATACAATTGGTAGGCACGGATCCCCCTGGACACCGACGACCGCTCGCACCGAAGCAGAGCGCCTCCTGATCCTTGTCGCGCAAGGCCGAGACCCGGTCGAAGCAGACAAATTGCGGCGGCGGGAGGCCGTCGATCTCGCCTTCTCCAACTACGCGGATCTCTTCGGCAATTCAGTGAGGGGAGAGGGGTGGACAAAAATGGTCAAGCGCTCCCTCCGACTGCATGTTAAGCCCATACTCAAGAACAAACCGCTGCCGCAGATCACCCGATCCGACATAGCCGCTGTTCTCGACGCCATGCCCGTCAGTCAGATCGCCAAGCGGCGAGATGTCTTCGCAGTGATCAGACGCATGTTTCGCTGGGCCGTCAGCCGAGGCGATCTCGAGCGCAGTCCTACGGAAGGTATGGAGACGCCGCCTCCTGTCACGCCACGGGAGCGCTGGCTCGCCGACGATGAGCTTAAAAGAATCTGGAAGCACGCTCCTACAGCAGATCCCTGTTTCGGTCCGATAGTTCGGCTCCTCATTGTAACCGGCCAACGCCGAGAAGAGGTGTCGAGGATTGCATGGGAGGAGCTCGATCGCGCCGAAAAGCTTTGGACCCTTCCCGGCACACGGGCGAAGAATGGCAAGGCGAATACGATCCCGCTGAAACCCGCAACTATGTCGCTCGGCTCTCTCCCCATATCGCCACCCAAGAGCTGCCTGCGCGCGCAAGGAGCACGCCCGACTGGCGCCAGTCCGTGCTATTCGCGCGCGGTGGGGCGGCCGCCGGATCGACGAGCGCTGACGAGCCGGGACCTGCTTCGCCCTTCCCCTCCCCGACCGCGCTCTCGCGCGCAACCCCCGGGCATGGCCTCTTTGTCGCTGTGGGGAGCAGGCGGCCATGAGGGAGAAAAGCGCATGGCGAGATAAAAGGGGTGACGTCACACCCCTGCTAAATGGTTGTCAGACAGGGATTTTCCGCGACGCCCCTTGCCTGCCGGCAGCGTCGGGAGGATCCGTTTTCCCAGCATTTTCAATGATGAAGGCGACGTCACCGGCCGCCCAGCCCAGGAACTGCCTCCGATGACCAGGGACGACCACAGCTTTCGTCCCCGCCTCTCAGGACCACGCGACAGCGGAGCCCGGCCCCTCTCCTTCATGGGCGAGGTCCGCCGTGCGGCGGCAAAGGCAGGCTTTCTGGCCAAGGGACGTGCGGGCAGCGGCACCGGCTGGACTGGGCGGGGCGCACGCGCCGGTCTCCCCTCCCGCGCGAACCCTCATGCGCGGCGGGTCATCATTAAGGCACGGATCGTCCGCCACAAAGGTCTTCGGTTCCGCGCCGCACCCATGAGCCGTCACCTCTCCTACCTTCAACGCGAAGGGGTGAGCCAGGAGGGGCAGGAGCCAGACATGTTCGATGCGACGGGCGACGGCGTCGACACCAAGGACTTTGCGCAGCGCTGCGCCGAAGACCGGCACCATTTTCGCTTCATTCTCTCACCCGAAGATGCCGCCGAAATGGTCGACCTGCGCGGCTTCACCAGGGACCTGATGGCGGACGTCGCAAGCGACCTCGACACCAGACTGGACTGGATCGCGATCGATCATTGGAACACCGATAATCCCCATGTCCACATCCTGTTGCGAGGCGTCGCCGAAGGCGGCACCGACCTCGTGATCGACCGCAGTTACATCCGCGAGGACATGCGCCTTCGTGCGCAGAACCGCGTGACGCTCGAACTGGGTCCCCGCTCCGATCTGGACATTGCCGCGGCGCTCGACCGGGAAGTTGGCGCGGATCATTGGACAAGCCTTGATCGCCGGATCCTCTCGATCACGCAAGAGACAGCGGGGTTGCTCGATTTGAGGCAACAGGCGGGCGCGGGCGCCTACGCGCAACGGCTCATCGGCCGCGCCATGCAACTGGAAAAATGGGGTCTCGCCGAACCGCTGGCACCAGCCTGCTGGTCGATCAACCCCGACCTCGAAGCGACGCTGCGCGAGCTTGGTCTCCGTGGCGACGTCATCAAGACGATGCATCGAACACTGACCCACGCCGGACGCGTGGTCAGTCCGACAGACTTTGCGCTGCACGAGCCTCAGGCACAGGGCCCTGTCATTGGTCGCCTTGCCGCCCGCGGCCTTGCCGACGAGCTGTCGGGCAGCGCGTTTGCCATCGTCGAAGGGGTGGATGGCCGGGCCCATTATCTGCCCTTCTCCGATCTTGAGTGGACAGGCGATGCACCGTCCGGTGCCATTGTCGAACTGCAGCGATGGGAGGGTCGCGATGGCAGGCCCCGCTCCGCGCTCGCCGTTCGCTCCGACCTCGCGCTTGGCGAACAGATCAGCGCGCGCGGCGCTACCTGGCTCGACCGGCAGCTGATCGGCAACGCGGCGCTCGCGCAAGGCGGCTTCGGCGGGGAGGCGCGCGCCGCAATGGCAGCGCGAGCCGATCATCTGGTCAACGAGAATCTGGCGTGGCGAGAAGCAGGTCAGTTGCTGTTCTCCCCTCGTCTTCTCGCCCACTTGCGTGAGCGCGATCTTACCGAAGCGGCGGCCACAATCGCGAAGCGATCGGGCCTCACGCCGCAGTCCGCAGAGGCAGGCGAACTGATATCGGGCACCTATCGCGAACGCGTGACGCTCGCCTCGGGCCGCTTCGCGATGATCGATGACGGCGTGGGGTTCCAACTCGTGCCCTGGCGTCCGGCATTGGACGCGCATCTCGGCGAGCATGTCGCAGGGACGATCTGGACATGTAACGGTTTTGCGCCGGTCACCTATCTCATTATGCCACCTTG
>CAMPIM010000171.1 GCA_946886365.1 uncultured Novosphingobium sp.
CTCGAAGAAATCGTCGCAGACCTTGGCGACGCGCAGCCAAGCGTCGCCAGCCTCTATCAGGATTTCGGCGTCCGCTGCCGGATGAAGGGCCTGCGCACACCCCCGCTTGATCTTGCCGCCTTCCGCAAACGTTTCGCCATGGCGCAGGCAGGCATGTTCGACGCCGCCGACCCGCGCTGGGACGACGCGATGAAGGCCGCCCAGCCGCTGCCCGAAGACATGCTCGCCCCCTTCCTCCTCCGCGATGCAGGGCCTGCCTTGCCCGGACGACACAGCCCTCGCCCGCGCCTATGGCACCAGTTCGCCGGGCCGCGTCCGCCGCCTCATCGACTATATGGAAAAGATCGGCGTCATCGTCGCCCGCACCGACTTTGGCGGTCGCCGCTCGATCGGCGTGCCCCAGCTCGGCCTCTCAACAGCAGCGGCCGAAGGATGAGCGTCTCCGTCCTCTTCGTCTGCCTCGGCAATATCTGCCGCTCACCGCTGGCCGAAGCCGCCCTACGCGCCGAAGCCGAAAAGGCTGGCCTACCCATCAAGGTCGATTCAGCAGGAACCGGCGACTGGCACGTAGACTGTCCGCCCGACAGCCGCGCCCAGGCGGTAGCCCTACGCAACGGCATCGACATATCCACCTATCGCGGCCGTCAGGTCTCGGTCCAAGACTTCCACAGCTTCGACCACATCTTCGCCCTCGACGCGGAAAACCTCAAAAACCTCCGCCGCATCCGCCCGTCAAATGGCACCGCCGACCTCCGCCTCCTCATGGACCTGATCCCCGGCCGCGAAGGCAGCAGCGTCACCGACCCCTATTTCGGCGAGGACGAAGGCTTCGATGAGACATGGGAGGATGTCACAAGGGCAGCCCGCGCCCTGATCAAACACCTCCAAGGCTAATTTTTCACGCGGAGACGCGGAGGCAAACCGGCCCGCGCGGCGCATCCGTCAAAAACGTCGCATCCAACGCGAAGCCAGTAAGACGCACCTGCTCCCGTCACACGCACCCTCTCCGCGTCTCCGCGTGAAATAATCTTCGCGCAGAGGCGCAGAGCAACACCCTCTGCGCCTCCGAAAACCAAAACCCGAACGGCCGTTCAAGCAGGCATCTTCACCCGCGCCCGATAGGCATGCAACAACGGCTCGGTATAACCGTTAGGCTGCACCACGCCCTCGAACACCAGCGCCCGCGCCGCCTGAAACGCCAGACTGCTTTCCTCCCGCCCGCTCATCGGTTGGTACAGCGGATCGCCCGCATTCTGCGCATCGACCTTCGCCGCCATCCGCCGCAGCGCCGCGTCAACCTCGTCAGCCGAACACACCCCATGCAACAGCCAATTGGCGATATGCTGCGAAGAAATCCGCAACGTCGCCCGGTCCTCCATCAGCGCCACATCATGAATATCCGGAACCTTCGAACAGCCCACGCCCTGATCCACCCAGCGCACGACATAGCCCAATATCCCCTGCGCATTATTGTCCAGCTCATCGCGAACATCCTGCGCCGACCAGTTCACCCCCGCCGCCAATGGGATCGTCAGCAGCGCGTCCAGCCCACCAACCGCTTCAACCTTCCGCTCCTCCTGCCGCGCAAACACATCGACCGCATGATAATGCGTCGCGTGCAAAGTCGCGGCCGTCGGCGAAGGCACCCAGGCCGTATTCGCCCCCGTCATCGGATGGCCGATCTTCTGCTCCAGCATATCCGCCATCCGGTCGGGAGCGGCCCACATGCCCTTGCCGATCTGCGCCCTGCCCGACAGCCCGCAGGCAAGCCCGATCTGCACATTGCGATCCTCGTAAGCCTTGATCCACGCCGCACCCTTCATCTCGCCCTTGCGGATCATCGGCCCCGCGCGCATCGACGTATGAATCTCATCGCCCGTGCGGTCGAGGAAGCCCGTATTGATGAACACGATCCGGTCCCGCACCGCATGGATACAGGCGGCAAGGTTGGCGGAAGTCCGCCGCTCCTCGTCCATCACGCCAACCTTCAGCTGATGCCGCTCCAGCCCCAGCAAATCTTCGATCGCATCGAACAGATCGTTGGTGAAGGCGACCTCTTCAGGCCCGTGCATCTTAGGCTTCACGATATAGATGCTGCCCGCCCGGCTGTTGACGAAACACCCGTTCCTCCGAATGTCGTGCAAGGCAATCAGGCTGGTGACGATCCCATCCAATATCCCTTCGGGCGCCTCGTTCCCATTGGACAGCCGCACCGCAGGCGTCGTCATCAAATGCCCGACATTGCGCACGAACAGCAAAGACCGTCCCGGCAGCGTGAACGCACTTCCATCCGGCGCCACATAGCTGCGGTCGCCATTCAACCGCCGCGTCATCATCGCGCCATTCTTCTCGAAGCTATCTTCCAGATCGCCCTTCATCAGGCCGAGCCAGTTGGCATAGGCCGCGACCTTGTCCGCAGCATCCACCGCCGCAACGGAATCCTCCAGATCGCAAATGGTCGACAGCGCCGATTCCAGCACAACGTCCGCCAGATGCGCCGGGTCATCCCGCCCGATCGGATGGCCTGCGTCGATCACCAGCTCAATATGCAGACCATTGTTGCGAAGCAGGATGTTGTCGCCTGCCCGTCCGGCAAGTTGCGCAGGGTCGCGCAAGACCGGCGTGCCGCCCGCCCAATCCGCCCAACTTCCCTCCGTCAGAGGAACCGCCCGATCCAGAAACGCCTTGGCCCTCCCAATCACCTGTGCGCCGCGCGCCGGATCATAGCCCTTGCCCGCCGCCGCTCCGGGGATCGCATCGGTCCCGTACAGCGCATCATAAAGGCTGCCCCAACGTGCATTGGCCGCGTTCAACAGGAACCGTGCATTGAGGATAGGCACCACCAACTGCGGCCCCGCCAAGGTCGCCAGCTCTGCATCCACCCGACCCGACCCGATGGAAAAAGGCGCGGGTTCCGGCACCAGATAGCCGATCTGGGTCAGGAAAGCCCGATAAGCCTCCGCATCAAAGGGCCGCCCCGCTTGCTCGCCATGCCAGCTATCGATCTGCGCCTGAATCGCGTCCCGCTTGTCCAGCAGAGCCGCGTTGCGCGGCGCAAACCGCGCGAAAATCGCAGCCGCGCCCTTCCAAAAGGCCTCCGCCGCGATCCCCGTCCCCGGCAGGACTTCCCCATCGATAAAGCGCGCCAGCTCGGCGGCAACCATCAGGCCCGATTTCTCGATCATGCCGTCCATGGGCAACTCTCCATCCAAAATACTGTGACGAAAGCCTATAGACCCCTCTCCATCCTCGCACTAGACAACAAGAACTCAAAGCATCTGTTCCTCACAGGAAAAGATCATCGATGGATCCCGATTATCTTCTCTTCGCCCGCGCGGTGGATGCAGGCAGCCTTTCGGCGGCAGGCCGCATATTGAACATCTCGCCCGCCATGATGTCGAAACGCATCTCCCGGCTGGAAGCGCGCCTCGGCGTCCGCCTCATCCATCGCACCACGCGCCGCCTTGCCCTGACGGAGGAAGGCGTCGGCCTGCACCGCGACCTTGTCGCCATCCTCGACGCCATCCAACAGGCGGAGCAACGCGTCACCAGTCGGCACCGGAGCGCGTCCGGGCCGCTGCGCATTTCGGCTCCCACCTCCTTCGGCCGCCTGCATGTGGCGCCTCATGTCGGCCGCTTCCTGGACCTCCATCCGCGCGTCGACCTCGAACTCAACCTGTCCGACGCCTATGAAGACCTGCTCGCCGAGCGCATCGACGTGGCAATCCGCATCACCAGCGACATTCCTCTCCATCTGGAGGGACATCATCTCGCCACCAACCGCCGCATCCTCTGCGCCAGCCCAGCCTATCTCGCCGCGCATGGCATTCCGGACAAGATCGCCGACCTCCCCCGCCACCGCCTGCTCGCGGCCGATGGACAATTGCCATGGCGGCTGGTGAATGGCCGCGCGCGCAAGCTGATTGACGGCCAAAGCCACGTCCGCACCAACAGCAGCGAAATCGTGCGCGAACTTGCTCTAACCGGCGTCGGGATCGCCTTGCGCTCGCTCTGGGACGTGGGCGACCTGATCGCGGAAGGCAGCCTCATCCGCGTCCTCGATAGCTGGGAAGGCCCCGCGGACCTCGCCGTTCACGCCGTCCACCCCCGCGCCGCAGGCCGTCCCGCCGCCGTTGATGCCTTCATCGGCTTCCTGCGCGAAATCTTCCGCGATGCATCGTGGAACCCGGGCGGCTGATAGCATGAAGCCCCTTAGCGCCATCCGCTCAACTGCTTGAAAAGCGCAGAAATCCCTTCCTGAAATCATTTGCAAGCAGGCTGTCAAAAAACAGAAGCTTTCCGGCGTTAACCTGCGTAATGGCAGCGGGAAACAGGCCGATGTTATCGTTCGAGCCATAAGAAATTGAGAGAGGATAAGGGCCATGCGCCCCAATGACGCATCACATTTTTCCGCCTGCGCCGCCCAGGAAGCGCGGCAGGCCAGGGAAGCCCGCCTTCGCGGCGCCGACCAGGCCACCATCGCCCTCCACAATGAACGCGCCGTCCGCTACCAAGCCATGGCGTTGCGCCTCCAGCGAGAGCGTGGCGCGACGCTGAACTGATTGCCAGACCCCATCCCCTCTCCCCTTCAGGGGAGAGGGGATGGGGTCTGGCAATCAGTTCAGCGT
>CAMPIM010000172.1 GCA_946886365.1 uncultured Novosphingobium sp.
GCATCATGGGTCGAGCCATTCGATCTGGCAGGCCGCTTCGTCGAACCGAGAGTCGACGTCGAACATGCTTTGGGAATCGGCGCCTTGCCTTTCAAGCCGCCCACGCACGGCCACGGAAAAATTGTGCATCGTCCGCAGCGGAGCCTTCTGCCCTCCCGCATATGAAAAAACCCGCCGGATCAAGCCCGGCGGGTTTTTGGATTGGCTCGTGAATGGTCGTCAGGCGGGCTTCTTGGCAACACTCACCAAGGCCGGGCGCAGCAGGCGATCGCGGATCGTGTATCCCGCCTGCATTTCCACCAGCACGGTCCCAGGCTCGACATCATCCGACGGCACTTCCATCATCGCCTGATGCTTGTTGGGATCAAGCGGCTGTCCAATCGACACCAGCTTTTCGATGCCGTTGCGGCCAAAGACGCCTTCCAGTTCCCGGCCCGTCGCTTCGAGGCCAGCGACCAGCCCCTTGAACTTTTCATCCTCGCGCAGTTCCGCCGGGATGGTTTGCAGCGCGCGCCCCAGATTGTCCGCCACCGAGAGCATGTCCCGCGCGAACGACGTCGTCGCATAGGCGCGCGTGTCGGCCAGTTCCTTTTCAAGCCGCCGACGGACATTCTGCGTTTCGGCATGGGCGTAGAGCGCGTCCTGCTTCGCCGCCGCCAGCTCACCCTCCAGCGCTGCAAGGCGTTCAGCAGCCGCATCGCCCACAGGCGCTGCGTCCTCGGGCAGTTCGTCAACGACTTCAGTATTTTCGATATTCAGCTTGTCTTCGCTCATCTCATCAATCTCGATAACGTCTGCGCAGTGAAATCCACCATGGGGATCACCCGCGCGTAGTTCAAGCGCGTTGGGCCAATGACGCCGACAACGCCGACAACACGGCCATCGCCGCCACGGTAAGGCGCGGCTATGACCGAAGAACCGGAGAGGGAAAAGAGCTTGTTTTCCGACCCGATGAAGATTTTCGTCGCGCTGCCCGCCAACGCACCTTCCAGCAGGCGCGAAATCTCCTGCTTGCCTTCCAGTTGTTCGAGCAACTGGCGCACCCGTTCCAGGTCGGCGGCGGTGCCATCATCCAGCAGATGCGCCTGACCGCGCACGATCAACACCGGACGGTCATCCGCATCCTGCGACCAGACAGCGATGCCGCGCGCCACCAGTTCCCGCGCCGCGCCCTGAAGCGCGGTTCGCTCGCCCTCCATCTCGCGACGCAGGGCTTCGCCCGCCTCCCTGAGCGTCATTCCGGCAAAGCGCGCGGACATGAAGTTCGCCGCTTCGTTCAGCATGCTGGGCGTCACGCCTGCGGGCATGTCGAGCACGCGGTTTTCTACCGAGCCGTCCTGTCCCACCAACACGGCCAGCGCCTGACGGCCGTTGAGCGGCACAAAGCCGAATTGACGCATCACCGGCTCGCGCTTGGGCACCATGACGATGCCTGCGCAGGCGGAAAGGCCCGATAGAGCGGCGGTGGCGGCGGACAATGCTTCCTCGATCGGGCCACCCTCGGCAATGCCTGCCTCGATCGCGCGGCGTTCCTCGACCGACGGCTCGGCAGCCTGCATCATGCCATCAACAAAAAGGCGCAATCCGGTTTCGGTCGGCATGCGACCTGCCGAAGTGTGCGGGGCGGCCAGCAGTCCCAACTCCTCCAGATCCTGCATGACGTTGCGGATCGATGCGGGCGACAGGCTGAGCGAGGCGATTTTGCTGATGGTGCGCGAACCCACGGGCAGGCCGGTTCCGAGATAGCTTTCGACCACCACCCGGAAAACGTCGCGCGCCCGCTCATTGAGTTCGGTAACCGGTGTGACCGCCATGCGCCCCTATCTAGGCGAGCGAAGGGCCGTACTCAAGCCGGGGCTATCTGACGGCGGACGGCTTCACCATCGCGTCGATGTCCAACATCCGGGGAACGGCCGCGATGGTGGCACGCAGCTTGCCATAGCTGGCGTCCATGCATCCCGACTGAAACTCCAGCCGGGTGGTCGGCTGCTGATCCCTGGTCCATTCGATGGTGTAGCCGGGCATGTCGGTCGCGAAACGGGTGCAATTCTCCCCATGGGTTATGCGCCGGACTGTTCCTGCAGGAGGCCGGAATTGCGCCAGCGCAGCGCGGAACCGGCGATATTGTGCTGGGGTGACGGTGAAGCGCGTCGCACCCGGAACGGCCGTGAACCGCTCAGGCTCCAGCAAGCCTGAGCCATCAGGCGTCACCTGCAGGCTGTAACTGGGGCAGACGCCGAAACAGGGCCCCGCCGAAAAACGGATCGTGTCACCGCGGGCAGCGGGCTTTTCAAGTTCAACCCGCTCTGCCGCACAACCGGCTGTCAGGGCCGCGACCGCGAAAATCATCATCCGACGCAACTGCATGGGCGCTTCCTACCATCTTTCGCACGTATCGCCACTGGCAAGACGACGCTCCCAGCGCTAAGCCGCACCGACTGAACCCTTCGGAGAAAATTTTATGCGTCCTTCCGGCCGCGCGCCCGACCAGATGCGCGACATCACCATGGAGCCCGGCTTCACCATCCATGCCGAGGGTAGCTGCCTGGTCAGCTTCGGCGATACGCGGGTGCTGTGCACCGCTTCGGTGGAGGAGAAGGTGCCGCCCTTCCTGCGTGGCAAGGGTTCAGGCTGGGTGACGGCAGAATATGGCATGCTGCCCCGCGCCACCCATACGCGCGGCAGCCGTGAAGCGGCCAAGGGCAAGCAGTCGGGCCGCACGCAGGAAATCCAGCGTTTGATCGGCCGGTCGCTGCGCACCGTCGTCGATATGAAAAAGCTGGGCGAGCGGCAGATTGTCGTCGATTGCGACGTGATCCAGGCCGATGGCGGCACTCGGACGGCGGCCATTTCCGGCAGCTGGGTGGCTTTGCGCATCGCCATCGACAAGCTGATCGCTTCGGGTGCGCTGGCCGAAGATCCGATCATCCAGAAGGTCGCGGCGATCAGCTGCGGCATCTATAATGGCACGCCGGTGCTGGACCTCGATTATGCCGAGGACAGCAATGCCGAAACCGACGCCAACCTGATCCTGACCGGCGACGGCAAGTTCGCCGAAGTGCAGGCGACGGCCGAGGGCGCCGCCTATGACGAGGAAGAGCTGCTGCGCCTGCTGCGTTTGGCGCGCATCGGTTGCTCGCAAATCTTTGCTGCCCAGGACAAGGCGACGGGCCGCTAAGCGCATTCGTCCGTTCGTTTCGAGTGTTTCGAGAAATGCTATCTATGCACTGCGCGCTTCTCGACTATGCTCGAAGCGAATGGGGAGAATGACATAATCATGAGCGACGATTTCGGACAGGAACAGGCGATCCGCAAGCTGGGTCCCGGTAAGCTGGTGATCGCCAGCCATAATCCCGGCAAGGTTCGGGAAATCGGCGAACTACTGGCGCCCTACGGGATCGAGACTGTGTCAGCGGCGGCGCTGGACCTGCCTGAGCCGGAGGAGACGGGCACGACCTTCATCGCCAATGCAGAGTTGAAGGCGATGCAGGCGGCCGATCTGTCGGGGCTTCCCGCGCTGGCGGATGATAGCGGGCTGTGCGTTGAGGCACTGAATGGTGATCCGGGCATCTTCTCCGCTCGCTGGGCGGGTGAAACCAAGGATTTCAGCATCGCGATGCAGCGCGTATGGGATGCGATCGAAGCCAAGGGGCCTGACGCCGGGCACGGCGCGCATTTCATCTGCGCATTGGCGGTGGCTTGGCCCGATGGTCATGTCGAGGTGTTTGAGGGTCGGGTTGACGGCATCCTCATCTGGCCGCCGCGCGGGGAAAAGGGCTTTGGCTATGACCCGATGTTCCAGCCGCTGGGCCACACGATCAGCTTTGGCGAGATGGAGCCGGAAAAGAAGCATGCGATGAGCCATCGTGCGGATGCCTTCGCGCAGCTGGTCGCGGCGGTCTTCTAAAGAAGTGAGACGGGCTTATTCGCCCATGCTAGCCAGACGGGAGCCGAAAGGGCTGTCGTCCGCGTCCAGCGGGCCTTTGCCAAAGGCGTTGCCCGCTGGGAAATAGCGGCAGACGAGATAATCGTAATTCTGCCCTTCGGCGAGGGCGCAGCCGACCTTTTGCGTGCCGCGCCAGATCATCTGCGTATAATGGCCGACATCTTCCCAGCGGCCCGACATGCTGATGTCCGGTAGCTTGCCTCCCCGTCGGAACAGGCGTTTTTCGTCGAGGAAGGCGCCGATCATCGTCTCATATCCGTAGAGGCGGCGCGGACCCATCCAGAGATTTTCACCGCTGGGGACAGCCCGGGATGCACGCGGGGAGTGCTGGAAGCGGTTGGTCACGGCCATCTGCCGGGCATATCGGGCCGCGTCTTGGGCGAGGTCGCTGTCCCAGGCCAGCGGCGTGAGACCCAGCGATTCGCGCTCGTCATTGTGCAGGCCCAGCACCACGTCGCGGAGCAATATGTTGCCGCGTTCCGCCTCCTCCATGCCGTAATAGGCGGCAGGCATGACCGTCTGGGTGGGCGCCGCCTGGATCGGCGGCGAGGCTTTTGATGGTTGAGCAGCAGTGATTCCCGTTGTCGCAAGCGCTGCCATTGCTAGCCGTGCGGCCCAAAGCCGTCTAAGGACGCCCCCACTCATGCCCCTGCCCCCGAT
>CAMPIM010000173.1 GCA_946886365.1 uncultured Novosphingobium sp.
CCCTAACCCCCTCCCGCCAGCGGGAGGGGGAACAGGCATGCCCCCTGTCACGCCGCTGCCGTCAGGTTGAGGAAGACATCCTCCAAGTCTGGGTCTCGCGTGACCACATCGACAATCGAGAGGCCGCTTGCCTGGACGGCGCTCAGCACCTGCCCGGCATTGGCGCGGTCCTTCATATAGGTGATGGTCAGCGTGCGCGGGTCGGATAGTTCGACCTTTTCGAAACACGGAGCGTCCGGCGCTGCGGCGATGTCGCGGTCGACCGTGACCTGCACGACCTTTTCCTGCGCCATCGCGATCAGTTCACGGGTCGGCTTGTCGGTGATGAGGCGGCCGTGATTGATGATGCCGATGCGGTCGCACAGCTCTTCGGCTTCCTCGAGATAATGGGTGGTGAGGACGATGGTCACGCCCTGCGCGTTTAGTTCGCGGACATAGGCCCAAAGCTGCTGGCGAAGCTGGACATCGACGCCTGCGGTCGGTTCGTCGAGCACGAGGATCGGGGGTGAGTGGACCATGGCCTTTGCCACAAGCAAGCGGCGCTTCATGCCGCCCGACAGGGTGCGGGCATAGGCGTTCGCCTTGTCCTCCAGATGGACAGCGCGCAGCAGTTCCATCGAGCGGCGGCGCTCCTTTGGCACGCCATAATAGCCCGCCTGATTCTCCAGCGTCTCGAACGGCGTGAAGAAGGGGTCGAAGACGATCTCCTGCGGCACGATGCCGATGCTGTTCTTGGCATTGCGGGGGTTCTGGTCGATGTCGAAGCCCCAGATTTTCGCGGTGCCGCTGGTCTTGTTGACGAGGCCAGCGAGGATGTTGATCGTCGTCGACTTGCCCGCGCCATTGGGGCCGAGCAGGCCGTAAATCTGGCCGCGCGGGATAGTGAGGCTGATATTGTCGAGCGCGCGCTTGCCGCCCGCGTAGACTTTGGTGAGGTTGGTGATCTCGATCGCGGGCATGGGGGCGGGGGCGAAGCTGTCGGTCATGGCGGCTTATGTGGAGTGGAATGGCTGAAAATGAAAGTCACCTGTTCCTGCCTGCGCAGGAACAGGGTGCTTTCAAAACTCGTCAGCTACGTCCATCAGGCCCATGAGCTTCCTGGGCGCTATTTCCCGCCAGCTTTTTGCCAGCCGGTCGTCAATATGATCCCAGTCGGTGTCGCCAAGGTCGAGGCGGATGCCGACCCAGCCGTCGCCGAAATAGGCCGGGCGGAAATAGCGGGCGGGGTCGCTGTCGATCAGCATCGCCTGTTCTTCGGGCGCGGTGGTCTTGACGAGCAGGGCGGTGATGTTGTCGCCATGATGATCATGGCTGAAATAGGCGAATTTCTTGCCCTTTTCGATGCCGAAGCAGGGCATGCCGTGCGATGTCACCTCGTCCGCCTGGGGGAGCGCGAGGGCGCGTTCGCGGACTTTGGCGAGCAGCCATTCGGGCTGGCGCTCTCGGGTCACGAAGTCGGCGAGGGTGCGGGAATAGAGCTGATGCTCGGCGATGAGGATGCGGGCGGCCAGGCTGTCGGCGGTGTCGCCGGGCAGGATGGCGACCTCCGTCTGCGCTAGCACCGGGCCGTCGTCCAGTTCGCTGGTGACGACATGGACGGAGCAGCCCGCATGGCTGTCGCCCGCGTCGAGCGCCTTCTGGTGGGTGTCGAGGCCCTTATATTTGGGGAGGAGGCTGGGGTGGATGTTGAGCATCCGGTTTTCCCAGCCCGCGACGAATTCGGGGGAGAGCAGGCGCATATAACCGGCGAGGGCGACATATTCCGCGCCAGCCTTGCGCAGCTGCGCGTCGATGATCTGGTCAAACTCGGCGCGCTTCATGCCCTTGTGGCTTTGGGCGAAGGTGGGGATGCCTTCCGCTTGTGCGAGGGTGAGGCCAGCGGCTTGCGGATCGTTGGCGGCGACTAGGACGATTTCATAAGGGCAGGAGGGGTGCTTGGCGGCGTAGAGCAGCGCCGCCATGTTGGACCCTCGCCCGGAAATCAGGATGCCGACTTTGGCCTTTGTCATATCATCCCCGTTCGGGCTGAGCTTGTCGAAGCCCCTCCCTTTCTTTGAAGAGAAGTGAAGCCCTTCGACAAGCTCAGGGCGAACGGTTATTCTTATCTCGGCCTTCTGATTAACCCAGATGCGTGGCGGTCCAATCGGCTTTCGCGCTCCAGGTCTCCTGGCTTCCCTTGACGGTGCAGCCTTTTTCGCCAGCTTCGATGATGCCGACGCGGACGACGGTTTCGCCTGCGGCTTCGAGTTCGGCGGTCACGGCGTCCGCCGCGTCAGCATCCACCGCGAGCACCATGCCGACGCCGCAGTTGAAGGTGCGGGCCATTTCCTCCGGCTCGATATGGCCCTGCGCTTGCAGGAAGGCCATCAGGCGGGGCTGCTCCCAGCCGTCGGCGTCGACCACGGCATGACAGCCTTCGGGCAGGACGCGAGGGATGTTTTCGAGGAGGCCGCCGCCGGTGATATGGGCGAGCGCGTTGATCTTGCCGCCGCGCACCAAAGGAAGCAGCGGCTTCACATAGATGCGGGTCGGCGCCATCAGCGCGTCGATCAGCAGCACTTCATTGTCGAAGATGGCCGGGCGGTCGAGTTTCCAGCCCTTGTCTGCGGCGAGGCGGCGGACGAGCGAGAAGCCGTTGGAGTGGACGCCCGAGGAGGTGAGGCCGAGCAGGACGTCGCCTGCCTTCACCTTGTTGCCGGTGAGCGCCTTCGACCGTTCAACCGCGCCGACGCAGAATCCGGCGAGGTCATAGTCGCCTGGCCCATACATGCCCGGCATTTCGGCGGTTTCGCCACCGATGAGGGCGCAACCGGCCTGCTTGCAGCCTTCGGCGATGCCAGCGATCACGCGTTCGGCGACGCCGCTCTCCAGCTTGCCGGTGGCATAATAGTCGAGGAAGAAGAGCGGCTCGGCGCCCTGGACGATGAGGTCGTTGGCGCACATGGCGACAAGGTCAATGCCCACGCCATCATGGCGGTCATGGTCGATCGCGAGCTTGAGCTTCGTGCCGACGCCGTCATTGGCCGCGACCAGCAGCGGGTCGTCATAGCCAGCGGCCTTCAGGTCGAAGAAACCGCCAAAGCCGCCGAGTTCAGCATCAGCGCCGGGGCGGCGGGTTGCCTTGGCCAAGGGGGCGATGGCGCGGACCAGTGCATTGCCCGCTGCGATATCGACGCCAGCCTTGGCGTAGCTGTAGGATTCGGTGTCGCTCATGCCCGCGCCCACTATAGCAATGATACGGAAAACGGAACGGCAAATGGGTTGCCGCTTGGCAGATGGGGGAAATCTCGCCAAAAGGGCGCGCGTGAGCCTGTCCACTGCCTTCCAAAGCCAGATTTTCCGGCCTTCGTCGCTGGTCCGCCGCTTGTCGCGGCCCGTCCAGATTCTGGGCGCGATCATGCTGGGCCTCGCTGCCGCGGCCTTGTTCGCGCAGATGGAGGGCGAACGCGGCGTGCCGCCGATCGCGAGCGGGGGCGATTATCAGGTCAGCGGCATCAAGGTCGATGTGCTGGGCAGGGATGCCAATAGCGCGCGCCTCGCGGGCTGGCGACTGGCGCAGCGGCAGGGCTGGCGGATGCTGTGGACGCGTACCCATGGCGCGGCCGGGGTACCGAACCTGTCCGATTCGCAGCTTGAGGCCATGATCTCCGGCGTGGAGATCGAATATGAGCAGGTCGGGCCGACCCGCTACATCGCGACGCTGGGGATTTTGTTCGACCGCGCGCGGACGGGGCAGCTGCTCGGCGTATCCGGCCATGTCATGCGTTCGCCGCCGCTGCTGGTCATTCCGGTGATGTGGGATGGCGGCTCGGCCGTGTCCTATGAGCGGATCAATGAGTGGCAGAAGGCCTGGGCGCGGTTCCGTACGGGGGACAGCGCGATCGATTATGTGCGGGTGAGCGGATCGATCGCTGACCCGATCCTGCTGAATGCCGGTCAGGTGGGGAGGCGCGGGCGGCTGTGGTGGCGCGTGTTGCTGGATCAATATGGCGCAGCTGATGTGGTGGTGCCGATCGCGCGGCTTCAGCGGGAATATCCGGGTGGTCCGGTGAGGGGCACTTTTACGGCGCGCTATGGGCCGGACGATACGTTGATCGGCAGCTTCTCCCTACGCGCGACCGCCGAAAGCGCGATCCCGCAGATGATGGATGAAGCGGCGCGGCGGATCGACCAGCTGTATACCGCCGCCCTTAATGACGGTCGTTTGCGGCCCGACCCCTCGTTGATCATCGAGGAGCCGGTCGATCCGGACGCGCTCGCGATCGAGAATGGGGCCGAACAGTTATTGGAGACGACCGAAATGCCGGTGCCGTCGGCGACGACCAGCAGCGTCTCGATCCAGTTCGACACGCCCGACGTAGGATCGGTGGCGCAGGGCGAGGCGGCGGTGCGGTCTATCGTGGGTGTCAGGTCGGCGGCGACCAGCAGCCTTGCTCTGGGTGGAACTTCGGTGATGCAGGTCAGCTTCGACGGCAGCGTCGATGCGCTGCGTGCCGGGCTTCAGGCGCGGGGCTTCACCGTGTCC
>CAMPIM010000174.1 GCA_946886365.1 uncultured Novosphingobium sp.
AGGCACGCCGTCGTCCGGCCATCCCGCTGAGAACTTCAACCCGTCGAACTGGCTTTGGTGTTGATGTGCTCGTGCGCATTGGGAGCAATCCGTCTAATTTGGTGATCGGGAAACATCTCCGGCATTTGCGCACTGACTTCGCCGATCCGATTTGCGTTCCACGTCATAATGACATTGGTCAGCAGCGTCAGCGATGACGATATCGTCGCCATTTGCTCGGGCGTTCGTCCGTGGCCAGGACCAATTGGACCAGAATAAATTGCCCTTTGCAGGGTGTGGACAGACTCGCCCTGGCTAAGGAGTGCATCGTTCATGGCCCGGAAGGCAGGATTGCCGAGGTGGGTGCCAAGAAAGCGGGTGAGGAGAAGCCTGCCGAAGGCACCACCTGCCTGAAAGGCTTCGTCACCTCGAGCTGCACTGCCAAAACGATCCAGCACATATGTTGCCGAACACCACCCGTTCTTGGTCGAGGCCGTAATGCGAAGAAGCGCATCCCATCCTCGGGTTATTGCCCGAATTGAAACCGTCTCGCTGACGACGGAACGCAGGCTGACAGGGACATCGATGCCTCGGGGAAGGTATAGCTTGCGTTTGTGCAGGCGAGCCAACCTTGGCGCTAGATCAAATCCGACCAGTTTGGCCAACGCCATCCCGAAATGGGTGTGACCATGGGTGTCGACAGCGAGGCGGTGAAGATCAACGGCTTCATGGCGAAGCGCTCCCTCGATAGCAGCCCCGGCTTGTCGTCGGTTCAGCACCACGGCCTGATCATGCAGGATAGCCCATTGATCGAGCACGTGGGTATAGGTTCCGATCGCAGGCGTGCGACGCCGCGGGTCATGCCGAGCATTCCAAAGACGACGGGATGCATCAAGGCTCATCATGTCAGCCGATGCTTGAGTTCCGCCACCCCACAGGCCGGTGACCGGCAAGTTTCTAAAATGATCCAGAATGACGCGGTTCGCCGCTGGTAATCGACCTTCGGCTTCAATGCGACGCATCAGCGTTGCGGCCCGGTACGCCTTGAACGCGGCCTCGCGATCGGGTTGATCGATCAGAAAAGCCCATGTCCGACCAAACGGATTGGGCGTGCCTTCGGGTAAGCGCGGCTTTTCCGCGTGGGCTACTCGACCCACAATTGCCAACGTTTGTTCAAGCGGATGGGCAGGCGGAACATTGAGACTAATCGACGTCGCAGCGTTTAGCAGTTCCCTCGTAGCCTTGCCCGCGGTGGCCAATTCCCGTCGAATACGGTCGACCTTCGTGGCCGGACCATGAATCCCGGTCGGAAGGAACGGCGACAAACTTGCGTGCATTTGCTCGCGAGCAGAGGCATCTGACAGATTCTGATCTTCAAGAAGGCTGTTGAGCTGCAAGACCAGAGCTTGATGACGGCGGAGCTCATCCTCGACCGTCGCCTCGGCGCGCGATTTGGCTTGGCGCCAGAGGTTGGCAATCCGATAGTCGATCATGGTGAGGCCATTATCGGTGAGACGGAGCAGCTGCAGACGTAGAAAGCAGGCGATCTCAAGGCTCTTGCGTTCGCCTCGCATTCGCAAAATAGTGGAGGACTTGCGATAAAGCATTGAACGGGCTTGAGCCTTCAGCATTCCGGTCGCCAAGCCTAGATTGAGCTTTTCGGCACCCAGCTTCTTCAGCAAATCGATCTTGGCGATATGGTCTGCGAGGCCTTTCGTTTTTCGGCTCGTAGGCCCATCCCGTAACCATTCCAGAGACGAGTCTTGCCGTTTTCCATCGTCTGCGACAGCTCACTTTGCCAGACCTTTGTCTGTTCCAGGCCGACCGCGCTCACGGCGCGAGTGAGGAGCACTTCATCACAATGACGACGTGCCGCCACTGCCAAACTTCTCGGTCGGCGTCCGGGCAATTGGATATAGTCATGTTCCACCAGCCAGGCGCGAGCGGCTTGTTCCAGTTCTTCCAGCGAGAATTTCTCGCCCGCTTCTCGCCGAAGAAAGCCATTGAGTGCTCGTTCCGCGTGTTCGGTCAGATTGAGTAATTCCAGGACCTCCTTCGCCGCCGCCTGATGTTCGAATAATGTGCGCCGGCGGCGGTACAGGGCGCGGATGGAAGCAAGGCGGGGCGCGGGGAGGCCGAGTTCGTTGCCGAGGTGGGCCAAGATCCGTGGCGGGATGATCTCGAAGGAATTGAGCGGGGCTCCGGTGAGCCGCAGAAAACCTATCTGTAACGCGACGCCAAGGCGATTGAGCGCGCGTCGTCGGCGTAGGACCGCTCTCCGCGCAAGATCGGAGAGAGTGAAACAACCGGCAATTTCGTGAGCAGTCAGGTCTGGGAACCGCTCCCATCCAAGATATTGTCGAAACGGCGCATCCACGACTCGGCCCTCCCTGTAAGAAGGGTACAGACCCGGCGGGAAAGGTCGAGAAACCTCACGCCCCAATCATATCAGTCACTTAGCGCCGTATCCTGCTTTTTCCCAAAAGAAATCAGTGCGTTGCTTAGCGGCACTTTTTGCTTCTTGGTTCCGTGGCCCCCCCCTTGACCCACTCTGCCACCTCTTCGGCGGTAAGATCGGGAAGCAAACCTTTCTCCCACGCGCCTTGCACCCGCGCCTTAAAAATTGCACTCACCGCCTGCGGTCGCAGTGCCGTTGTCCCGAGCGTCACCACCGTCAGCGGATCGCGGCCCCAGCGCCTCGGAACCACAGCGTCGGGCAGCAGGCGCTGCAGCCCGAGATGTAGCGCCGCCGCATGGCGCCGCGCTGCGGCTTTGACGACCGTGGGGTCAACCGGGGGCAGACGCTTGACGAACAGCCGCCGAAACAGCGGCCCCTCCGACATATCAGGAACTTTGAGCAGCTCGGCCATTGCCGCAATCCACGCCTCAATCGCCAGCACGCTGCGCATCGACAGAAAAGCGGTCGCCCCCTCCCCTTCCTGGTCGCCCTTGTGTGAACGGACAAAGAAGACTGCATCGGGTGCCCAATGGCCCTTTCGTCTGACTGACAGATTTCGTCGCAACGGCATCATTTTCTCACACCTTTCAGCATCTGGGCGGCCGCGTTCGAGGAGGGCGCAAGCTTGCGACCGTATCGCAGCGCGGTCGCGGTGGAGGTCCAGCGCAACGCCTGCGCGATCGGCCCCGCATCCTCGCCATGGGCAAACAGGTCCTGGGTCAGGCCGACCCGCAGCGAATGCGTACTGAGCGCCTTGACTGCTTGGGCCAGATTCGCGCCCATGAGATCGACGAGACCCTGATCGGCCGCGGCCAGCGCGGTCCGCTTGATGATCAGCCGCACGGCGGCGGGTGTGAGCGCGTCCTCGCCAATTTTGTAGGTCGCGGTCGCCGAACGCGCGGGCTGGGCCGCCATGCGCTCGCGATCGACGAGCGCGTGCAGGGCAAGATCGCCGATGGTGCGCTCGCGCCGCGCTTCACGCGCCTTGGTCCGGGTCACCGCCACCCTGCGGAACAGGACGCCCGTACGGATCGAGGCAGCCTCTATCCATAGGCTCACGCGCCGCATCGTATCGGGCGAGAGCCACACAAAGGCCCCCTGCCCCTCCTGGTCGGTTTTCGAACGCGCTAATTGGAGTAAACCGGAACCGTCGTCCTGAGGCTCGATCCGGTCGAATTCCACCGCCGCCAGCTCCGACACGCGTAGACCCGCATCATAGCCCAGCGACAGGAGGGCCGCGTCGCGCAGCCCGACGACATCGCCCGAGCATGCTTCGAGCAGGACCGACAGCGTGAACCCCTTGACCGCCTCGCGCCCGATGCCTTCACCGAAGCGCAAGGGACCGGCCTGGCGCTGGCTGACCCCGACCCGGCGCCGCAGGCCACGCAGCGCATCGCGAACCACACCCGCGCCCACGCGGTTGGGAATGCCCAGGAAGTGATGGGCCACCGCCAGCGAGGACAGGCGCCGGGAAACGGTCGCAGGCTTGAGCCGACGCGCCTCGCAATACTCGACATAGGCCACGAGCCGCGTTTCGCTGGCAGGCAAGCCAATCCCACCCTGTTTCTCCGAAAAGCGCGCGTAGCAGTCGAGATCGACCGCGAGCGCCTTGATGCTGGCGCGTGCCCGCGCCTCCAGACTCTTCCGGAAGGCGAGCGCGTCCAGGGCAGTGTCTTCGCCCGTCAGCTCCTGGAGCAAGGCGACGAGTTGGGCTTCGCGATCCTGCGCGGAACCGGACCGCCGGTGCGGCAGTCTGGCCTCGCCCGGTGCCAGGACCGTCACAATCTCCGCGGAGACCGCGGCTTTTGGCGCAGGAAGGTGCTGTGTCTGCGTCCGCTTTCGCAAGGCTGATTTTGCGCTCATGGTGTCGTTTCGAGCATATTCCCGGCCTGCGCGGACGCAAGACTGCGCTGGCGATCCGTGCGAGTCAGCGCCCTTTCGCCGTTCCGTCTGGCTGTTGGCTCAGAATCCGGGGTTATTGGGAAAAGTGACCTGCCTAAAACCGCGGACAGCGCGGAGTCCGGTCTTATTGGGCCTCACCTCAAGATTTGTTCGCCAGACAACGCTAAGCTGGAAATACTGAGAAC
>CAMPIM010000175.1 GCA_946886365.1 uncultured Novosphingobium sp.
CCGATGTCATGTTCGTGATCGACGCCAACAAGGAAGAGCTGGCGATCAAGGAAGCTAACACGCTGGGTATCCCGGTCGTCGCGATCCTCGATTCGAACGTTTCGCCCGACGGCATCGCTTTCCCGGTTCCGGCGAATGACGACGCCAGCCGCGCGATCCGCCTCTATTGCGACGCCATCGCCGCCGCAGCCACCAAGGGCAACCGCGGTGCGCAGCAGGCTTCGGGCGTTGACCTCGGTGCTCTGGACGAGCCCGAAGTTGAAGAGGTCGCCGCTCAGGCCTGATCCCGCGGTCTTCGAACTGCAAGATTAAGAGGCTAGGGCGCGCTCCACCGGAACGCGCCCTAGTGCTTATTCGAACCCCGTTTATTTGAACCCCATCGAAATTTAGGAGCCGAAACATGGCCGAGATTACCGCTGCTGCCGTCAAGGAACTGCGCGACCGTTCGGGCGCGGGCATGATGGACTGCAAAAAGGCGCTCGCTGAAGCCAATGGCGACATGGAAGCCGCCGTCGATTGGCTGCGCGCCAAGGGCCTCGCCGCCGCGCAGAAGAAGTCGAGCCGCACCGCTGCTGAAGGCCTGGTCGGCGTTGCCGTCGCTGGCACCAAGGGCGTTGCCGTTGAAGTGAACAGCGAAACCGACTTCGTAGCGAAGAACGATCAGTTCCAGGACTTCGTTCGCACCGTGGCACAGGTCGCCCTGACCAGCGGCGCGACCGATGCAGAAGCGCTGTCGTCGCAGGCTCACCCGGCTGGTGGCACGATTTCCGAAAAGCTGGTGTCGAACATCGCCAC
Organism: uncultured Novosphingobium sp.; assembly: GCA_946886365.1. Next base: position 796 of record CAMPIM010000175.1, read on the forward strand.
CATCGGTGAGAACCAGACCCTGCGCCGCATCGGTCAGCTGGAAGTAGGCCAGGGCGTTGTTGTTCCTTACGTTCATAACGCTGCTGCGCCGGGCCTCGGCAAGATCGGTGTGCTGGTCGCGCTGGAGGGTGATGCGCCTGCTGACGTGCTGGAGCCGCTGGGCAAGCAGATCGCGATGCACATTGCTGCCGCTTTCCCGCTGGCGCTGTCGGCTGCTGACATCGATCCGGCTCTGCTGGAGCGTGAACGCGCCATCGCCGCTGAAAAGGCTGCCGAATCGGGCAAGCCCGCCGAGATCGTCGCGAAGATGGTTGATGGTTCGGTCGCCAAGTACGCCAAGGAAAATGCGCTGCTCAGCCAGCTGTTTGTGATGGACAACAAGACGCCGATCGCTGACGTTGTCGCCAAGGCGGCGAAGGATGCAGGCGCTTCGATCACGCTGAAGAACTATGTCCGTTTCCAGCTCGGCGAAGGCATCGAGAAGGAAACGAGCGACTTCGCTGCTGAAGTCGCTGCGGCCGCGGGCGTTTGATCCCGGCCTAACCTGATAAGGCGTTCGGTTCGGGCGGCGCTCGGGAGCAACGCTTCTCGACAAGCTGGGCGAAGACGCTAAGGACTTCACAGAATGGCGCGCGCTGCCTAAGGTGCGCGCCATTCCTTTGTCTGCTCCAATTGATGGAATTTTACCCCGCATGACTCGTCCGCCGTTCAAGCGCATCTTGCTGAAACTCTCGGGCGAAGTGCTGATGGGGCAGGGGCAATTCGGCATCGAGCCGGAAACCGTGAACCGTGTCGCATCCGAAATCGCTGCGGCGAAGGATGCGGGCTTTGAAATCTGCGTCGTTGTCGGCGGCGGCAACATCTTTCGTGGCCTGGCGGGAGCCGCCAAGGGCTTCGATCGCACAAGCGCGGACTATATGGGCATGCTCGCCACCGTCATGAACGCATTGGCGGTGCAGAATGCGCTCGAAAAGATCGGTTATGACACGCGCGTTCAATCGGCGATCCCGATGGCGACCGTGTGCGAGCCCTATATTCGGCGCAAAGCGGTGCGGCACATGGAAAAGGGCCGGATCGTCATCTTCGCGGCGGGCACCGGCAGTCCTTTCTTCACCACCGATACGACCGCGGCATTGCGCGCGGCCGAGATGAACTGCGACGCGCTGTTCAAGGGCACCAGCGTGGACGGCATTTATAATGCCGACCCCAAGAAGGTAGCCGACGCTGCGCGTTATGATGAGATCAGCTTCGACAAGGTGCTGAACGACAATCTGAAGGTCATGGACGCAAGTGCCATTGCTCTCTGCCGCGAAAACAATATCCCCATCGTCGTATTCAACATCCGCGAAACCGGCAATTTGACAAAGGTGCTGGCCGGGGACGGGGTTGCGACGATCGTGCAAAATCAGGAGCGCTGAAATACCATGGCTCAATATGACAAGGCCGACCTCGAACGCCGCATGCACGGCGCCGTCGAATCGCTGAAAGGTGATCTGGCGGGTCTGCGCACCGGCCGGGCCAATATCCAGCTGCTCGATCCCGTTACGGTCGAGGTATATGGCGCGCATATGCCGCTTAATCAGGTGGCAACCGTCTCCGCTCCCGAACCGCGCATGTTGTCGGTGCAGGTGTGGGACAAGAGCAATGTCGGCCCCTGTGACAAGGCGATCCGCTCGGCGGGCCTGGGCCTCAATCCGATCATGGACGGCCAGACGCTGCGCCTGCCGATCCCCGACCTGACCGAGGAACGGCGCAAGGAATTGGCCAAGCTCGCCAGCAAATATGCCGAGGGTGCCCGCGTCGCTGTCCGCAACGTTCGCCGCGATGGCATGGACCATCTGAAGGCTGACGAAAAGAAGGGCGAAATCAGCGAGGACGAACGCAAGCGGTTGGAGACAGAGGTGCAGAAGCTGACGGATAGCACCATCGCGGATATCGACGCTGTCACGGCGTCCAAGGAGAAGGAAATTCTCGGCCAGTAAGCCGGGACGCTCCCTCCGTGTTCATCGCTCGCGCGCAACTTTGATGGCCAGCCAAGCCAAATCCGACTTCGCTCATGACGGCGCGTCCGGTCATGGCGCGCGCCATGTCGCCATCATCATGGATGGTAATGGCCGCTGGGCGAAGAAACGGTTCCTACCGCGCATCGCAGGGCATCGGGCTGGCGTCGAAGCGGTCCGCAGGGTTGCTAGGGCCGCGCGAGACCTTGGGCTGGAATGTTTGACGCTCTACGCTTTCTCCTCGGAGAATTGGAAGCGGCCGGCAAATGAAGTGGCGGACCTTATGGGGCTGCTGCGGCGCTTCATCGAGTCGGACCTAGACGAATTTCACGCCAATGGTGTGCGGTTGCGGGTGATCGGCAACTATCAGGCGCTTGATCCGTCTCTCGTCGACCTGATCGAGCGTGCAGTGGCGCGAACCGCGTCCAACAATGGACCGATCATCGCGATCGCCCTTAATTATGGCGCGCAGGATGAAATGGTGCGAGCGGTCCAGACTATCGCGCAACGGGTGCGGGCTGGCGAAATCGATCCCGAAGCCGTTCGGTTGGAAGATGTTGAAGCCGGGCTGGATACGGCTGACCTGCCGCCGCTCGACCTGCTGATCCGGACGTCGGGAGAACAGCGGCTGAGCAATTTCATGCTGTGGCAGGCGGCGTATGCCGAGCTATATTTTACCGATATGCTTTGGCCCGATTTCGATGGGCGGGCGCTTGCCGAGGCGCTTGACGCCTTCCGTTTGAGGGACCGCCGCTTCGGCGGGCTTTGACCGATGTCCAGTGAGCTTCGCACCCGCGCGGTCGTTGGACTGCTGCTTATAGCCCTGACTTCCGCAGCCCTTTATTTCGGGGGCGTTTTCTTCTGGTTGCTGCTCGTCGTCGCTGGTGTGCTGATACAGGGGGAGTGGGCAGACCTTACGGGCGCTTCGCCTGAGCATCGGCGGCTTTCGATGTTTGCGGTGTCGGTGCCGCTGGCGCTCCTCTGTCCGCTGGCGGCGGGCCTGTCTTGGACAGCCTTCACGCTTGCGGTCGCCGCTTTCTTCTTTGTGATTTTGGTCACGCGATCGGTTCGGCTGTCGCTGGGGATTTTCTACGTTTTCGTGCCGGTGATGGCGCTTACCTTTCTGCGTCAGCAGCAGCCGGGCGGGCTTCTGCTCGCCTTCTGGACATTGTCGCTGGTGTGGGCGACCGACATTGGCGCTTATTTCGCGGGGCGTTCGATCGGCGGGCCGAAGCTGGCGCCAAGGGTAAGCCCGTCCAAGACCTGGGCGGGGC
>CAMPIM010000176.1 GCA_946886365.1 uncultured Novosphingobium sp.
GCGGGACCCCGGATCAAGTCCGGGGTGACGATCACTCAAACATCATCATGCTTTAGCGAGCGGACGCAGGCCAAGACGAGTTCGCCATCATGCAACGCCCTGTTGTCAGCGCTACCTCCCACCACCGTTCGCGCTGGAGCTAAGGCTTAACGGCGACTGATATCTTGCGTGTGGGGCGTTCGTGGGCTGTCATCCGGGCCTGACCCAGATGTCCTCGGCGAGGCGCCATAGCATCGTGCCTTGTATCTGGATCACTCAGCCCGATGACCGGGCATATTAACATCCGGCGGAAATCACCCTCAGGCAGGAAATAGCCGCATCAATCTTGCCAGCCCTTGCTTCACGGCCGTTCGCTGCTCCTTTTCCGGCGACGCTCCGATCCGAACGACCGTCAGCGCCTGACCCGGCGACACCAATATATATTGCCCCCCATGTCCTACACAGCCGAACAGGCTACGCGGCGCATCCCCTGGCATCAGTACGCTTTCCTCGCTTTCGCGGTTCAGCCACAGATGCGCGCCATAGGCCGCATTGCGCCCTGAAGGCGTGCGCATGAAATCGACCCATTTTTCCGGCACGATCTGATGTCCGTTCGGCCCCCGCCCATGGTTCCGCAGCAGTTCGCCAAAGCGCGCATAATCGCGCGCCGTCATATGCAGGAAACTGCCGCCGATCATCGTGCCAGCGGCGTCATATTCCACCGTCAGGCTCTTGATCCCCGCCGGAATCTTCAGCCGTCCGTCGATAAAGGTCTGCATCGCCTGCCGCCGTACATCCGGATCGGGATTGCTAGTCAGCATCCGCGCCATCAGGTCGCCCAGGATCAATGTATTGCCGGTCGAATAGGAAAAGCGCGACCCCGGCGCATGCGCCAGCGGTTTCGCTTCGGCAAAGGCGCTCATATCCTGCGCGCCGTCGGTGAACAGCATGCGCACTGTGTCCGCGTCGGCCAGCGGCTCGTCATCCTCGACATGATCCAGCCCTGACGTCATGGCGAGCAATTGCCGCAGCGTAATCTTTCCGCGCGGATCGCCCGGCTGACCCCATGCCGCGACCGGCACCGGCGAATCCAGCGCCAGCCGCCCGTCAGCAACCATCAAGCCAACCAGCACCGCCGTCACGCTCTTGCCCATCGACCAGCCAAGCAGCTTGGTTTCCGGCCCGAATCCGGGCGCATAGCGTTCTGCGACGATCTCGCCCCGATGCATGACGATCAGCGCCCGCGTTTCGCCGACATCCTCGTCGCCGTCGAACAGCGGATCGATCGCGGCGCGCAAATCCCCTTCATTCACGCCCGCATCCGCCGACACGCGATAATCTGTCGCCGGATCGGCGGCGCGCACGGCGAGGCCCCCCGCCAGCGCCAGCAGCGACAAAATGGCAGCGCCTGCGCCAACAGCCTTTACGCGTTTCCGATCGAGCTTCATAAGCCGCGCCCTTAGCACGGCTCATCGGAAAGGGGAGCATGTCCGCACGCCCGAAATGGATTTATGCGCTCGCCGCCATCGTCGCGCTGCTCGTCCTGCTGCTGGCATGGAACTGGAGCGCCCTGCGCGCCCGCGCCGCCGTGGGCGCGGGTTTTGGCGCGCGCGTCACCTGTTCCTGCCGTTATGTGGAGGGGCGGGCAATGGACAGCTGCAAGGGCGACAAGGAACCCGGCATGACCTTCGTCACCCTCTCGGACAATCCCGAATCGAGCAGCGTCGAAGCCAGCGTCCCGCTCCTGGCTTCCCGCACGGCGCGCTACCGCAAGGGCTGGGGCTGCCTCCTCGACCCAATCGACTAGGGCGCGCGGAAGCGCCGAAGACCCAAAATAGCGCGCCGTGCCTTTATATGGGTCACTAACCCCGTTCGGGCTGCCCGAACGAGTCACTTGCCTCGTTCGAATGTCGAAGCCCTCTTCTTTCCAAAGAAGTTGAACCAGGACGCGAACGGCAATGGGGGCAGCGCCGATTAAGACGCGATGCCCTAAAAGCGTTTCGGCCACAGCGCTCGGCAAACCCTCTGCCCGCAAATCCACAGCACAGCCACTTTATCAGCCCACCTGAAGCGCGACCTTCTTCCGTCGCGCATCTGCATTGCCTCGCCAGCCGAACCCGCTACAGCCGCCGAATGCGTTCGGACATCCCCAGTCTCCTCCACGACATTTTCGGCTTTCCCGGCTTCCGCGGCGTGCAGGAACAGGTCGTCGGACGCGTCATGGCTGGCCAGCCAACGCTCGCCATCATGCCGACGGGCGCGGGCAAGTCGCTCTGCTACCAACTCCCCGCCGTCGCGCTCGATGGCTGCTGCGTCGTCATCTCGCCCCTCATCGCCCTGATGCACGACCAGCTTCGCGCGGCGCAGGCGGTCGGCATCCGCGCCGCCAGCCTGACCAGCGTCGATGCCGACTGGCGCGAAACTCAGGACCGTCTGCGCAATGGCGACCTAGACCTGCTCTACGTCGCACCCGAACGCGCAAGCGGCGAAGGTTTCCGCAGCCTCCTCCGCTCGGCAAAGATCGCCCTCTTCGCCATAGACGAAGCGCATTGCGTATCCGAATGGGGCCATGATTTCCGCCCCGACTACCGCCTGCTCCGCCCCTTGCTGGACGAGTTCCCTACCGTCCCGCGCCTAGCGCTCACCGCCACTGCCGACCACCACACCCGCGACGACATCCTCGTCCAGCTCGGCATCCCGCGCGAAGGCCTCATCATCGCGGGCTTTGACCGCCCAAATATCCGCTACGCCGTCCACCCGCGCGACGGCCTGCCGCGACAGCTGTCCGATCTCATCTCCGCCAGCGAAGGCCCCGGCATCGTCTACGCCCCCACGCGCGCGGCCACCGAAAAGCTGGCTGACACCCTGACCCGCACCGGCCGCCCGACCCGCGCCTATCATGCCGGGCTGGACCCCGCCATCCGCGCCGCCAACCAGGCCGCCTTCATCGCCAGCGAAGACATGGTCATGGTCGCGACCATCGCGTTCGGCATGGGCATCGACAAGCCCGACGTCCGCTTCGTCGCCCACGCCGCGCTGCCCAAGTCGATCGAGGGCTATTACCAAGAATCCGGCCGCGCAGGCCGCGACGGCGAACCGGCCGAAGCACACCTCTTCTGGGGCGCCGACGACTTCGCCCGCGCCCGCCAGCGCATCGCCGAACTCGACCCCAGCCGTCAGCAGGGGGAACGCACCCGCATCACCGCCCTCGGGGGCCTCGTCGAAACCGGCACCTGCCGCCGCGCCATCCTCCTCCGCCACTTCGGCGAACATCCGCCTGCCAGCTGCGGCAATTGCGACAATTGCCTCAATCCCCCGCCCAGCATCGACGCCACTGAAACCGCGCGCAAATATCTGTCCGCCGTCTATCGCACCGGCCAGAGCTTCGGCACCGGCCATATCGAGCAAGTCCTGACCGGCGCCGTCACCGACCGCATCCGGGAACGCGGCCACGACAAGATTTCCGTCTATGGCATCGTCTCCGGAGAAGAGACAGCGCTCCTCCGCCCAGTCTCCCGCGCGCTGCTCGTAAAAGATGCTTTGCAAACTAACGAACATGGCGGCCTCGAACTAGGCCCCAGCGCCCGCCCGATCCTGCGCGGGGAGGAGGAGGTCAGCCTGATCCTCCCCCCACGCCGCGAACGCCGCCGCCGCAGCGCCCGTAACGGCAATCCGGAAAACCCCGTCGGCGATCCGCTGTTCGACGCCTTGCGCGCCTGCCGCCGCGAACTCGCGCAGGAACAGGGTGTGCCCCCCTATGTGATCTTCCACGATTCCACCCTAAGAGAAATGGCCGAGCAACGCCCCGCAAGCCTAGCCGAACTCGGCCACATCAGCGGCATCGGCCAGCGCAAGCTCGACGCCTATGGTGACGCCTTCCTAGCCGCCATCCGCCCCTATCTCTAATATCCTCGCCCCTTCAGGGGAGAGGATAGGCAGCCTTGCTGCTGCA
>CAMPIM010000177.1 GCA_946886365.1 uncultured Novosphingobium sp.
GCTTTCGGACTCGATGAGAATATATTACACATTAGTGTGTAATTGGTCAATGACAACTCTGCTTGCCATTGCTCTTCCGCTGCGCGACGAGGCAAAAGATGAATGAAACGAGCACCAAGAGGCGAGCGGGCCGCCCGACGGCGGAGGCGGCCGAACAGAAGCGCATGAACCTGATTCTCATCGCGGTGGAGGAATTTGCCCGTGCAGGCTTTCACGCGGCCTCCTTGCGCGACATCGCGGAAAAGGCGCAGGTGTCGAGCCGCACCCTCTACAATCATTTCCCCGACAAACTGGCGCTTTTTGCCGCCTGCCTCGAATATTCGGGCGCACAGCTTCAGCCGGACGTCCCCGAGCTACAGGGTGACCTGCACACGCGCCTTGTCACCTACGCGACGGAAATGCAGCGCCAGCTTTCCTCGACCCGCAGCATGCGGATTTCCCGGCTTATCTACCGGGAAGGCGGAGAGTTCGACGAACTGCGAAAGATCGCTCGTCACCAGTTTGAACGGTATCAGGTCAGTCCGGTTGCGGCGATGCTGAAGAAAGAAGGCGCCTCCGCCGCGGAAAGCCGCAGCTTCGCCATGCAATTCGTCGCCATGGCCTTTGGCGAATGGCAACGCCGCTTATTGTTCGGCGAGCCTCCGCTTACGCTCAGCGAAATGGCCGCGCATGCACGGTTGGTCACAGGACTGTTCCTGAACGGCATCCGTTCAAACCTGGGCAAAATGGACAGCTGACTTTCCCACCCCTTCAGAGAAATGCGATAACGGGACCCGACACGCCACTCTCCGCGTTTTGCCCTCATGATGGGAGAAGCGGGCGTGGAGCACATAGAGTTGGGGGCACCGGTGGCGGTCGAGCCATCGGAAGAAGATAGCACCGACGGGAACATCGTGGCTGGCGACGGCCGGGCAGCCGTTCTGCTTGATCTGCTACACGTCCTGAAGAACCGTGGATATAGTTTCGTCACCCCCACGCCCGCCACGCATGCACGGGTTGTCGAACGAGCGTCACGTCGGTCTGCCCATGACCTGCGGGATATTTTCGGCTGGTCGCTACCGTTCGATCCGGAGCTGCTGGACCCGGAACTTGCTCGCATCCTGACAAAGGCCAACGCACTGGAAAGACATGGCGACGGCCTGAAAAGCCGCTTCCGCGTGTCATCGCTTGGGAACGACCTATTCCTTCACTCCGCTTATCCGACTGATTGTCAGGAAGCGGTATTCTTCGGACCTGGCAGCTATCGCTTCGCGCGATTGATCGGCGATGAATTGTCTCGATGCCCGCAAAAGAAGGGCGCGCGGCTTGTCGATATCGGCACAGGCGCCGGGGTAGGCGGGATAGTGGCCGGTCATCTTTGCCCTGCTGTCGATATTTTGATGACCGACATCAATCCCCTCGCGCTTTATCTCGCCCGCATCAACGCGCAGGCCGCCGGTATCACGGCCCGCTTCCGCCAGACCGGCGATCTGTCCGCGGCACATGGGACGTTCGACCTCCTGCTCGCGAACCCTCCTTATATCATGGACGCCGCAGGCCGCGCCTATCGTGACGGCGGGGGCATGCACGGTGCTGAAGTATCGCTGACGATGGCACAGCAGGCCCTTCCCCGGCTGACCGCTGACGGGCGCTTCATTCTTTACACTGGTAGCGCGATCGTCGATGGCCGCGACACGCTGAAGGACCGCTTGGCCGATCTTGCAACGGCGCGGAACTGCGCGCTACGCTACACCGAAATCGACCCGGATGTGTTTGGCGAAGAACTGGAAAATCAGGTTTATTCCGATGTCGACCGCATCGCGCTCATAGCCGCGATCATCGAACGAAAGGACAGCCCAGCTTGATCGCGGTGAAGGGTCGGCCGTTGCACCTTCTTGCCGGTCTTCTCATCGGCCTGATTGCAGGCATCGCCACCAGTGGGCCGGCACAGGAGTTCGTCGGCAAAATCCTGCTGCCGATCGGCAGTCTATGGCTCGATGCCCTAACCATGACAGTGGTCCCGCTGATCTTCGGCCTGCTCGTCACCGGCATCGCCTCCGCCTCCCGCAATGCCGCTGCTGGCAGCATCGCGACCCGCGCCCTCATCCTCTTCGCTCTGATACTGGTCGCCGCCTCCGTAACAGCGGCATTATTGGCAGAAGGGCTGTTGCGGCTATGGCCTGTCACCCAAGGATTGGTGGAGGCCGGAGGCACCTCCCCTCCCCCTCTTTCACACAGCGAATGGTTTCGCGGAATCATTCCTGCAAATCCTCTAAAGGCCGCCGCAGAAACCGCCATGGTCCCGCTCGTTACATTCGCGATATTCTTCGGCTTCGCCATCTCCCGCATCAGCATAGAGCTGGCCGATCCGCTGCTTGGACTGCTGCACGGACTGGTCGAAACCATGCTGGTCATCGTAGGTTGGGTGCTGGCGGTTGCACCTGTCGGCGTAGCCGCCTTGGCATTCGGCGCGGGCGCGAAGCTGGGCGTCGGCGTGGTCGGCGCCTTTGCCCAATATGTGGCGGTTGTCATAGCCTGCTGCCTTGCCGCCACGCTGCTCGCGTATATCTGGGCTGCGATGGCAGGCGGTCGCTCCCCGTTGCGCTTCGGGCGATCGGCCTTGGCCGCTCAGGCGGTAGCACTGGGCACCCAATCATCACTCGCGACCTTGCCGGTAATGGTGGATGCGGCCCGCGAGCTGGATGTTCCCGAAGAAACAACTGCCATCGTGCTGCCGATGGCGGTTTCGCTATTCCGCGCGGCCAGCGTCGCCGCAAACGTCGCGGTCACCATCTATCTCGGGCATATGCACGGCATCTTTCCCGGGGCCGCGACCCTCGCGCTGATCGCGTTGGTCGCCGTTCCCATCAGCCTCGGCGCGGTAGGTCTTCCGGCCCAAATATCCTTTTTCGCGACGATCGCCCCTGTCTGCATCGCTGCGGGCATTCCCGTCACAGCGCTGCCGTTGCTCCTCGCGATTGAGTCGATACCGGACCTGTTTCGCACGGTGGGCAACGTGACCAACGATCTCGCCGCCGCCTGCGCCATCAGGCCAAAGCCGTCACTATCCGCAGAGCAGACCCCGTGAAAGTCAGGTCGGCCCCAGGGGCACCACATTGAATTCATATTTCACGATATCCACCGCGATACCGGAATCGATATGGGCTACACCCTCGATGCCGGAAATATGATCGTAGAGGAATTGCTGAACCTCGGAAAAATCGTGCAGTGCCACCATCAGTTCCAGGTCATACCCGCCGTTCATGGCGTTGACGCTAAGCACCTCGGGGAATTTCGCCAGATCGCGGCCCACATCCTGAATGCCGCGCCCCTGCACCCTGACGCCCACGGCCAGGATGACATTATATCCCCTGGCGGCGAAGTCGGTCACGGCGACCACGCGCATGGCGCGCGCATCTTCCATCTTCTGCAACCGTGCCGAAACGGTCGCGGCGGTCACCGATAGCTGCTGCGCAATATCCTGATTGGTCGCTCGCCCATTGGTCCGCAGGATTTCGATGATATTATTGTCCAGCGCGTCCAATGAGGGCGGCGCTGTCATCCGCCCATTCCTTATCTGCATGCCGCCATGACTCCCGTCGATCCACGGAGGTATAGCGTGTGGAAATGGAGAGTGCCACATGAGGCGTGTGAAGCCGACGGCATACGCCTTAACGCGTTTCGCGAGGACGCAATGCTATCATGTAAACCTCGCCGAATATTACGACGGAGATCATCGCTCAGCGACCCGATGCGTAAGAAACGCGCAATTTAGCTATGTAAAAAAATCTGCGGCGCCACCCTAGGTTACCGTCGCCGTTTCAGAACGCTCCGTGCCGCATCCACCGCCATTTGCGCCCGCATTTGCGGGTTGCTGCCTTTGTCGATGGCATTTTGCTGGGGTATTTCGACGCTGAGGGGTATGTTGGGATTGAGGG
>CAMPIM010000178.1 GCA_946886365.1 uncultured Novosphingobium sp.
ATAATTGCCGGCCGAAATAGTGGGCACCAGCAAGGCGGGCGAGATCGAAGAGGCTATTTTATCGGCAGCGAAGGAATTATTCCTTTCGGTCGGTTACGAAACCACCTCGATGGAAGCCGTGGCACAAGCTGCGGGGGTTTCAAAAAGAACCCTATATATTCGGCATTCGACCAAGGATGCACTGATGAAGGCAGTCGTCGAAGATCGTGTCCGTACATGGTCTGACGAAGCCAGCAGACGTAATAGTGACACACCAGAAGAGTTTCCGGAAAGTCTGCGGCGACACGCGCAAACGTTTATCCATATGCTCGCCAGTCCTGAAGTTCAGAAATTTAGCCAGTTAATTGCAACAACAGCGCACCGATTTCCTGAAATTGCTGAAACATTCTATCAGGTAGGCTATAACTACCAAGTAGAATTTCTAACCGAGGAAATAATAAGAGGTACGCGGAATGATCCTGTACCTCCAAAGGACCCCAGGCGAACGGCCATACAATTGTTGAGCATGATACAGGGGTGGCGCAGGACCGAGGAAACGGTACGGACCATCAGTCCAGCCGAAGCAGCGGAATTTGCTTCACAAGCCGTAGACGTTCTGCTGCGCGGCAGGGAAAGTTGGTGATTTCTTAAACGGCACGAGCAGGACTGGCCGGATATTCATCCCCGGCCCACCGAATAGAGCATAAACCGATCACGTTGAATCGGATTATGCTCTATTTATCTTTTGTTTTCCGCGTCCTCCAAGCCAGCAGGCGACTTCATCTGCTTCGAAAACGCTCCAGCCTTACTTAGCCTTCAGCTTGGCAAGGTCTGCGTCGATTTCGGTAAGTACCTTGTCGGTGATCTGATCGGGCGAATATTGTTGGATATCCTTCAGCGTCATCGACCGGGCCATATCGACCTGGTCGTTGGTGGTCATGCCAGGAACATGCCTTTCCAGAATAGCCTTTGCCGCAGGATCGTCCAGCAGCGTGCCGATTTCCGTCGTCGAGCTTGAATAAGCCGTTTGAGCGAAAGCGGGGAGGGGGGCCATAGCCAGGACTGTCGCGGCTAAAAACAATTTCTTCATCATCCAACTCTCCATCAACGAACGGCGGTACATCTAACAGAAACTCGAAAAAATGCAACGAGACTGTTTACTTGCATGTAGATGTATGAGTATGCCTTGCTCGCTGCTGAACGACACTAATCTCGTGGGAGAGAGACGGCCGAGGCGATGATGGCTAAGGGTAGGAGCCGAAGCATCCCGATATGATCGCTGGCGCGATCGCTTGGGCGGCTGGCTGAAAGGACCGCGCTGCGCCGACGGCAAGGAAATCAGCTCGTAAAGAGCGCTCGCCACACCTGCCTTTTTTATTGGAGTTTGCCCGAGATGTTCCGCGATACCACCATCAGCCGCCGATCTGTCCTGATCAGCTCCGCCTGCCTTTTCGCATGGCAGGCATCGGGCATCCCCGCGGCGATGGGGGCTGTACGCCGCCCGCTGTCGAGCCGCGTGAAATCGCTGATCGCGCAGATGACGATCGAAGAGAAGGCGGGGCAGCTGACGCTGATGCCAACCCCCTGGACCTCCGCCGCCGCAGCCAAGATCAACCCCGCTGCCGCAGTCAAGAATGTCGAAAATCTTGTTAGCGACGCGCAGGCGGGACGGTTGGGCGGTGTTTTCAACGGCTTTGGCGTGGATGCGCATCGCAAGTTGCAGGCTGCCGCGATGAAGGGACGGCTCGGCATCCCCATGATCTTCGCGGGCGATGTCATTCACGGCTATCGCACGGTTTTCCCGGTTCCACTGGCTGAGGCGGCGAGTTTCGACCCCGACCTTGCCGAGCGCACTGCCCGTGCAGCAGCGGAGGAGATGGCGGCAACCGGGTTCGACTGGGTCTTCGCACCGATGGTCGATGTGGGCCGCGATGCCCGTTGGGGCCGGACAGTCGAAGGCGCTGGCGAAGATGTGCTTCTGTCCATGGATATGGCCCGCGCCCGGACGCGGGGATTTCAGGGCCGTTCGCTCTCGAACGATGCATCGGTTGCTGCGTGCATGAAGCATTTCGTCGCTTATGGCGCTGCGGAAAGTGGGCTGGATTATAATACAGCCGACATTTCGGAGCGGACGCTACGGGAAGTCTATCTTCCGCCGTTTCAGGCAGCCATCGACGCGGGCTGCGCCACCGTCATGGCCGCGTTTGAGGATATCGCGGGGCGTCCCATTCATGGTGGCCGCGAATATCTGACCGACATATTGCGCGGCGAGATGGGGTTCGATGGACTGGTCGTTGGCGACTATAACGGCGATGTGGAGATCGCGGCCCGTGGTTTGGCCGCCGACGCCCGCGACGCCGCGCGGATCGCAATCATGGCCGGACTCGACATGAGCATGGCGAGTGGCATCTATCGCGACCATCTGCCCTCGCTGGTGCAGGCGGGCGAAGTGCCGATGGAACGGGTCGATGAGGCGGTCGGCCGCGTCCTCGCGCTGAAGGAACAGCTTGGCCTGTTCGAGGATCCGTTCCGGCGCATGGACCTGAAACGCCAGCAGACGCGCATGCGCACAAAGCCTGCGCTGTCGCTCGCGCGCGAGGCAGCCAGACGATCGATCGTCATGTTGAAGAATGAGGGAGATTTGCTGCCCCTGCCACGCAAGGGCAAGCGCATCGCCATCATCGGGCCGTTTGCCGAGGGGCCGAGCAACTTGCACGGTCCCTGGACGCTGTTTGCGGACAACAAGGAAGCAGTCGATCTGGCTAGCGCGGTGCGGACGGCCGTTGCCGACGCTTCGATGGTCAGCATCGTAAAGGGCAGCGATATTACCAGCCCCATTGAAGGCGGTATCGACGCCGCCGTCGCAGCTGCCCGTGCCGCTGACATCGTCATCCTTGCAGTGGGAGAACGCGAAGCGATGTCGGGCGAGGCCGCATCGCGCGATCTGATTGTCGTGCCCCCCGCGCAACAGGCCCTTGCAGAGGCGGTCGCCGCAGTCGGCAAGCCGATGATAGTCGCCTTGCGGAATGGAAGGGCACTGGCATTGGAAGGGGCGATCCTTGATGCTCCGGCGATTCTGGTCACCTGGTTTCTGGGCTCCGAAACGGGCAATGCCACTGCCGATATCCTGTTCGGCGCGACTGGCCCGTCCGGCCGCCTGCCGGTCAGCTTCCCCATCTCGGCGGGGCAGGTGCCCTATTATTATGCGCACCGGCGGCCGGGCCGCCCAAACAACACGCGCTATATCACGTCGAAATATGAGGCGCGCTTTCCATTCGGCCATGGCCTGACCTATGGAAAGATCAGCTATTCCGATCTCGTCCTTTCCTCCAAGAAAATCGGGATGGACGGCCAGCTGCGCGTCACGGTGACGGTCAGCAACCATGGGCGATATGCTGCCCGGGAATTGGTGCAGCTCTACGTACAGGATGTCGTCGCATCCGTCACCCAGCCTATCCGTGAGCTGAAGGCCTACCGGCATGTCGAACTGGCGCCGGGCCAATCGCAACAGGTGACGCTGGATTTGCGGGCCGCAGACCTTGCCTTCATCGGCGTCGATCTGAAGCCCTTGATCGAGGCTGGCCGTTTCAAATTATGGATCGCGCAGTCCGCTGAGGCGGCAGGGCTGGCGGAAGAGTTTGAGGTCGCTTGATCTGACGGCGCACCTAGGGCGTTTTTGAGCAGATGGAATCCTTTCTGGACTTGTAACGGCCGCGCTCAGGACCGAGATGGTCGCGCGCGGCGTATGGGCCAACATCAAGCCCAGCGGTGCCACCCGATACGACAAGCGCGACAACAACTTCCTCGCCTCAGTCCAACTCGCTTCCATCCGCATATGGTTGCGACATAATGAATCGGCCCCCTAGGATCAGGACCTATTAAATTGCTTGCGGGGACGAGGATTGGTTGATTCAATG
>CAMPIM010000179.1 GCA_946886365.1 uncultured Novosphingobium sp.
TCCTGTCGCCGGAAAAGATCGTCGTCCTGCCCGACATGGACGCCGGCTGCTCGCTTGAGGACAGCTGCCCGCCCGCCCAGTTCAAGGCGTTCCGTGAGGCGCATCCCGACCATATCGCCTTGAGCTACATCAATTGCTCGGCCGAGGTGAAGGCGCTTTCCGACATCATCGTCACCAGCTCGTCCGCCGAAACGATCCTCTCCCAGATCCCCCGCGACCAGAAGATCATCTTCGGCCCGGACAAGCATCTGGGCGGTTATCTGAAGCGCAAGTTCAACCGCGACATGCTGCTGTGGCCCGGCGTCTGCATCGTCCACGAAGCATTCAGCGAGACCGAACTGCTAAAGCTCAAGGCCCAGCATCCCGACGCGCCCATCGCCGCGCATCCCGAATGCCCGCCCTATATCGTCGATCATGCCGATTATGTGGGGTCCACCAGCGGCATCCTGCAATATGCCAAGACGATGACCGGCGACACGCTGATCGTCGCCACCGAACCGCACATCATCCACCAGATGCGCAAGGCGGTGCCGGACAAGAATTTCATCGGTGCCCCCGGCGCGGACGGCAACTGCAACTGCAACGTCTGCCCCTATATGGCGCTCAACACGATGGAAAAGCTGTACCTCGCGCTCCGCGACCTCCAGCCCCGCATCGAAATGGAAGAAGGCCTCCGCCTCGCCGCAAAGAAGAGCCTCGACCGCATGCTGGAACTCGCCAGCGGCACGGTAGGCAAGGGCGATGTGGGCAATCGCTAAGGCATGCTCCTTGTTTTCCGTCACCCCGGCCTTGACCCGGGGTCCCGCATTACGTTCCATCGTGTGAAAGCGGGATCCCGGCTCAAGGCCGGGATGACGAGGCGGTGAGCGCCGCCTGCGTTCGCTATCCCACTCCGATCAATGCACAGAGAGGCCAGATGACCTTCACCTTGCCCGGCTTCGACCTAGACGCCTTCATCGCCTCCACCCTCGCCGAAGACCTAGGTCCCGACGGCCGTGACGTCACCAGCGAAGCGGTCATCCCCGCCGATGCGATCTTCGAAGGCGTGATGGACAGCCGCGACGCGGTGACGCTCGCTGGCCTCCCCATAGCCGCCGCCTTCTTCCGCGCCCTCGACCCTGACGTCGAGATCGAGCTACTCCGCCAGGACGGCGACCGCGTCGCGCCCGGCACTGACATCATGCGCATCCGTGGCAAGGCCCGCGCGATGCTGACGGCCGAACGATCAGCCCTCAACACCGTCCAGCACCTCACCGGCATCGCCACCATGACCCGCGCCTATGTCGACGCGATCATGGGCACCGGCGCGACCCTGCTCGACACGCGCAAGACGATCCCCGGCCTCCGCGTCCTCGAAAAATATGCCACGCGTCAGGGCGGGGCGACCAATCACCGCATGGGCCTGTGGGACGCGGCGATGATCAAGGACAATCATGTCGCGGTCGCAGGCTCGGTAGAGGAAGCCGTCCGCCGCGCCGCCGCCGCCGGGATCGCAAGCATCATCGTGGAGGTCGACCGCATCGACCAGATCGAACCCGCGCTCGCCGCAGGAGCCACCCACCTGCTGCTCGACAATATGGACGCGCCCACCCTGCGCGGCGCGGTGACATTGGTCGGCGGCCGCGTGCCGACCGAAGCCTCAGGCGGCGTCACGCTCCAGACCATCCGCGCCAAGGCGGAAACCGGCGTCACCTACATCAGCGTCGGCCGCCTCACCCAATCCGCCCCCGCCGCCGATATCGGCCTGGACTTCGCCTTCGCGTAAAGCCTCTTAACCCTCGATCGTCACCGTCGAGGGATGATGCTTGTCCAGATGCTTGCGGATGATCCGCAAATTCTTCGTGTTGGACTTGAACAGAAAGTCGAACACATCGCCCGCAAAGGGGATCGCGCCCACGACCGTGTCGAACCCCACATTGGCCGCCATGCGTGCCAGCTGCCATTTCGGCATGCCCAGGTTCCGCGCTTCCCACACGATCCACGCGCCCATGGCCGCAGTCGCCAGGTCACCCACCACCGGGATTAGCCCGACCAGGCTGTCCAGCCCGACGCGCCGGTTGGTGCCGGGAATGACGAACAATCCTTCCAGCATCGCCTCCATTGCCTCGATCCGCCGCCGCACCGAAGCGGGGTCGCGGCCAAAGCCCGGCAGGTCACGCACCACGCGGTCAAACTGGTCTTGCGATAACGCCATCATGTTCCTCCTGCCCCCTTAATTGGTGGCGCGGAACAAATGGTTCAATGGATGCCGCGCGCGGGGCGAAGGCATGAATCCGGTCAGCCGCCGCGACACCAGCGACCAGCGCACCGGCGCGCCCAAGGCAATATAGCCGTTATGCGCCTGCATCAGCGCCTCGGCCTGCGCCACCCGCGCCATGCGCTCGGCCGCGGTGCCCGCCATGCTTGCCGCCCGCAACTGTGCATCGGCCTCCACCGAGCAATGCACCTTGCGCGCGCATCCGGCGCGGCCGAGATACCAGAGCACGCTGTCATAAGCGGCGACTTCATCGATCAGCCGCAGGTCGGCATCATCCTTCATGCTCACCCGCTCGACGCGCAATCCGATCAACGCCAGGTCATGGCGGACAAGCGCGAACAGGCTCGTCGCCCCCGGCCCTCGCGGCAAAGCCACCCGCAGCACCGGAGCGTCGCCATTGTCGCGGCGCCATCGCGTGATGACCGCACTGGCCGCCGCTCGCCGGTCCTCCAACGGCATCGTTGTCCAATCCGGCGCAGTCGGTGGCCGAGGCAGATCAAGCTGCGTAGGCACGATCTTGTCGGTAATGGCCCACCCGCCCAGCGGAAACAGGATGGGCAACTGGCTGCGATCGATCGCCATGTTGATCGCCCGCCGCACGCCGTCATCGTCCAGCAGCTTGCCCTTGCCGGTCACGGCAAATCCCAACAGCCCCTGCACCGGGTCGATCCGCGCCGCATCGCGATCAACCCCGGCTGGCACCAGCAGCGGCAGGTCGGCGAAACGCCCACCCAGCACCGCCGCCGCCTTGCCCTCACGAAAGCGAATGATCGCCAGCGCGGCTCTGTCCGCGCGCAATATGCGTGTTTCCCACGCCGCCGCCTTCACCTCCTCCCCATCGTCGTCCCGGGGCGCCTTGTCGACCGGCGTCAGCGTCAGCGCCTTGCCCCATGCCTCGCGCCGGTAAGGCCCGGTGCCGCCTTGCCGCGACAACAGGGCCATTTGCGGCTGCGCCAGCATCTGCAACAAATAGGGGCGGGGCTGGGACAGGCGGATCTCGATCACCTCGCCGGTCATCGGCACGACCGCCTCCACCGCGTCCAGCGGCCCGTCCGGGTCCAGCCGCCGCAATGTCTCGATCCGCGCCATCAACAGCTGCGCGACAGTCTTCGCCGTCACCTTCGTCCCATCGGCCCATAGCGCGCGCCGCAGGCGAAAGATGTAGCTGCGCCCATTTTCCTCGACGATCCAGCGCTGGGCGAGCGCGGGCAATATCTCGCCGCTGGCGTCAAAGGCGACCAGCCCCTGCGCCGTCGCCTCCAGGATCAGCTTGGCGCCCGGATTGGGCAGGTTTTCGATTGGTTTGGCGAAATCCGTGGGCGATCCGATCACGCTCACCACCACCGGCCCGCTCGCCTCCTGCGAACAGCCCGCGATCATCGCGGCCGCGCCCAGCAGGACAGCCATCGATCGAAGCAGGGGAGCAGCCACGGTCATGCGTATGACAGGCTTAGGGTTTATCAGGCTCAAGTTGAAGCTTTTAGAGCGTGATCGTCTTTCATGGAAGCATCGGTACTAAGGTTGATTTTCCGTCACCCCGGGCTCGACCCGGGGTCCCGCTGCCTCAGCAGCGTCGGAAAAGAAGCGGGACCCCCCTGAGTTCACAAACGAAGTGCAACACCTGAGACAGGTGTTGCC
>CAMPIM010000180.1 GCA_946886365.1 uncultured Novosphingobium sp.
GTTCTGCGCGTCGTTGAAGGCGCGAACCTTCGCCGGATCGTCGAGGTCGGCGGCGCTCAGCGTCACCTTGCCCGCATCGGCGCGCGCCTGCGTCACCTCGATCAGCACCTTGCTTTCCTGCTGGGCATAACCCTTCACGGTGGCGACCAGGTTGGGAATGAGGTCGGAGCGGCGCTGATACTCGCTCTGAACATTGGCCCATTTGGCGTTGACGTTCTCCTCGGCCGTCGGGACCGAATTGAGGCCGCAACCGGCCAGGCTGAAGGCAGCGAGCGGTGCCAGGAGTCCGAAACGGCGAAGTGCGGTCATATCAAAGTCCCCCTTTGTGGGCCACAGTGGCTTAGATAGGTAGGACAGTCCCCTGCCCCTTTCAATCGCCCGCGAAACGAGCCAGTCTGTCGGCTTCACGACGCAAGGAAGGATCGCCGATGCTCAGCGAATTCAAAGCCTTTATCGCCAAGGGAAATGTGCTTGATCTGGCGGTTGCCGTCATCATCGGCGCAGCTTTCGGCACCATCGCCACCAGCCTGACCGGCGACATCATCATGCCGATCGTCGGCGCGATCTTCGGCGGACTGGATTTCAGCAGTCATTTCATCGCCTTGGGACCGATTCCCGACACCTTTGCGGGCAATCCCGCCAACTATGCCGAGTTGAAGGCAGCCGGCGTGCCGGTCCTCGGCTGGGGCCAGTTCCTCACCGTCGTGATCAACTTCCTGATTTTGGCGTTCATCATCTTCCTGCTGGTGCGCAGCGCCAACAAGATGATGAAGAAAAGCGAGGAAGCGGCCGGGCCGACCGAAGTCGACCTGCTCACCGAAATCCGCGACGAACTGAAGAAGCGCTAGAGCCGGACCAGCATTTCGGGGATTTTGCTCGACGCGGGGCTGACGTCCCAGCGAACCGATTTCCCCGAAGGCACGGCAACCGGTCCGTCCTCGCTGTTGTTGGTCAGGATTTCGCCGTCCGTCGTGATGGTGAACCGGCCTTCGGCTCGCGAGGGCGGGCCTTCGCCCTTGTTCGGCAGGCCCATCATCTTCGCGCGAGCGCCGAACGGTCCCTGCCCGCCGGTCAGCGCGGGCGCCGTGGCCATTACCGATCCGTCGGTGCGCTTCCTGATGCTGACGAACGGGATGACGATGTCGGATTCCGGCATCATGGGGAAAACATAGTCCTGCCCGACACGGCCCTCGAAATGATAGTCGACGTCGAACAGGCCCTTGCCCTTGTAGGTCACCGACCGCCAGCCCTGGTATTTCATCAGGTTGGCGGCGAAGCGGCGGTTCGATTCATCGTCCGTGGTCGGAAGGCCCAGCATCTTCGCGACATTGTCGGACTCTTTGCGCCGTTGCTCGATTTTCTCCGCGCTTTCCTTTTCATACTGCGCTTTCAGTTTTGCTGTCTCGGCGGCAGTGCAGGCGCGCTTCTCGTCATTGGCAGCTTCAGCTTCCCCTTCGCCGTCCGGCTCAAGGGCGATTTCCGTGGCCGCGATCTCGGTTCGACCGTCGGTGTAGCAGCGCGCCATGCCCGCATCCCACGGCGCAGGCGGCGAACCCTTGTCGTCCGGCATCTGCAGCATGATCTCGCCGCGATAATCGAGCGTGAAGGTGCCGTTCTTCCGAAGCGCCAGGTCCGACGTGAACTTGCCCGGCCCCCACAAGCAGCCGCCAAGCGCCAATGGCGCCGCCACCGCGACGAAAAACTTGCCAAAAGCCCCCATCTTCAATCCCCTATTTCGGCATCCCGCTGAAGCCAGCCGCCTTTCGAAGGGCAGCACCGTCCATCACCACGCCATCCATGACCACCGTGTCGACATGACGCAGATTGCCGATGTCAGCCTCCACATCGCCATCGACCAGCAGCAAATCGGCTTCTTTGCCAACCGCGATCGATCCCGTGCGGCCGTCCGCCTTGACGTTCCGCGCGGCGCCGATGGTCGCGGTGGTCAGCGCCTCGGCAGGCGTCAGCCCGCCCTCGACGTAAAGTTCCAGCTCACGGATGAGCTCAATGCCCTGTCCGTCGGTCCCCGCTACGATCGGGACACCCGCGCGGTACATGGTGACGACATAGTCGACCATGTGACGAAAGCTTTGCTTCACATCGGCGCGCGTCGTGCCTTCGGGCAGCGGCAATCCGCCCGATTTGAAGCCACGCTCGGTGGCGGGAGGCAGGGTTCCCAGATAGGGCGTGTAGGATGGGCTGACCTGACCGGCTTCGTTGGTCAACACGCTTTCGACCACAACCAGCGTCGGATCCACCGCGATCTTCTTTTCGACCATGGTGGCGATCAAAGTCTTCATTTTAGGATCATCAAACTTTACGTCTTTAAAATATTTGCCCGGGCCCAATAAACGCATCAGGCCGTTGGATTTGGCGACAACTTCGTCCGGCATCACATCCATGGTCGCGAAATAGATGTGAGTGATTTCATCATAGCCAGCATTGATCGCGTCCGTCGTCCGCATGCCCGCCGGGATATGTCCGTGGACGTGTAGGCCCAGTCGGTGTGCCTCATCTGCAGCCGGCTTGATCCACGCCGGATTCATCGACGTATAGAATTTGACGGCGGTCAGCCCGGCTTCCTTGATCTTGCGCACTGCCGCAATCGCCTCGGCCTCGCTCGAAACGACCGTGCTGCCCTGGGCGGACAGTGGCCCCTTTCCATCGACAATGATCGAGCTGAAGGCCTCCGGGGCCAGTAGCGTGCCGCTGGCGCGCCGCTCACGCTGGCTGATGGCCAATTCCATCGGTCCGCCAGGATTGCGCACCGAGGTAACGCCGATCGCCACCTCGCTCAGCGCCCCGTAATCGTCGGACAGGTGCATATGGCTGTCCCACAGGCCCGGGACGAGCGTCTTGCCCTTGCCCTCGATGACCCGAATGCCCTTGCCGATCTTTACCGACGAACCGACGGCCACGATCTTGTTGCCGATGACCGCAACATTCTGGTTGGTGAGGAAGCGTCTGTTGTCGGCGTCGTAGAGCTTCACGTCGCGGATGACGAAGGGCTTCCGCGCCTCCGCACTCATAAAACGCTTGGCGATCGCAGGTGCCTGCGCCGCAATCGCCTCGTTCTGGGCCAGCTCCAGCGCCTTGAGGTTCCCCTCATAGCCTGCCGGGAGCAGTCCGAGACCGGCGACCGTTCCGAAATATTTTCCCCGTTCGTCCAGCCAAACCGGCTGCGGCGTCTGGCTGATCCCTGTGATGAAATGGAGCTTGACCACCTTGGAACCGCCGGGGCCGGTCACGGTCACGCTCGGCCCTTGCTCGAGCATGCCCTTGCCGGACGGCAGCAGCGCGAGACCTTTCGGGCCGGCCGCTGCCAGCTTTGCCACCTGCAGGTCGCCGGCCAGGAAGGTGCCGCCCTGGGTGACGTAATAGGCCGGCGACTGGTAAGGGGCATGCCCCTCGTCCACAGGGCTTTTCCACCTGGCCAGCCCTTCGGCGACAGAGAATGTTTCCGCGGCATCGCCGCTGGGCGTCACGCCTCGCACTTCGACGCGGTCGGGCATGCCGTCCTTACCCAGATGGATGACCTGGTCGATTTCGAATACGAGCCCGCGGAGGAGGATGGATTCGCGATAGGCGATGCTGCCGTCGGGCAGGGTCCATACCCATTCGTCGCCGTGCTTGCCCGCGTCTGACACGACAAGGTAATGGGCGGCGTTGGCCGGAGGTTTCATCAGCTGTTCGACGGGAACCGGGGCGGCCGCCAGGGCAGCTGGAGAAGAGGCGATCGACAAGGCGATCAGCGCGCGGGTCAGGCTCATTCGATTTCCCCCATTGTTCCGGATGCGCAACCTGCGCCGGGAAATCGCTGCCCGCAAGCGGCTCCGGTTATGAAGGAAAGGTGGGAGGCTTCTGTTGCCCGGTGCCTC
>CAMPIM010000181.1 GCA_946886365.1 uncultured Novosphingobium sp.
ATCCTCACCATAGGGTCGATAGAAGCGCTGATCCATCACGGCAGCGAGGAGCAGAAGCGACTCTATTTGCCGCGACTGACATCGGGCGAGTGGGCTGGCACGATGAACCTTACCGAACCGCAAGCAGGTTCGGATGTCGGGGCGCTCCGGACGAGGGCCACACCTCGCCAGGACGGTCGGTGGAACATCACGGGTCAAAAGATATTCATCTCGTTCGGAGATCACGACCTTACGGAAAACATCATCCATCTCGTGCTTGCCCGGACGCCGGATGCGCCGGAGGGAACGCGCGGCATCTCGCTGTTTTTGGTGCCGAAATATCGCCTTGACGAAAGCGGAGCGCCGAGCATCTTCAATGATGTGCGCGCTGTATCGATCGAGCATAAGATGGGCCTTCATGCCTCACCCACCTGCATGCTTTCCTTTGGCGATAACTGCGAGTGTGTAGGGGAACTGATCGGCGCAATCGGCGGCGGCATGCCTGCAATGTTCACCGTGATGAACAATGCCCGGCTGAACATAGGCTTGCAAGGCGTCCAGATCGCCGAAGCAGCGACGGACAAGGCGAGTGCATTTGCCGCTGAGCGTATCCAGTCTGCTCGCGCGGGGAGTGCAAACCGCGCGCCGGTGCCGATCGCCGAGCATCCCGACGTGCGGCGCATGCTGCTGCGCATGAAAGCGCAAACACAGGCTGCTCGCGCACTAGTCTATTATGCGGCTAGTATGGTCGATCGTTCGGCTGGCGGTGACCAGGACGCTCAGATGCGGCTCGAACTGCTTACACCGCTGGCAAAGGCGCATGCGACCGATATCGGGTGCGAGGTCGCGTCCCTTTGCATGCAGGTGCATGGCGGCGTCGGCTATGTTGAGGAAACAGGCGTCGCCCAGTTCTTGCGTGACGTGCGAATAGCGCGAATCTACGAAGGCACGAACGGCATCCAGGCGGCCGACCTGGTCGGACGCAAG
Source organism: uncultured Novosphingobium sp. (assembly GCA_946886365.1). The sequence continues at coordinate 967 of CAMPIM010000181.1, forward strand.
CTCGGCCTCGACAATGGCGGGGTTCTTCTCAGCCTGATCAATGATATGCGTCGCGATGCGGAAGGTGCTCCGCTATGCGACCTGATTGCGGTTTGCGACGAAATCGGTCGAGGGATGGCCGGTCTGGGGCATGACGACCGTCTTGCAGCGAGCTATCCTTACCTCACTATGCTGTCGACCGCCGTCTGCGGCTGGCTGATGGAGCGGGAAGCGCGTGCCGCTGCCGACGATGCGTTCGGGCGGACGAAGAAGGTCGTGTGCCGCTTCTACCTCGAACAGGTTCTTCCCGAAGCGATGGGGCTTCGCGCCGCCGCAACGGCGAGTGCGGACCTGCTATATGCTCTAGACGCTGATGCACTAAGGGCCTGACCATGACTGAATTCCGTGATCATATAGCGAGACCTGCATCCTTCATTACCGGTGTAAGGCGGATCGAGCGGACTCCGTCGGCCCATGGCGGTCCCTTGCTGATCAAGCTATTGCTGCAATCCGCCATGGCCCATGCGCCCGACCAGGAGATCGTGTACCGCGACACGGTCCGGCACAGCTATCGCGATTTCAACCGCCGCGTCGCGCAACTGGCGAATGTCCTTACCGATCTGGGCGTCACGCCGGGCCAGACGGTGGGCGTGCTTGACTGGGACAGTCACCGCTATCTCGAAAGCTATTTCGCCGTCCCCGGCATCGGCGCGGTGCTCCATATGGTGAACGTCAGGTTGTCGCCCGAACAGATATTGTTCACGATCAATCACGCCCGCGACGACGTGCTGCTCGTCCACGCGGATTTCCTGCCGCTGATCGAGTCGCTGTGGGATCGGCTGGAGACCGTCGGCACCTTGATCCTGCTCGCCGATGCCGGGGCGTCCCCTGTTACCACGCTTCCCTCCGCGGGGGAGTATGAGGAGCTGATCACAGCGGCATCTCCCTCCTTCCTCTTCCCGGACTTCGATGAGGATGCCTGCGCGACGACTTTCTACACGACTGGCACGACGGGTTTGCCCAAGGGCGTGTCATTCAGCCATCGCCAACTGGTCCTGCATAGTCTGGCGGCTGCCACTGCGTTGGGCTCCGCTGCCGATCAGGGACGGCTTCACCGCGGCGACGTCTACATGCCGATCACGCCGATGTTTCACGTCCATGCCTGGGGCTTGCCCTTCGTCGCTACCATGTTGGGGCTAAAGCAGGTCTATCCCGGCCGCTATGAGGCGGAAACGCTGCTCATGCTGCGCCGAAAGGAAGGCGTTACTTTCTCGCACTGCGTGCCGACACTGCTCCAGATGCTTCTCTCCTGTCAGGACAGCAGCGAAACGGACCTTGGCGGATGGAAGATCGTCATCGGTGGTTCCGCTCTTCCGGCAGGACTTGCGCGCACGGCAATTGAGCGGGGCATCGACATCTTCACCGGTTACGGCATGAGTGAGACCTGCCCGATCCTCAGTCTGGCGCAATTGGGGACCGATATGATCGAGGAGGGGCTAGCGGCGCAGATTGTCGCCCGAACAAAGGCCGGCCGCCCAGTTCCGCTCGTGGAACTCGCCATCATCGACGAGTCCTGCAATTCTCTTCCGCATGATGGAGAACAGTCAGGCGAAATCGTCGCGCGCGCCCCTTGGCTCACTCAGGCCTATGTTGGCGACGCCGCCGCCTCGAAACGGCTATGGGCCACCGGCTACCTGCATACCGGCGATGTTGGGATGATCGACCCCGGCGGCTGGCTGCGGATTACCGATCGGATGAAGGATGTGATCAAGTCGGGCGGCGAGTGGGTGTCATCCCTTGAAATAGAAGACCTGATCTCGCAGCACTGCGACGTTCGCGAGGTCGCAGTGATCGGCATTCCTGACGCCCGTTGGGGCGAGCGTCCACTGGCGCTCATCGTCGCGGCAAGTGAAGCATCATCGGCGATCACCACCGAAGCCATAGCGGCCCATCTGCAACCCTATTGTGACCAGGGGATCATCTCCAAATGGGCGATCCCGGCGGTCATTCAGGTCGATGCCCTTGCCAAGACGAGTGTCGGCAAACTCGACAAAAAGACCCTCCGCGCGCGTTTCGGGCAACCCTGATATTTTGTCCCGCATCTAAGGAGGTCAGCGGTTATCCGGCGGCCGCGCAGTACTGGGGAATAAGATGTCGGGCATGCCACGTGGCGCGCCTTGATGTCGTTTTTCTGCCATTATCGCGGTGCCATTCGGATGGCGCCATCAAGGCGTATGACTTCGCCATTGAGCATCGGGTTACGGACGATTGCTTCGACCATTTGAGCATATTCCTCGGGGCGTCCCAACCGGCTGGGGTGAGGAACCTGCGCGCCAAGGGAAACTTGGGCGGGGTGCGGCAGTCCCATCAGCATAGGGGTCAGGAACAGACCCGGCGCGATGCTCATCACCCGGATACGATGCTGGGCAAGGTCGCGAGCAGCGGAAAGGGTGAGCTTTACCACACCGCCCTTTGAAGAGGCGTAGGCGGCTTGCCCAATCTGTCCGTCATAGGCTGCGACGGAGGCTGTGTTGACGATTACGCCTGCCTCCTCCCCTTCTATGTCTGCGGCGATCAGGCGCGCGGCGACCTTCGACAGTATGTTGAAGGTGCCTACCAAGTTGATCTCTACGGCCTTGCGGTAGGTGGACAATGAGTGGGGCTGACCCAGCCTGTCCACAATACGCATCGCAGGAGCGATCCCGGCGCAGTTGACTAGGATACGGGCCGTGCCATGGGATGATTCCGCCATCGCAAGGGCCTCCGCCACGCCCTCGTCATCGGTCACATCGACCGGGAGGAATATGCCGCCGATCTCATTCGCCGTGGCAGAGCCGACATCGGCGTTAAGGTCAAAGATGGCGACCCGTGCACCCGATGCCGCTAGCAAGCGCGCGGTCGCGCCTCCCAACCCCGAA
>CAMPIM010000182.1 GCA_946886365.1 uncultured Novosphingobium sp.
CGCAATATTGGCAGGTGAAACGGTCGCGCAGGAACAGGTTGAACCGGGTGAAGGCGGGATGTTCGGACGGCTTCACATATTGTTTGAGCGCGATGACCGAGGGAATCTTCATCTGCAAGCTGGGGCTGTGCACCTCCCGCTCATAGCTGGCGACGATGTCCACACGTTCCAAAAAAACCGCCTTGATAGCGGTTTGCCAGGGCCAAAGGCTGAGCGGATAATAGCTTAACGGCGTATAGTCCGCGTTCAGAACCAGCGCCGGACAGTTTTCCGGATGTCGTATCAGGTCGGGATGGTACATAAGAACCCTCGAAACCCCATTTGCCAGGTTTCTGATTGATCAGGAACGTGACGGCAACATGACAGCATTAACCACCCCGACCCGTCAAGGGCCTGTATGATCCAATCCCTGCCGCCACAGCATGTGGTAACCCGCTTCGCCCCCAGCCCTACCGGCAGGCTGCATATCGGCCATGGCTGGTCCGCGCTGATGGCGATAGATTTTGCCCGCGCGAATGGCGGCTCGTTTCACCTTCGCATCGAGGATATCGACGGCACCCGCAGCCGCCCGGAGCATGTCGCGGGCATAGTCGAAGACCTCAACTGGTTGGGGGTGGCGTGGGACGGCGAGATCGTCTTCCAGTCGCACCGGCTCGATGATTATGAAGCCGCGCTGCAAAGATTGCGGCAGATGGACCTTCTCTACCCCTGTTTTTGCACCCGCGCCGACATCGCGGCCAGCACGAGTGCGCCCCACGGGCCAGAGGGGCCTGTTTATCCCGGGACCTGTCGCGCATTGCCTCCGTCCGAGCGCGAACGGCGGATCGCGGCGGGCGAACCCCATGCATGGCGATTGGATATGGCGAAGGCGGTTGCGGCCGCAGGGGAACTCCACTGGAAGTCTGCCCCTCTCCTCACCTCCGCGCTGCCCCTCTGCGAACAGATGATAGAAGCAAAGCCCCAGAGCGCAGGCGACGTGGTCCTCGCCCGCAAGGATGCGCCTGCGAGCTACCATCTTTCCTGCACCCTCGATGATGCCGCGATGGGCGTGACCCATGTGCTGCGCGGGGAAGACCTGTTTGCCGCCACACATGTGCATCGACTGCTTCAGGCGCTGCTCGACCTGCCATCGCCCATCTATTGTCACCATCCCCTGCTCGTCGGCGCGGATGGCAAGCGCCTTGCCAAGCGCGATGGCTCGATCGCCCTTGCGGATTTGCGCGCGCAAGGCGTCGATCCCGCCGCCCTCGCCGCCGATCTACGCGGGGCGCGCTTTCCGGTTGGCATTTCACTGGCGAAGTCATAGATTCAGCCCATGAACACCGTTCTTGTCATCGCCCTCATCCTTGCCATGGCCGCGACGCTCTTTGCGTTGATCCGGGGCATCATCGCCTTTCTTCAGACGACGAAGGAGCAACTGAACGCGCCAGATGGCACGCCCAGCCCTTCCAGCCTGAAACAGAACAAGATGATGATGAACCGCATCCTGTTTCAGGCGGCGGCCGTCATCATTGTCGCAATCCTGCTGCTGATGAAGGGCAACGGCTGATCCGCGGATGGTGAAGCTCAACAAGATCTACACCCGCACTGGCGATGCGGGCACGACCGGCCTTGTGGACGGATCGCGCCTGCCCAAACATGCGCCGCGCATGCAGGCGGTGGGCGATGTCGATGAAGCGAACAGCGCTATCGGCCTTGCCATCCTGGCCATCGGCGAACGGCCCGAAGCGGGCTGGCTGACGACGATCCAGAATGATCTGTTCGATCTGGGCGCCGACCTGGCGACGCCCGTGCCGGAGGGGCAGGATGAACCCTGGGCGCTGCGCATCATCGCCACGCAGGTCAAGCGGCTGGAAGACCAGATCGACGCCATGAACGCCGATCTGCATCCGCTGGACAGCTTCATCCTGCCCGGCGGGTCGCCCGCCGCAGCCGCCGTCCATCTCGCCCGCGCCATCACGCGCCGGGCCGAACGCAGCGCTACGGCAGCGGCTACGGAAGTTGCGCTCAATCCTCAGGCTCTCGCCTATCTCAATCGGCTGTCCGACCTGCTCTTCGTCCTGGCCCGACGCCTGAATGGCAATGGGGCGGACGACATCAAATGGGTTCCCGGCGCCTCGCGTTAAGGCGGCGGGTCAAAAGCGCCGCAGTCCTATTGCACGACCTTAGCCGACCAGGTGGTGATCCAATGCCACGCGCCACGGCACTCGCCCATGGCGCTGGCGGATACCAGCCGGAACCTGACGCCGTCCCAGACATAGCTTTCGCTGCTGCCGCAATCGCCCAGGCCCCGGCCCTTGGCATAGCTTTCCAGCGACGCGCTTTCGGGCGTCCAGGATGCGTTGACCAGCATGGGCTTGGCCGCATTCTCGCTCCACCCCGGTTGATAGTCGAAGGACGCGTAGCGGAAGCTGCGCCGTCCCGGAATGCCGGTCGCGATCACCGGAACGGCGGAAAAATTATAAGCGCCCGCGCCGCAGGGAACCAGCACCAGCGTCTCGGTTCGGGAAAGGCGGTAAAGCTCCGGCGGGGATGCATCGCGCATCTCGTCGGCACAAGCGGTGAACTTGCCGAGCGCCGCCAGTTCCTCACGCCACAGCGTCACCGGCGTAGCACCCGCCGGGATAAGCGCCCGGCGTATCGTAACCATCGGCGGCGCGGCACGCACGGCGCTGGCGGCCAGCGGACCTGTGGCGACCAGCGCCGCCATCGTGCCCGCGCGCCCCTGCCTTGCATCCATATAGCGCATGGCGGCAGCAGCTCCGGCCAGAGAAGGACGCGCGATCAGCATGCCAGCCGATCGTAGCTCCAGCTTCGCCCCCCGCGCCATGGCAATGGCGAGCGCCGACGCCTGCGGTCCTTGCAGCCTGGCTTCTCCATCCCTGCTGACCGTGGTCGCGATTTTCCGGCCATCGACCAGGAAACTGACCTCTTCCTGTCCCTTTGCGTCGCGGCTTATCGAGATTTCCGGCTCGGACGCGCCACCGGCATCCCGCTGAATGCTCAGCATGACCGGCTTATCGGGCCAGTCGGCTCCTTCCGGCAAAAGGGACACGGCTTCGCACCGGCTGCGATTGTCGCAACCGATGGTCCAGTCCTTGTAAGTTTCCAAAGTGCCGGGCCGAGGCGTCTGAGCCGAAAGCGGCGCCGATGCGATGAACGCGCACAGCATCGCTGCCAGCGCGGTTAAGCGTTTGTCCCCCATGGATTAAGTATAACTTAATTTATAGGCTGACGGTAGTAGCTTCCTTCGCGCCGCCCGATCCGCCTCTGGCCAACCGCCAGTGTCAGACCGAACCCCATAATGAAAAAGGCCGGTGTCCTTCGACACCGGCCTCTTCGATCAAGCCGCCTTGGCGCGCGACATGCGCTTGCGCTCGTTCGGATCGAGGTAGCGCTTGCGCAGACGGATATTCTTGGGCGTCACTTCGACCATTTCATCATCGTCGATATAGGCGATCGCCTGCTCCAGCGTCATGCGCTTGGGCGGGGTCAGGCGCACCGTGTCATCCTTGCCGCTGGCGCGGAAGTTGGTCAGCGCCTTGGACTTCATCGGGTTGACTTCAAGATCTTCGGGCTTGGCATTCTCGCCGATCACCATGCCTTCGTACAGCGCTTCGCCCACGCCCACGAACAGGATGCCGCGCTCTTCCAGCGGACCCAGCGCATAGGCGTTGGCTTCGCCCGCGCCGTTCGAGATGAGGACGCCATTCTTGCGGCCTTCGATCTTGCCCTTGTGGGGGCCATATTTCTCGAACAGGCGGTTCATGATGCCGGTGCCGCGCGTGTCGGACAGGAATTCGCCATGATAGCCGATCA
>CAMPIM010000183.1 GCA_946886365.1 uncultured Novosphingobium sp.
GAAACAGCTATGCGTCACGGATGCTGACGACGATCCTTCATCGCAATCAACAGCTGCGCGCTTACTCGCTTTCGGCGCCAGGGCGGCTCAAGCACACGATCGAAGAGATGCGGAAGATCATCGAATTAATAGAGCAGAAAGATGCTGAAGGTGCCGCAGCAGCATGCCGATTCCATGTGCAGAAAGCCGCCGAAGCTGCCCTTTCGGTTTTACGGGCTCAGGAAGCGAAGAACGCGATCTAACTGCGAAATGATCAATGCATCCTGGGATCATGGTTCCGCGCTCTTCAACAAACAAAAGTCAGTATCAGCGTCTCCCACGCAATGGTTCACTGCATTTTCGTGTGGCAATAGTGGTCCACCCCCAGCTGACTGACCAGAGACTATGATATTCTGGATCGCGAAAGGGACATCGACCGCCGAGCAAGAAGCACAGGCCGAAAGAGATCAGCGGCAACCCGCGTGATGTTGAGATTTTGCTGGCGCATGGTGCTTTGCCTACCGAGGCATGTCGGCGGATCGCGAACCGTGAGCAGACCTATTATCGCTGGCGCAAGGAATATGGCGGCTTGAACGCGAATCAGGCGTGGCGGATGATGGATATTGAGGAGAACCAGCGACTGCGCCGGACGATCTCGGACCTGACGCTGGACAAGTTGATCCTGTAGGATGCTCCAAAAGGAAACTTTTCAGCCCCTGATCTGACGTTGTGCCACACCTGCTGTCGTGAAAGGTGAGGCGAGCATCAGTTCCCTGCATCTAATCGCCGAATAGACGGGCCGATCAGGTACTGGTATACGCTTTCCCGCTCATGACCGATGCCGCGATGTATCGCTGAAACTACATCAGCTTTTGGGCTCGACGGTCATCCGACCGAACGTCCGACATAACGTGCGGAGCGGCCGGTTAACCCTTGATGGCTACCAGCTTTGAATGTCAGCTTACTTCGGTTCGCTTCTCCAAACCCGACCGTCGTGAAAATCCCCGAGTTACCCCTTGGCTATCGCAAATCTCAAGGAAAGATGGCGCCTTGCTCGTGCGCTCCTCGTGCCGCATAGCGCGCCGATGGACGATGCAATGGCAAAGACGATCCTGGCGGTGCTTGAACGCACTCCGGAATGGATAAGGCATGACCTTGTCGCAAAGGATACTACTGTCCGCGCGTGTGCGGAGGAGACGCTTGCTGCGATGATCGCCAGTAGCTTGAGCCAGGCGAACAGATCGGCCTAGAGGCCAGTGTCGAGCTGGATGTCCGGCGCTGCGGGCCAGTCTCGCGAGTTTCGGGCTTTTGATCCCAAGCCCTCGCAACGCAGCGACCGTACGTCCCCAGACTTACTCTGCTTCGTGCTCCGTCGGTTGATCGTCGTCGTCGATGCTCTCGCCTCTAGCAAGCCGACGCAGCACGGGGTTGAGGAACATCATGTAGCGGTCATCTTCACAGAGGTGAAGCGTGTCAGGATGCCAGCCTATCAGGCCTGAGGTCAGCAACTGGCCTCTTTCGATCCGCGACAGCTGGGATGCCGGGACGCCGGAGAGTTTGGCCAGCGCGGCTAAGGTCAACTTCTCTTCCTTCCGAAAATGCCGCAAGGCTCTGCCCATCGTGGCCTGTTTGTCGCCTCGCTCGGTGTCATTGATTACGCTCGGCCGCCGGCTTGTCTCTCCCTGGACCGCAAAATGCTTCATATCGAGGTTGAACGCTTCGATCAGGCGGTCGAGCGTCTCGGGGCTCGGCAGTGCGGCCCCGTTCTCGATCCGCGACAAGGCGCCTCTGCTGATGCCGACATCATGGGCCAGCGACTCCTGCTTCATCGCACTGTCTTGGCGCAGCTTCTTGATGATCCTTCCAATGCCGGGCTTGAGGTGGCTGTAACCGCGCGGCAGGCGATAACGGTAGGTCGAAGGGCCGCGGGACATAGAGGCTTCCAAGTTGATGTGTAACGTCCATGCACACCTTAAAAGCGCCGTACTAAAAATCCCTTATGGGCAAGGAAGGTTCACGACGGGATGAGGCAGCGCAGCGCGCGCTGGCCGATCTCGTGCGCCTGATCGCCAGGCAGGCCGCGCACGCCCATTGCGCTGAGCACCCCGCGAAACCATCTTACGAAGCTTCCGCCAAGAAGGACGATGCCTCGTGCTGACGAAATCCGCGCCACGGATCATACTTTATGGTCGCCACTCCACCAGCCTGCAAACGGCCACCTCGAGTGAGGATCAGACCGCTTCGTGCATGAAACTGGTGGATTATCTGAACGGGACGGTGGTCGCGACCTTCCACGATCCGGCGGAATCAGGCTACAAGCGGAACAGGCCCGGATTGAAGCAGCTGCTCCGCATGATCGAAGACGGCAGTGCCGATATGATCGTCTGCGAAGCGCTGGATCGCATAGCGCGCGACGGCGAAGACATTGCCTGGCTGGGCAAGAAGCTCAGCTATCACGGTATCGGCCTCCATACGGTCACCGAAGGCCATGTCGATCAGATCAAGTTCGGCGTGGCAGCTCTGCTCGGAGCCATCTTCCTCAAGAACCTGGTCGACAAGACGCTGCGCGGCATGGCAGCCGCTGTTGCCGCCGGACGGATCGCAGGGGGCCGATCCTATGGATATGCCAGTCAAAAGCTGTACGATCAGGATGGCGAGCGTATTCGCGGCTATCTGGAGATTGCGCCGGAGAAGGCCGAGGTCGTGCGGCGCATCTGCCGTGATTTTGCAAATGGACTTTCCTCGATCCAGATCGCCAAGGCGCTCAACGAGGAGGGCATAGCGGGTCCGCGTGGTGGTGCGTGGAATGCCTCGACCATCCGCGGCGACCCCAAGCGGCACACCGGCATCCTCAACAATCCGCTTTATGTCGGCCGCCTGGTCTGGGGCCGACGCCAGTGGCGGCGCAACCCGGATAGCGAGAACCGCGAACGGCGCTACAAGATGCGCGACGCTTCGGAGTGGCTCGAGATCGAAGTGCCTGATCTGCGCATCGTCGACGATGAATTGTGGGAGGCTGTGCAGGCCGAGATCAAACGCCGCCAGCGGACCGGCGAGGAGATTTCACCTGCGGACCAGAACCGCAAGAAGCATCTCCTGTCCGGCCTCATCAAGTGCAGCTGCTGCGGATCCAATTACACTATAAGTGGCAAGGACTATTATCGCTGTGCGGGGCAGAAGGAGCGTGGCACTTGTGGCAACAAGCTGTCGATCCGCAAGGGTGCGCTGGAAAATGCAGCACTGTCGGTACTCCAGCATCACCTTTTCACCGAGGATCATGCCCGGCTGTTCGTCGAGACGTTCAACCGGGAGGTGACGAAAATCACCGGCAATCAGATCAACCGCGATCGCGCGCTGAAGGAGCGTCTGGCGGTTGTTGAGACAGAACTTGCCAATCTCTCGGCCAATCTGTTGAGCGGGGTTCTCAGTCCTACGCTTGCGAAGTTGCTTGCAGACCGCGAAGCGGAGAAGGTGGAGATCGAACTTCGTCTCGCGCGAACGGCGCCGCCGCAGCCTGTCGCCCAAATTCTCCCCCACCCCATGCTGGTGGAGATGTTCGCACGCAAGATCGCGGTGTTGCGGGAGACGCTCGACGATGGCGCAATCCGTAGCGAAGCGGCTGCACTGATGGACCAGCTGATCGAGAGCGTGACCATCTATCCCGATGGCTCGCGCGGCCCCGAGGCGGAGATTGTGTCGAAGGTGGCGGATCTGGCGGCGTTTGCCCTAAACGACAACGCCGCCCCGAGGGGCGGCGTCATGTCAGCGACCAGTTCTATGGTGGTGGTTGCGGGAGCAGGATTTGAACCTGCGACCTTCAGGTTATG
>CAMPIM010000184.1 GCA_946886365.1 uncultured Novosphingobium sp.
GTAATGCCCACCCAATTGCTGTGCAGGGCAATCTCCACCCCACGTTCCGCGCGGAAATCCGGATTGGCGCGCCAGCCGACATCGGCGAGCAGGCAAGCGGCCCGACGGATGCGCCGCCAGGACGGCTCATCGTCGCGGAACAGCGGCCCGATCCAGCGGTCGATCATGTCGCCATGACCCGCGAACCGCCCTTGTGCCTCGCCCTCCGCCTCCGCCGCGACCAGCAAAGGATCATGCGTGCGGATGTCGGCGGGCAAATCCTCGAACAGCAGCCCTTCGCGCAGGCCATAGGCCGACACAACCAATTCACTGGACTTCAACTGCCGGACGACAACCGACAACAGCGCCGCGGCATCCGGCAAAGTCGGCACGCGCGATCCGGTGATCGACGGAATATCCTTCAACCGCGCCCGGCCCACATGCGACACGATCCGCGTCAGTTGCTCCGCGCGGGCGGCGGGCATCGCATATTGATGCACCACCGGCAGCGGAAAGTTGGTCAGCTGCATGTCGAACCGGGCCAGAGCGCGCCACGACCCGCCCACCAGATAGAAGGGCAGGTCAGGTCCGGCATTCCAGCCCGCCTTCGCCAGCATCTTCTTCACCTGCCGTTCCAGAACGGCCGGCCCCTTCGCCCGGATCTGCGGCAAGCGCAGCACGCCCAGCGGCAGCGATATCGTCTCATGCACCGTGCCATCGCGCACCCGAGCCAGTTCCAGACTGCCGCCGCCCAGATCGCCGACAATGCCGTCCGCGCCCGGTATCCCCGACAATACGCCATAGGCCGCCGCCACCGCCTCCTGCCTCCCGGACAGCAACTCGACTTCGAGGCCCATGTCCTTGGCGCGCAGGATGAACTCTTCGCCATTGGCGGCATCACGCACGGCGGCGGTGGCGACGCAGCGCACGTCCCGCACCTCCATCTCGCGGCACAGATGGGCAAAGCGCCCTACCGCCCGCAATCCGCGCTCCATGGCTTCCGGCTCGATCCGTCCCGTTCGCCCAAGCGACGCGCCCAGCCCCGCCATCACCTTTTCATTGAACAGGATGAACGGGATGCGCCGCGGACCGTCATAGACGACCAGCCGGACGCTGTTGGACCCGATGTCGATGATCGCCGTGCGCGCCTTGGCATGGGCGGGCGATGTCACCATCGTTTCAGCGATGGCGCGCACCTGGCTCAGCATCGAATTCATGACGTTCAGGCCCGCCCGCGCAGGCGCAACGTCGGCACCGCCACGCTATCCAGCGCCGCCCCCCGCCCAGACAGCGACGGGTTGGTCATGAAATAGCGGTGCAGGTTGAACGGCCGGTCGGTGGGGTCGAGCCGGTCATAATGGCCGTCGCTGTCCAGTTCCCAACTCTGTTCGGTGTCGATCAGGTTGGCGACCATCACCTGGTCCAAAATCTGGTCGTGAACGGTCGGGTTCTCCACAGGAGCCAGAAATTCCACGCGGCGGTCAAAGTTCCTCGGCATCCAGTCGGCTGAACTGATGAACACCTTCGCCCCGTTGTTCGGCAGCGCCTTGCCATTACCGAAAGCGGTGATGCGGCTATGCTCCAGAAAGCGGCCGACGACCGATTTCACCCGGATATTCTCCGACATGCCCGGCACGCCCGGCCTCAGGCAGCAGATGCCCCGCACGATAAGGTCGATCTCCACCCCCGCATTGCTGGCCGCATAGAGCTTCTCGATGATAGCCGGATCGACCAGCGAGTTCATCTTCGCCCAGATATTGCCCGGCCGCCCGGCGCGAACATGCTCGATCTCCGCATCGATCAGTTGGCACAGGCGATTGCGCAGGTCGCGCGGGCTCATCACCAGCTTTTCCAGACTCTGCGGTTCGACATAGCCAGTGATATAGTTGAACAGCGCGGCGGCATCCCGGCCATAGGCGGGATCGGCGGTGAAGAAGCTCAAATCGGTATAGATGCGCGCGGTAACGGGATGATAATTGCCCGTGCCGAAATGGCAGTAGGTGCGGAACGCCTCGCCTTCGCGGCGGACCACCATCGACACCTTGGCATGCGTCTTCCAGTCGATGAAGCCATAGACCACCTGAACGCCAGCGCGCTCCAGCGCGTCGGCCCACATCAGATTCTGCTCTTCGTCAAACCGCGCCTTCAGCTCGACCACCGCCGTCACCGACTTGCCAGCCTCCGCCGCGTCGATCAGCGCGCGAATGATCGCCGACTGCTTGCCCGCGCGATACAGCGTCTGCTTGATCGCAACGCAATCCGGATCGGACGCTGCTTGTTTCAGGAACGAAACGACGACGTCGAACGCTTCATAGGGGTGATGGACGACAATGTCCTTCGCCCGGATCGCCGCAAAACAATCCCCGCCATATTCGCGAATTCGTTCAGGGAATCGCGGCGCATAGGGCTCGAACTTCAGGTCGGGCCGGTCCTCATCCACGACGCCGGACAGGTCGCCGATGCCGACAAAGCCCTCGACCTCGGCAATGATCGCCTCATGCCCCTGAAGCATGTCCTGCAACATTTCCTCGACCGGTTCGGGTATCCGCTCCTCAATCTCCATGCGGATCACGCGGCCCCGGCGGCGGCGCTTGATGGCGCTGCGGAAATAGCGAACCAGATCCTCCGCCTCTTCCTCGATCTCGATGTCGCTGTCGCGGATGATGCGGAACACGCCGCTGTTGCGCACGCGATAGCCGGGGAAGAGATCGCCCGAGAAACGGCGGATCACCGCCTCCAAGGCCATGTAGCGCGCAGGCGTACCCGGCATGCGCACGAAACGGGCGAGCGAAGACGGGATCATCACCAGTTCGCGGATCGGCTGCTTGTCCGACAGCCGCTCTAGATCGAAGACGATCGATAGTCCCTGATTGGGGATGAACGGAAAGGGATGCGCCGGGTCCAGCGCCTGCGGAGTCAGGATCGGAAAGACCTGGGTCAGGAAATGCTCCCGCAGCCAAGTCTCGCTTGCCGCATCGATCTCGCTGGCAGGGCCCATCACCTCAATGCCCACCTGCGTCAGCTCGCCATGCAGCGCGCCCCAGACCTTCTGCTGCGCCGCCATCAGCCGCGCGGTTTCGTCCGTGATCGCGGCCAACTGCTGCGCAGGCGTCAACCCATCGGCCGACCGCATGTCGACATCCTGCAACTGCTGGCCCTTCAGCCCCGCGACGCGCACGCTGAAAAACTCATCCAGGTTCGCGCCGGAAATCGACAGGAAACGCAGCCGCTCCAGCAGCGGATGCGCCCGGTTCATCGCCTCTTCCAGCACGCGCTGGTTGAACGCCAGCCAGGACAGCTCCCGGTTGAAATAGCGGTCGGTAGGCAGTGTCAGGCTGGCGGACGGATCAGCTTCGGCCACGTCTCTCTCACTATGATGAGGGGTGCGGATCGTCCGCCACTATAGGCAAGAAACCCGCCGCTTGCAGGCTCTCTTTGGCCATAGCGACAGAAATCTTACGTCCCGATGACAATGCCGCCTCATTAAGCAGGCGAACAGCCTCACTAATCGCGGCATAGCTGCGCTCGATCCGGCGCAGCAGCCAGTCCGGCAAATCCTGCCCATAACGCGAACCGGCCCGGCCAAGCGCCCGTTCGACAAGCGCACGGGCAAGCGGCTCGTCAGGCTGCTCGATCGCGACATGCGGCGCGGCGGCCAGGCGCGACCGGAGGTCCGGCAGAGCCACGTCCCACAACGTCGGCGCGCTGTCCCCGATCAGCAATAGCGGCTTGGCGCTCGTCTGCGCATCATTCCAGGCGTTGAACAGCAGCCGGTCGTCCTGCCCCTGCGCATCGTCGATCACAGTGCCG
>CAMPIM010000185.1 GCA_946886365.1 uncultured Novosphingobium sp.
TCGTCGGCTGCACATCCTGCTGCGGCGAGAGGGGGTGGTGATCTCCGCTTGGGCAAGCGCCCCGCTGTCCGCGACCGGATCGAGGCGGCAGGGGCAGCGCTGCGCTTCCTGCCGCCCTACAGCCCCGACTTCAACCCGATCGAGAAGGCCTTCTCTCGCCTCAAGGCCATGCTCCGAAAAGCAGGTGAGCGCACCGTCAGCGGCCTGTGGGGCCTCATCGGCAGGCTCGTGGACATCTTCCAGCCCGCCGAATGTGCCAACTACTTCAGCTCGTGCGGCTATGATCCAGACTGATCGAAAACCGCTCTAGAAGAAACTCCTGAAGGGCCGACCTAAGGTCGGCCCTCTTTTTATTCTTCAGCACCCGCGTTCGGCTCGACCGCATTTGGGGGATCGCGCTTGGCGACGTCCCTCTGCGCAATGCGCAATCGAACCGAGGCACCTTCCGGCTCGTCTATATCGTCGATAAGACCCGCTGGGACCTTCCAGGCAGTGAATGCCTCCAAGGTCGGCGCTGACCGACGCTTCCCTGGCGGCTGAACCATCGCAACGAAGCAACAATGATCGGCAGCCTAAATCAGGGTCGGACGTCGTGTCATCGGATTTGAGTGCCCCGCTCAGGTCGAGAGCGGCCGGAAATCGGAAGATCTGCACCTGAGGCTCGAAAATTGGTCCCTGAACGGCGACAAAGGTGAAGGGTTTCGGGCGCTTGCGTACGAAAGCCTTCCATGCAGGAACCCGCGATTCCAGCAGGTTATCCTATGGGGACTTAGCTTCCGGCTGGTTCGGCGGGATACGAGATGCGCGCTGATGGACGCGCGACATCGGCACGGGTGCGATAGACCATGTCTTCCTGACCGGCGGCTCCTCATTGATCGCCGCCGTCCGCCGCTTGTTTGAGGAACCCTTCGCCGCCAGCCACATTGCGCGTGGCAATGAGTTGACCTCCATCGCCCACGGCCTTGCACTGATCGGTCAGGAGGCCAGCATCGCTGAATGGACCGCAAGCAGTGAAGATGAAATAGCGCAGGGTTGAATAGTGGTCCTGGTTGCGACAGCGCGGATGGCCGCTGCGCGCCATTCCTGGCTCCTGCCGGTCCCCTTTTCCAGTCTAGATGTTCAGCACTGGCGGGTCGCTGTCGTGAATTGCTAGAGGGCAGCCACCTTAGATATGCGGGATGCGCATAGCTAACAACGGTCTTTGCAGCTTTCACCCCGCCAGCCAGTCACTTACCCTGTCATCGGGGCCCGCCCGAAGCTCGATCTTCGCCGACACACGTCTTGGATCGCATTTCTCGGCCATAGGCGGACCCTGAGAGCTAGGTGGCTCCATTAAGATAGCTCCAAGAAGCGGTGCTATTGTAAAGCGGAGAGAGGTCATGTCAGTAGGAACCCGCGCAACGTTAATTGTCGGCATTGCCGCCCGCGCTCACCGCGCCGGCTCTATTTCTATGATCATCTCCTCTCGGGAGCAGCCATCCTGTATGGCTGGTTCCATTTTTTAATTACACAGCGTGACATCATCCCGTTGTATTTTGGAGAGTATCTGATGGGCGGTTTTGAAACCAAACGCGCATTTGCGCTGTCGTTGCTTGCCTTATCGTTCGCCTCTACTGCTTTTGCCAGGCAAGGGGCATGGGTTGATGCTTTTCAATCCAGCCCCGCCGATTATGATCTGAAATTGCCGCCGCACATCGAGCTGCCGGAATCTGCCAAATCATTTCTGACGGAGCGTCCGCCGGTCAGTGGCACGATCCGGGTCCGTTTCGCCGTCGTCGCGGGCGGCAATCAGGTTCGCATCAGGATTTCCAATGAAGAGGGCACATCTCCTCTGTCGCTCACGGCCGCGACGGTGGGACGTGCCGGCGATGGATTCGACATGGTTCAAGGCTCCATGCGTCCGCTGACCTTTGGCGGACGGCGTAGCGCGATGGTTCCTGTAGGGGCGCCGCTGCTGAGTGACCCCGTTGATCTGCCGGTTTCCGAGGGTACGGCTCTGGTGGTTAGCACGATGCTCGCGGAGCCGCTTCAACTCAAACCATTCGGTTCAACCCTGATGAGTGTCGCACCGGGAGACCAGACCGGCAACGAAAGTCTGGAAAATCCTCAGTTTGTTTCTGGGCGGCCCCTTGTTAGCGGAGCGATGGTGCTGTCCAGCCATTCTCATCGCGTCATCGTTGCGCTGGGGGATTCTATCACGGATGGAAATCGTAGCACGCCGGGAGCTACGCGGGGTTGGCCCGAAGAGCTGGCGCGCCGTCTGGACTACAGCAAGTCAGGTGCCGCGCCCGTTATCCTGAACGCCGGATTGGGCGGCAACAGGGTGCTGGCTGCAGGATTCGGTAGATCTGCGCTCTCTCGCCTCGATCGGGATGCTCTAAATATAAAAGGTGTGACGCACATCATATTGTTCGAAGGCATCAATGACATCGGCCTGTCCGGACGAACAATGTACGGCGAAAATCCACCACTGGATGTCGCAGATCTTATTGCAGGCTATCGCCAGATCATCGCCCGGGCACATGTGAAGGGGGTCAAAGTCATTATGGGCACCATCATGCCCTTTGCCGGGGCCGACTATTATACGCCAGAGAAAGAAGCGATCCGCCAAGCTGCAAATCAGTGGATGCGTAGTTCGAACGAACCGGACGCCGTGATCGACTTTGATGCCGCCACCCGCGATCCGCAAAGGCCCTCCTACCTCCGCCAGGATCTGGATTCCGGTGATCACCTTCACCCCAATGCCGCCGGTTACAAGGTGATGGCGGATGCAGTCGCCTTGCCGCTCCTAAATTAGGCAGTTCCGGTGATCTTCGGCAGGAAGCGTCAGAACCCGGCGGGCTCCATGGTCATTTTCTAGCGGCCAGATTGGCCCTTTGAAGAACGCTTGCTGGTCTGGAAGGCGTTAAATCCCATGAGGCTCTCGCTGGACACAAACGGCTGTTTACTGGCCGGGCCGCTGAACGGCTTGAGTTGGGCGGCAGCAGTCAGTGGAATTCATTTCAGCGAGCGGCCGCTTTCCTGCCTCCGCTTCTCCGAATGCGACATTCAAAAGCCGGCCATCTTTGACGTGACCGTTCGAATAGCCGACTATCCGGAGTTGCGCATCGAGAATTGGCGACAGAACGGCAAGGTGGGGTCGTCTCCCCGCGCGCGTCTCCCCCCGCGCCGTTGTGGTCCGGGGGGGAAGTGTCATGGGCTTATCAGGATTTGGTCCCGCCACACGCGAGCGAGTAATGGGGCGATCCGTCAGCTTATGGCGCTCATATGCAATCAGCTAGCGCCGCTCAGGCTGGTGCGATTGAACTATCAGCCATGCGCTGCTCCTGGCCAATGCTATTTTCAAAG
>CAMPIM010000186.1 GCA_946886365.1 uncultured Novosphingobium sp.
TGGACAACGCGGTTTCGGCCTACAGCAACTGCGGCAGCGCCCAGGTCATGCTGGCAGGTTATGCGGATCGTTCGGGTTCGGCATCGTACAACGTCGGCCTGTCGCAGCGCCGTGCTGACGCGGTCAAGGCCTACATCTCGTCGAAGGGTATCCCTGACGGCGTGATCACGACCCAGGCGTTCGGTGAATCGAACCCCCGCGTCGAAACCGCCGACGGTGTTCGCGAACTGCAGAACCGTCGCGTGGAAATCACTTACGGTCCGGGTTCGGGTCAGTAAGCAAGATTTCCATCTTCGCGGATGGAACAAGGTTGAGGGGCTGGTCGAAAGACCGGCCCCTTTTCTTTTGCGGTGATCAGGCACATCGGCGAGCGAGTGGTTTCATTGCCACCGTCTGGCCGTCAGCGTTGGGGAGATCGCTTGGCATTCTGGACTATATGCGCAACAAATGGCGTCTTGCTGCGTTCGCCAGCTATTGCTTCACCGGGAGTGCATTTGATCATGAAAAACGCGCTAATCGTCTTTGCACCCCTGACTCTTTGCCTGACTGCCTGCGCGAGCGGGGACGGTGGCGCTGTGAATTCCGGGTCGGCCGGGATGCCAAATGCCCGCGCTGTCCTGTTGGCCGCAGACGGGTCGGCTCGGGGCGAAGCGAAGGTGACGGAAGCGACGGACGGCCTGCATGTCGATGTGCGGGCAAGCGGGCTCACGCCTGGTATTCATGCGGTCCATATCCACATGACCGGAACATGCACGCCGCCCGACTTCACCAGCGCGGGCGGCCATTGGAATCCAACCGCGCGCCAACATGGCCGGGATAACCCGGCGGGCATGCATATGGGAGACATGCCAAACCTGACCGCTGGACCGGATGGGACTGGGCGAATGGAGTTCGTGGTCCCCGGCGCGACCTTGCACAGTGGGACCAATGCGGTCCTGGACGCAGATGGCGCCGCCATCGTGATCCATGCTCAGGCGGATGACAATAAGACCGATCCTGCGGGTAACGCAGGCGGGCGCATTGCCTGTGGTATATTGTCCGCCGACTGAAGACGCTCGGCGGGCACGTATTTTAGAGAGCGGACGGGTCGGCAGGATATACCGCCGCCATCTCATAATGCGCTCCATTCTGCGTGAGGTGGCTTTCGAAAAGGGCAAATTCGTCCACCAGAAATGGAGGACTGGAAAGTCCGGCGTGATAGGTTAGGAACCCGTTCGTGCTGCCCCCGTTACGGCCGAAGCGGGCGAGAGTGATGTGGGGGAGATAGGCGCGTTGCTCAGCCGGAAAGCCCGCCGCAACACAGGAGCGGTCGATCTTCCGATGAAGCTGGTCGAGCGCATCGCGAGGTTGAATGGCTGCCCACAAGGTGTCGGTTCGCCCTTTGCGCTCAAACTGTCCGAGGCCGGACAAGGAGATCGCGAAAGGAGCGAAGCGCACGGCTGCCAGCGCCTCGGCCAGGTCGTTGGCCTGGTGCCGGTCGGCGTTTCCTACAAAGCGTAAGGTCAGATGCAGTTGATCCTCGCTCTGCCATCGCGCGCCAGCGATGCCGCTCATCAATGACAATAAGCGCGCCCGGATTGGCTCAGGCGGGCGAATGGCGACGAAGAGGCGGTGCATGAGGCCATTATAGCGAGCCTGGGGAATTGTGTCAGCGGAAGCGGAGGAAGGGTGGAGTTGGTGCGCTGGAAGAGGAGCCAGGAAACCATCCTATGTCGTTAGAGCGTTCCAGTCGCTCTTCCCTTGAATTAGCGGCCAGATATGGCGATAATAGCAATGTCGGCGGAGTGCGCCGGTGAAGGAGATTATCTCATGGCCAATTGGTCTGACCCCCGCTCGAACATTGCCGGTTTCGGCGGGACGACGGTTGCGCGCGGCGAGGCTTTCGACGCTGGCCTGCGCAGCTATATGCTGTCGGTTTACAATTATATGGCGAGCGGCGTGCTGCTGACGGGCGTCGTTGCCATGCTGTTTGCGTCGAGCGGGCTGGCTTATCAGATCCTGGCTGGCCCAGGCATTCTCAAATATGTCATCATGCTCGCACCGCTGGCATTCGTGATGATCATGAGCTTTGGCATGAACCGTCTGTCGACGGTCGCGATGCAGGCCATGTTCTGGGCCTATGCCGCAATGATGGGGCTGTCGCTTTCCTCGGTCCTGCTGGTTTATACCGGCACGTCGGTGGCGCAGACCTTCTTCGCGACGGCAGCGGCTTTCGCGGGCCTTAGCCTGTGGGGTTACACGACGAAGAAGGATCTTTCGGGCTTTGGCACCTTCTTGATCATGGGCGTGGTCGGCCTGCTGGTCGCGTCGCTCATCAACCTGTTCTTGCGGTCGAGCGCGATGGACATGGTGGTCAGCTTTATCGGCGTGCTGCTGTTCGCGGGCCTGACCGCTTATGACACGCAGAAGATCAAGAGCATCTATGCGCATGTCGCTGGCACGGACATGATGGGCAAGTCGGTGGTGATGGGGGCGCTGAACCTCTATCTCGACTTCATCAACATGTTCCTGTTCCTGCTGCGTTTCATGGGTGATCGCCGCTGATCTTCCGGCGGCGGTGCCGAACATGAAAAAGGCCCGATGGCATGCGCCACCGGGCCTTTTTTCTTATGCCGGCTTCTGCATCTGCGCGATGAGGGCGCCGTCGAGTTCCTTCTGCCGCCTGTAGGCGGGGCGCTCACGGAGGCGGGCGGCGTAGGTTTCGAAGGCTGGGCGGCTGTCCATCGTGCCGAAGCTCAATCCCCAGTCGATCTGGGAGCCGACATAGACATCGGCCGCGGTGAACTGGTCGCCGCAGATCCATTGATCGCCCGACACGGCCTGTTCCAGCGTTGCGAGTGTCTGATCATAGTTGCCGTAACCCATGGAGCGTTCGCGGTCTTCAGGAACGGAGAGGCCCATCGCCTTGTTGGAAACGGCGGCCTCCACCGGGCCTGCCGCGAAGAACAGCCAGCGATAATAATCTGCCCGCTGCTCTGACGGAGGCGCGAGGGCTGCGGCGGGGAAAGCGTCGGCCAGATACGCGCAGATCGCGGCGGCTTCGGTCACGACCTTCCCCTGATGGACGATGGCGGGAACCTTGCCCATCGGATTGATGGCGAGATAATCGGCCGCCTTCATGGTGGTGCCATAGTCCAGGATGATCATGTCATAGGGCTGGCCAACTTCTTCCAGCATCCAGCGTGCGATCTGCCCGCGCGACATGGGGTTGGTGTAGAAGGTGATGTCTGTGGCCATGTGACTCTTCCCTCGTGAAGACGTGGTTGGAATTCGCGGGCGCCAGATTGGCAAATGCTGGTGGTGCCGACCAATGGAATTTTGATTGTGGGG
>CAMPIM010000187.1 GCA_946886365.1 uncultured Novosphingobium sp.
GGAAGGACACCAGCTCGATCGGGAAGATCACCGGGATAATGGGCAGCGGCGTACCATGCGGCACGAACAGCGAGAAGAAGTGCAGGCCATGCTTCCAGAAGCCGACGATCAGCACGATCGAGAAGCTCAGAATCGCGAGAACGCCGGTAGCCGTGAAGTGGCTGGTAAAGGTGAAGGGATGCAGACCGATCAAGCCAAGCGGCAGCAGGCCGAGCAGGTTCGCCAACAAGATGAACATGAACAGCGAGAAGACATAAGGAATATACTTCTTGCCGCCCTCACCCACATTGGCGATCAGCAGGCTTTTGATGAAGCCGGTCATATATTCGACCGCCATCTGCCAGCGGCCGGGCACCAGTTCACGCTTCATGCCACCGATCACGAAGATCCACAGCACCACAGCAGCAGCCACCATGTAGAGCGCGCTGTTGGTGAAAGCGATGTTGAAGCCGCCAAGCGACAAGTGATCCGTACCGAACAGCGGTTCGATCGCAAACTGGTGCATCGGATCGATTTTGCCGGATTCTGCCACGTTGACCCCTGTAACGTCTGGTATTCGGACTAAGATAAAAGCGCCCCTATTCGCCGGGACGCTTCGTCGTCGTCAATCTGATGATGTTCCTGAAAGCAACCACGATCCCAAGACCGAGGAACGCCAGCAGGAGCCAAGGGGATGTTCGCAGAAAGTAGTCCAAAGTCCCACCAACCACGGCACCACCGGCAAGACCGCCGATCAGTTCTGCGAGAACCCTGTTGCCCAGGCGCGATCCATCATCGCCCTGTTGCTTAGTGGTCCCCTGTCTGACCTTTTCGGCTCGTTCGGCCTTCGCGATCCGCTCCTCAAGGGAAGTGATACGCTCGTCCTCATCTGCCGGGTCTTGCCCGGGCACATCCTGCGTCATGGCCGTTCCTTTTCGTTCAGGCAGATAAGCCAACGTCAGGCGGCATGGCGCGTGCGGTTGCACCCGTCAAGGCGCGGCCCGTTTAGAAAGGGCTTTCGGGATAGTCAACCGTAGTTGGACAGGAGAATTGTGCTTCCGCCGGGGGCGGCGGCAAAACTCCCCGCAGTCGCGTAATTACCCGGCGGTCGCGCAATAGCTCGGCAGAGCAATCGGCCCGGCACCCTTGGTTTGCCAGGGTCCCGCGCCCACGCGATAAACCTGGCCCTGCTTCACGCGGTTGCTCAATGTCTGGCAACCCGTAGCTGCCGCCATATCCTGAACCGTGACGCCTCGCTTGCTGGCAAGGTCGGTGTAGGCCGCGCGCCGCTTGATGTTGATCGATTCGACTTCCGATCGCACCGCCGCGCTCACCGATCCAGCGATGCCCAGATAGCCGTCCGCCTGCTCGCCCACGGCGCCCTCCGCCATTGCAGCGGCAACCGCGCCCGACTGCGCGCGAGCGGGCGCGCTCGCGACAAGGCCCGTGGCCAGCACGACGGCGGCACCTGCGACGATCATCAAAAGCTTGCGTGTCATTGCGGGAACAACTCCGGGTTATTCTGGATAAGATCCTGTGCATCGCGCTGAAGGCGTACGACGACCTCCTGCTGCACCTTTACATTCAGGTTGATTTCGATCGGCTTGTCCGGTGCCTTCACCTGGATGCAGCCCGTCAGGGCCAAACCGGCGAAACCCGCCGCAAAGATAGCTTGTGTCTTCATTTCTGTTCCCTGTTTCTCACAGTGTCGCTTTCCGCAGGGTTAACTGCAATCCCTTGGCGAATCTTCTCCTGCATCTGATCCCCTATGCTGTTCTGGATAAGCATAGTGGGATCGATGAAGGATTTTGCCGTGCCCAGCAGGCCGCGAAATGGCGCTGAGATGCGCACATTGAAGATGAAGGGCAATCCGGTCAGGTTGCGCGCCATACCCGCCGGAACATCGCCAAGCTTCCTCCGGTTGACGCCGTTGAACACGACATTGGTCACCATCTCTCCATCCAGCGCGCCGTCCATCAGGATGGTGAGGCATTTATATTGCATATTCTTGAGCGCGTCGAAGGCCAGCTTGCCCATCACGCCCAATTGCTCGTTCGAAACCGGCCCGACATAGGACAGCGTCCCCGACTGGCGGTTGGGATCGCACGGCACCGTGGGCAGCACCCCTTCGGGCATGATGAGCGGCGGCATCCCCTGCTGCCTTGCGGTCAGCACGCCCCCCGCGACGCGCCCGCCCTGGGCATTGAAGATCAGCGGCATGATCCCGTCGAACGTGCCTGTGGCCGATATATTTTCAAGCTCCATCGTCTGGATGAAGGCGCCCGCATCAATCCCGATGACGCGGAACGTCAGATAGCGGTCCACATCCGCGCTGAAGTCCATCGTCGTGGGCAACAGAACCAGTTGCCCTCCGGAAAAGGGCCAGCCGCCGCCCTCGATGCGGACCTTCTGCCCAGGTTCCAGCCTGTAGCGGACAAGGCCATCGCGCACTTCGACGCCAGGATTGACCATCCTGATCCGCATTTCCTGCCCCGGCGCACTCACCAGCCCCAGCAGGTCGGTAAAGCGCAATTCGCCGGTCATTCCCTCGACGGGACCGAACGCCGCCGCCAACTTGGCGTTATCGGTGCGGAACACGCCATCGCTGGTCACATCCGTGCCGTTCCATCGGATATGTCCCTCGCCCGTTACCGTCGCATTGACGTTGGCGACAACTCCCAGCGCCAGGCGGGTCACGTCCTCTGGCTGCAAATTGGGACCGAACACCAACCCCGGCACGGTCAGGTCGGCCTTGCCCCGGCCGGAGCCCAGATCATGCGCGATGTCCGCACGCGCCACCAAGGCATCGTTGCGCGGCGCCCGCAACGTTCCTGTCGCCAGGATTCGGCCCTCCCGCAAGCTGAGAGCGAAGTCCGGCACCTTCAACGGCTCGAACCGTCCCGGCGTCTGGGCATCGCGCACCATCACCGACGCGGCGAGCTTCAACACTCCTTGGGCGAAGCTCCATTCGCCCGCGCCATCCTCCACGATCAGCGGAACGGAACCGATTCGCGCGTTGGTCCCTGCCAGCCTTCCCGTCAAACCCTGCGCCGTAGCCCTGCCGGTCAGCGTTTGCGCGACCAGCCGTACCGGAGATGCTTCAGGCCCGATCGCCAGTTCCGCCCGAGATAGCGAAAAGCCCTCCTGACCGATGGCGACCCTTGCCCGCTCCGCCGACAGCCGCATCGGACTCTGGCCGCTACGTCCTCGCAGGTCGAGATTGCGAATCTCGGCCCCCGCGCTCACCCCGCCCGGCCCCGTCG
>CAMPIM010000188.1 GCA_946886365.1 uncultured Novosphingobium sp.
GGCCGCTGTCGAGCGAGGGCTATGCCGATGGCTATGCCAACAGCAAATGGGCGGCTGAGGTTCTGTTGCGGGATGCGCATGATCGCTTCGGCCTGCCGGTTGCGACCTTCCGCTCAGACATGATCCTGGCGCACAGCCGTTATGAAGGGCAACTCAACGTCCCCGACATGTTCACCCGCTTGCTGCTCAGCATCGTGGTTACGGGGCTGGCGCCGCAGTCATTCTACAGCGGCACGGCCAAGCCCCATTATCCCGGGCTGCCGGTGGACTTCACGGCAGAGGCCATCGCCGTCCTGGGGGCCAAGGCGACGAGCGGCTATCGTACCTACCATGTCATCAATTCCCATGATGACGGCATTTCGCTGGACAGCTTCGTCGACTGGATCGACGCCGCCGGATATCCGGTCCAACGGATCGAGGATTACGCCGACTGGCTCGAACGTTTCGGCACCGCCATGCGTGCGCTGCCCGAGGATCGGCGGCAACATTCGTCGCTGCCGCTGCTGCACCAGCTGCAATATCAGATGCCGGGAGAATTCGGGACCAGCGTTCCTTCCGCCCGCTTCCGCGCGGATGTGATCCGGCATGAAGTGGGCGCTGCCAAGGATGTCCCGCATCTGTCGCGCGAACTGATCGGCAAATATCTGGCTGACCTCTCCGGTCTCGGCCTCATCTAAGGACAATAGACACAGTCATGACCAAATTGACCAAAGGCTATGCCGCGCTGGCCTCCGATACCGATCTGGAGCCCTTCTCCTTCGCCCGCCGGGATCTTCGTGCCGACGACGTGGCGATCGATATCCTCTATTGCGGCGTGTGCCATTCTGACCTGCATCACGTCCGCAATCACGGAGGGTATGTCACCTATCCGACTGTTCCTGGCCACGAGATCGTTGGCCGGGTGGCGGCTGTCGGGAGCAGCGTCAGCAAATTCCAGCCCGGCGACATGGTTGGGGTGGGCTGCTATGTGGACTCCTGCCAGAAGTGCAAGCCATGCAACGCGGGCGAAGAACCCTATTGCGTGGAATATGCCACGCCCACCTATGGGTTCGCGGATCGGCATGACGGCATGCCATCGCAAGGCGGCTATTCCGAAAATATCGTCGTGTCGGAAAAATTCACGGTACGCATCCCCGACGGCCTGGACCCGAAGGCGGCCGCGCCACTGCTGTGCGCAGGCATCACCACTTATTCGCCGTTGCGTCACTGGAAGGTCGGCGCGGAACACAAGGTGGCGGTGATCGGCCTTGGCGGCCTGGGTCATATGGGCCTGAAGTTCGCCAAGGCGATGGGCGCGGAAGTGACGCTGTTCACTCGCAGCCCCGACAAGGAGGAAGAAGCGCGCCGCCTAGGCGCGGACCATGTCGTGCTGTCAACTGACGAGGCGCAGATGGCGGCGGCGGCCAACAGCTTTGACTTCATCCTCGACACTGTTCCCAACGCGCATGACGTGAAGCCCTATGTCGCGACACTTGCGTGGAACGGGACACTCATCCTGCTGGGACTGCTCGGCCCGATCGATCCGCCGTTGCACAATGTGTCGCTGATGATGGGCCGCAAGTCGGTCGCCAGCTCCAATGTCGGCGGGATCGCCGAGACGCAGGAGATGCTCGATTTCTGCGCAGAGCATGGCATCGCGAGCGACATCGAACTGATCGACATTCAGGACATCAATGCCGCCTATGAGCGCATGGAAAAGGGCGACGTGCGTTACCGATTCGTCATCGATAACGCATCGTTACGGGAAAAATGAGGCAGCTATTGTGAGCAAAGGTAGCCGCTCGTCACAGTTGACGTGACGGCTACGCTCGCCTTCTCCACTTTTTTTGGGATCGCCATAATATGAGCAGCCTTGCGCAACGGCGCGCCGCCGCTGACCCGAACAGGCGGACAGCGCGCATGATGCTCGTCCGGGCATTTCTCGCGCAGAACACAGCCACAGGGTGCGCGTTTGGCGGCTTTGCGGTCAGCATATTGGCGATTCAGGCCCGTTTCGACACGACGCGGAGCATGGCCGCGATGGTCCTTGCCCTCACGGTGCTGGCGATGAGCGGGCTGGGCCTGATCGTCGCGGGAATGATTTCCCGGATCGGCCTGCGCAACACCATGATGACCGGTGCTGTGCTTTCGATAACAGGCTATTTTCTGCTTGCCTTGGTGCAATCGATTGAGGCTACACTTATCGTATGCACGCTCGCGATTGGCCCTGGCGCTTCTCTGCTCGGAGGCTTGCCGCCTAGTATATTGGCCGGGAATTGGCATCCACAGGCGCGAGGAAGGGCGGTCGGGATTGCGTATATTCCGCTATTCGTCACTGTCATTCCCCTGCTCGGCCTTGCAGTCATACAAAGATTTGGTCTGCCGGCATTCTTCGTGACCCTAGCGGTACTGCACATTTTGCTCCTGCCCGTACTGCTGGGCATTTCGGAGCCACCGCAGAGCGATTGCCCCGAAAGCGCCACAGTGGCTGCGGGCTCACGACCTTCCATCCTCTCGCATCCGCTGTTCTGGGGGGTGTTGATCGGCGAGGGTGTCCTTCAGGCGAGTACCATCACCGGGTCTGCCCATATCGTTGCCATCGCAACCGAATATGGGGTCGCGGCCCGCTGGGGAGCGCTGCTCCTGTCCATCAAGGGCTTTGCGAGCATATTCGGGTCCATCCTGGCAGGACTGGCTTGTGATAAATTTGGCCCCGCGCGCACATTGAGTGCTGCCGGTGCAGGATTGACCGTCAGTTGGATCCTAATTTCAGCAAGTGGCTGGTTTCCAGCATTGGCGCTGGCGATGATCATCATGGGCATATCGGGAGCGGCCATTTTCCCGTTGGTTGCGGTTCTTGTCGCCCAGATATTCGGGGTAGCGGCATTTCCGCGCACTATAGGATTTCTGGGCGCATTCACCCTGCCCTTCACATTCGGCGCTCCGGCCGCAGGATGGCTTCGCGATACGACGAACAACTATCATGTGGCTATGTTGCTGCTCATGGCTCTATCTTTCGGCGCGGCTATCAACTTTGCTTGGATGAGCCGGACACAGGGCGGTAGAGCCTTGGCGTCGTGAAGATTCTCATCCTTGCTCTTACCTTCGAAAATTAAGCAGAAGCGCTGGGCTATCTGCCACATACAAGTGCCGGCGGTTGGGGACGCAGGATAAAGGCGAGGCGGAAGCGGCCTGATCAAAGGGGAATGGTGGAATGAAGACCCGGATTAC
>CAMPIM010000189.1 GCA_946886365.1 uncultured Novosphingobium sp.
CTGATATTCGTGAATGTTCATGGGCCTGGCCCGTCCTTTCGCCTGAAAAGCTGTTGGAGGGGCTAAAGCACAGGCGCCGAAGCTACGCCAGACTCATTTCGCAAACCAACTTTGCAAAATTGCAAAATCACTTCCCTGAATCGCGTTCAATTCACCACTTCCTTCATTCAATCGCGCAGACGATCGCCGCCTTGCTCGTCACCATGAATATCTCCGGATCCTCCAGCGCCCGCACCTTGTAGAGGAATCGATCCACCGTCATCTCCCCCATGTGCGACTTGCGGAGCGACGCCAGCGACTGCAACCGCCGCAGCTGCATCAGGCTCAACCGATCGACCATCCGCTCCGCCATGCACCGGGCCATTCGCGGCGAAAGCCCCGCTTCAATCAGCCCCGCCCGCACTTTCCATTCGGGCGACACCGTCGCGCAGGAAGACAGCAGCATAGCAGCGGCAGGTAAAGCGAGCGCAAAGGCGCGAATGGATATGGTCGTCATGCGCGCTTCATGGCAATCAGAGCCTGAACACAGGGTAAATGGGACGCCACGGGGACAAGACATGGACAAAATTTTCGGAGCCTTCGCGCATCGCGTCGCCAGCTGGTCCGGGCAGCCCCTGGCGTTCATATTGGCGTCGGCCACGATCATCGGCTGGATATTGACCGGGCCGATCTTCCATTATTCCGACACCTGGCAGCTCATCATCAACACGGGCACGACGATCGTGACCTTTCTCATGGTCTTCCTGATCCAGAACGCTCAGAATCGCGACGGGTCCGCGATCCAGGCAAAGCTTGACGAACTCATCCGCGCCGTCACCGATGCCCGAAACGAATTCATCGGCATCGAACATCTGACCGAAACCGATCTTGAACGTCTGAAAGCTATGCTGGAAAGGGAATATGACAGCGAGGAAAGTCACCACCGGTCAATAGAGCGGTTGATCCAGCGGCGGTAACGGATGCCCACCATCAGTGTGCGGAATTCACTAACCGCACATTTTCCTCACGATATGCATCGATCTGATCACCATATCCACGAGCCAACCCCTCATAAGCAGCACGCCCTTTTTTGGAATGGCTCATCTGCGCTCGTATCAACGACACCTGCTGCCTGTGCAGTAGGTAATTGACATCCATCTCTCCGGTCATTCACGCCCTCCTACCTATCGCTGATGAGACTGGTTGGGGTGCCGCGACTCTTTAGACGAGTCGTCTTTCCGGCAGTGGAGACGTTAGCACTGCCGCATCAATGAGGCCATTCCATCCAACGCGCTACTGGAGCAACTTGACGGAAATCGCGCCCGGTCGGAGCCTTCAGTGAAATAATCAAAGCTTTTCGCCCTGTGCAAAAAATATGCGCGAGGGCTATGAAATCCCAAAGTAATTTGCCAATGCGCCTCGGCTTGCAAGGGGCATTTCAACATGGCGCAATCGCTGACGGCGGTTCTGGCGATCATTTATCATGAGATTTTGTTGTTCGCCGTGGTGGGACTGGCCATTGGGGGGATCGACGATTTTCTCGTGGATGTCATGTTCCTGGGCCGCCGCTGGTGGCGAAACATCGCGGTCTATTCTCGCCATAGGCGCATGACGACGGCGACGCTGCCCGCCTCTTCAAAGCCCGGCAAGATAGGCGTCTTCGTTCCCGCCTGGGGTGAAGCCGATGTGATCGGCCCGATGTTGCGCAATGCACTCAACCAATGGTCCGTCGGCAACTATCGCATTTTCGTCGGCGTCTATCCCAATGACCTTGCCACTTTGGCGGCCGTCAACCCGATCGCGGATCAGGACGACCGTCTCGTCGTCTGTATCAATGACCGGCCGGGTCCCACGACCAAGGCGGACTGTCTTAACCTCCTCTGGCGCGCGATGCAGGAAGAGGAGGCGCGCACCGGCAGAATGTTCAAGGCGGTGGTTTTGCATGACGCGGAAGATGTCGTCCACGCCGACGAAGTCCGGCTATTCGATGTGATGATCGATCGCTTCCAACTGGTTCAGTTGCCGGTTCTTCCACTCACCGGAGAAGGCGGCTGGTGGGCACGCTCCATCGCCAATCATTATTGCGACGAATTTGCCGAGAGCCATGGGAAATATTTGACGATCCGCGAAGCTGTGGGTGCGTCGGTTCCGTCCGCCGGAGTTGCCTGCGCATTCGAACGACTGACACTCGAACGGCTCGTCAATCCGGCGAACGGGGGTCCGTTCGACCCCGCTTCCCTCACGGAAGATTATGAAGTTGGTCTCCGGATCAAGAATATGGGCGGGCGTGGCGTTTTCGTGCGGATGCGCGATGCCGCAGGCGAGCTTGTCGCTACGCGTGAATATTTTCCGGACAGCCTGGACGGCGCCGTCCGCCAGAAAGCACGCTGGATGGTCGGAATCTCGCTTGCTGGTTGGGACCGCATGGGATGGCAGGGCGGCCCCACCGAATGGTGGATGCGCATCCGTGACCGGCGCGCGGCCATTGCCGCCTTCGTTCTCTTCGCTGCTTACGTCGCCTTTCTGCTTTGGGGCCTGCTACTCATGGCAAGCTGGTTCGGCCTCGAAGCCGCTCACCAGCCATCCCCGTTCGTCGAACTGCTGCTCTGGCTGAACTTTGCCTTCATGACCTGGCGCGCCGCGATGCGGGCCATTTTTGTCGGCCGCAGCTACGGATGGATTTATGGGATCGGCGCGATCCCCCGTTCCATTCTCGCCAATCTGATTGCGATGCTTGCGGCCCGCCGCGCGGTCTTCCTCTACCTTCACTCCCTGTTCGGAAAGCCGCTGGTCTGGGACAAGACACAGCATCGCTTCCCCCAGCTTTAAAGATCAACATGACCAACAGCGCCAGCGGACGGCCTGTCCGCTTTTTCCTTGTGCTTATGACCGGCTGGGTGATCATTCGGGTCGCGAGCGCCATGTTTGGAGGTACCGTCGCGCCCTTGCCGCCACGACCGATCCCGGTTGCAGCCGCCCGCCTGACCGCGCCTTCTCCGCAAAAGACCGTACCGATTCCGGCCACGCCAACCCCACTGCTCGTCGCCAATTGGCCGATGAGCAGGATACGCGCTGCGGAGCCGAGAAGGGGGATTACCCCAGCCTTTAACACTTCGTTTCAAAGTGCCATGGGCAAATCCGAGGACGGCCAGGCGCCCTTCGATCGGAAAATCGAAGAAGCCGCTCAGGCCAGCAGACCATCCAACTTTGCCCAGCC
>CAMPIM010000190.1 GCA_946886365.1 uncultured Novosphingobium sp.
GATGAGCATCACGCCGAAGGTGAAGCGGAAGCTGCCGCTGGTGCCGACGACGAAACTGGCGAAGAAGCCGAATCGGCTGACGAAGAAACGGAAGGACAGCCTGTCGAGGCCCATGGCGAAGGCGAAGAGGCCAGTCGCCGTCGTGGCCGTCGCGGTCGCCGTGGCGGACGCCGTCGTCGCGAGGGCGAAGCGGTTGCTGATGACGCTGTCGGCGAAGCCGTAGAAGCTTCCGAGCCCGCCGCTGTCGAGCCTGTCGCCGAGACGGTAGCAGAAGCAGCGCCCGAAGCGCCTGTGGAGGAAGAGGCGCCAAAGACGCGTCGTCGCCCCCGTGCTCGCAAGGCAAAGGAAGCCGTAGAAGCGCCCGTGGAGACCCCCGAGGCTCCGGTCGAAGCGGCAGCCGAGGAAGCACCCGCCAAGCCCAAGCGCACTCGGCGCAAGAAGGCAGAAGCTGCTCCCGAAGCCCCTGCCGAACCGGTCGTAAGCGTGGAACCGGAAGCCGAGGCACCCGCCAAGCCCAAGCGCACTCGGCGCAAGAAGGTTGAGGCCATTGCCCAGGACGCGGCGGAGGCTCCCGCGATCGCAGGAGCCGTGGCACCGGAAGCTGGCGCAACAGCGGGTGAGAGCGCGGTCTCGACGGCTGATGGCGAAGAGACGAACGACGACGAGAGCGCACCGCGCCGTGGATGGTGGCAGCGCACCTTCGGTCAGTAAGGACGTCCGCCCGATGAGCAACGCCGCCGCCTTGCCGGTTTTCCGGAAAGGTGGCGGCGTTCTCGCTTCAGGCGGAGTTCATGGCGATGCTGGCAGGCGCGCGGACATGCTGCGTTCTTCCCTGCTCCATGGTGATCGGCCATGATGCGCCGCTGGCTGCGCGCCGCCGCGATTGCTGCTGCGTCGCTGGCATTCATCGTCCAGCCCGCGCTGGCGCAACAGATTCTGCGCGACGCCGAAACCGAAGCTTTCATGGCGGACATGTCGGGGCCGCTCGTCAGCGCGGCGGGGATGGAACCGCGCAATGTCCAGGTGCTGGTTCTCAACGATCCGGAAATCAACGCCTTCGTCGCGGGCGGACAATATGTCTGGGTTCATAGCGGTCTGATCGCCGCAGCCGACAATGTGAGCCAGCTGCAAGGGGTCGTCGCGCACGAGCTCGGCCATATCGAGGGCGGCCATATCATCCGGTCATCGGAAGGCATGAAGGCCGCGACCGGCATCACCCTGCTCAGCCTGGTCCTGGGCGCCGCTGCGATTGCGGCAGGCGGCGCGGAAGCGGGCATGGGCATTTTGGGCATGGGACAGCAGGCGGCGATGGGCAAATATCTCGCCTTTTCGCGCGCGCAGGAAAGCTCGGCCGACCTTGCCGGTGCGCGCTATTTGAGCAAGGCGGGCTTATCGGGCAAGGGCAGCCTGGAATTCTTCAAGAAGTTACAGAACCAGGAATATCGTCTCGCGATCCCGCAGGAGGATAGCTACGGCCGCACGCATCCGCTGTCCGGCGAACGCATCAATGTTCTGCGGGAAGTGTATACGGTCGATCCCGCTTGGGACAAACCGATCGATCCGAAGCTGGAAGCCCGGTTCGAACGCATCAAGGCCAAGCTGGTCGGCTTCGTTTCCGAACCCACGCAAACGCTGATCAAATATCCCGAGAGCGATCAGTCTCTCCCCGCGCATTATGCGCGCGCCTACGCCTGGCATAAAAGCGCCTATCCCGACAAGGCAATCGCCGAGGTCAACGCCCTTCTGACAGCGCAGCCGCATGACCCTTATTTCCTGGAACTCAAGGGTCAGGTGATGCTGGAAAGCGGCAAGCCCGCCGACGCCATCCCGCCGCTGCGCGAAGCCGTGAAACTGACGCAGCAGCCTTTGATCGCCACCATGCTGGGCCATGCGCTGATCGCGACGGAGGATGACAAGAACTTCGCCGAAGCCGAACAGGTGCTGCGTAATGCTGTGGCGCGCGACCGGGAAAATCCGTTCGCCTGGTATCAGCTTGGGGTCGTCTATGAACGGCGGGGTGACACGCCCCGCGCGGCGCTGGCAACGGCAGAACGCTATGCCCTGATGGGCGACGACCAGATGGCGCTGCGCAGCGCGGACGCGGCCATGCAGGGATTGAAGCCCGGCACGGTTGACTATCTGCGAGCGCAAGATATCGCCATGGTCTCACGCGCAGCCGTCGAGCAGAAGCGAAAGAAGAAATGACCGAAACCTCTCGACCCGGCATTCGCGCCGCCCTTTCCAACAGGACCATCCAGATGACGATTGGCGCCCTCGCCTTCATCGCCGCCACTGCCGCTGGCGCGGCTCTAGGCATGCAGAGTAGCGGCAGCGTCGCCGCCGGAGACAAGGCTGCGATCGAGAAGATCGTGCGCGACTATATTCTGGAGCATCCCGAGATCATTCCCGAGGCGGTCGAGCGACTGCAGGCAAAACGCGTGTCCGACAGCATCGGCGAAAGTCGCAAAGCCATCGAAACGCCCTATGCGGGCGCGTGGGAAGGCGCGGCCAATGGGGATGTCACGGTGGTCGAATTCTTCGATTACGCATGCGGCTATTGCCGTGCGTCCCTGCCCGACCTCGCCAAGCTGGTGGGCGAGGACAAGGGGGTGAAGGTCGTCTATCGCGAGTTGCCGATCCTGTCCGACGAGAGCGCCGATGCGGCCAAGGTGTCGCTGCTGGCGGCGGAAAAGGGCCAGTATATGCCTTTCCATCGGGCGCTGTATGCCAGTGGGAAGGTCTCGCGAGACACCATATTGGGCGCTGCCGCCAAGGTTGGGATAGACGGCAAGGCTGCGGAGGCGGCCATGGCCAACAGCAAATATGATGGTGAAATCCAGTCGAACATCGCGCTGGCGCAAAAGCTGCGCGCTACGGGGACGCCGACCTTCGTCGTAGGTGATCAGGTGCTGAACGGCGCGGTCGGTTATGATGCGCTCAAGCAAGCGGTAGCGGCGGTACGGGCGAAGTAGTGGGCGACCTTCTCCCTCTCCCCTTCAGGGGAGAGGGTGTCGAGCGTAGCGAAGGCGGGAGAGGGGAACGCACAGCACATCCGTTGCGGGGGGGGGGGGCGGGGGCCCCCCCCCCCGCGGGCGGGGGGCAGAGGGGGGGAGGAGGAGAACGCCCCCCACCCCGCGAGCCACCGCGGGGGGGCGGGAGGGCAGC
>CAMPIM010000191.1 GCA_946886365.1 uncultured Novosphingobium sp.
GGCGCAGGAGGCGAGCGCGGCCGGCCTGCACCTGACCTTCGCCCCCATGGTCGATGTCGCGCGCGACCAGCGCTGGGGCCGGGTCGTCGAGGGGGCAGGGGAAGATGTCTATCTCGGCAGCCTGTTCGCCGCCGCTCGCGTCCGGGGATTTCAGGGGCGCGACCTGCGGCGGGAGGACTCGCTACTCGCCTGCCCAAAGCATTTCGCCGCCTATGGCGCGGTCGCGGCTGGCCTTGAATATGGCAGCGTCGATATTTCCGAAGAGACCCTGCGCGAAACCCATCTCCCGCCCTTCGGCTCTGCCTTCGCGGCGGGGGCGCTCACGACAATGGCGGCCTTCAGCGAGATCAATGGCGTGCCCGCGACGGCGGACCGGGAACTGCTGACCGATCTGCTGCGCGGCGAGATGAAGTTCCGTGGCTTCGTCTTTTCCGACTATACCGCTGACGAGGAACTGGTCGCCCATGGCTTTGCTGAGGATGAGCGCGATGCCGCGCGCCTCGCTGTGCTGGCTGGCGTAGATATGTCGATGCAAAGCGGCCTCTATATCCGCCATTTGCCGGACTTGGTGAAGAGCGGCGCGGTGCCGATGGGAACGATCGACGTCGCCGTGCGCCGCATCCTCTATGTAAAGATGGCGCTCGGCCTGTTCGACAATCCATACCGCTCGATCAGCGAAGAGGCCGAGCGCACCCGCATCGCCACGCCAGCGCATCGGGCGCTCGCGCGGGAAGCGGCCGGGCGTTCAATCGTCCTGCTCCAGAATAGCGGTATCCTCCCCCTCGATCCCGCCAAGCGCCAGAAGATCGCCTTGATCGGTCCCTTCGGTGAGGATCGCGCCAATCTCTACGGCCCCTGGGCCTTTTACGGCGACAAAGGAAAGGGCGTCGATATTGCCGCCGGGCTCCGTGCGGCCATGCCCGATCCTGCCCGGCTGAGCATAGCCAAGGGGTGCGACATCATGGCTCCCATCGACGGCGGCATCGCGCAAGCCGTGGAGGCGGCCAAGGCGGCCGACATCATCCTGCTGGCGCTTGGCGAATCGCAGGACATGTCGGGGGAGGCGCAATCGCGCACCGTCATCGAACTTCCGCCGCCCCAGCAAATGCTGGCCGATGCGGTGGCCGCTACGGGCAAGCCGGTCATCGTCCTGCTGCGCCATGGCCGGGCGTTGGCGCTGCATGGATCGGTGGGGAGCGCCCAGGCTGTCCTCGCCACCTGGTTCCTGGGATCGGAGGCAGGCCATGCCATCGCCGACATCCTGTTCGGCCGGGTCGATCCATCCGCCAAGCTGCCGGTCAGCTTTCCCTGGGAATCGGGTCAGGAGCCTTTCTTCTACGACCGCAAATCCACCGGCCGTCCGGTGATCGACAATCGGACCGAATATCGCGCGCGCTACATGACGACCGACAACAGTGCCCGCTATCCCTTCGGCCATGGCCTCAGCTACACCAAGTTCGCGCTCGACAATCTGAAGCTTTCGGACACCGCCTTGCGCTGGGACCGCGCGATCGAAGTGACGGCCCGGCTCATCAACAAAGGCGATCGGCGCGGCAGCGAAGTGGTGCAACTCTACATCCGCGATCGCGTGGCGAGCCGCACCCGCCCCGTCCGCGAGTTGAAGCGCATTGAACGCATCACGCTCGGCCCGGGGGAAAGCAAGACGGTGCGCTTCTCCCTGTCCCGCAGTGACCTGCAATTTGTCGGATCGGGCAACCGCATCCTTGCCGAGCCCGGCTTGTTCGACCTGTGGGTGGGGCAATCGTCCGAGGGCGGCCTGCATGCGCAATTCACGCTCTATGCGGAGGAAGCCACGCCCGCGCCCGCACGATAAATGCGTCATTGCTGCGAAGGGGGGGCAGACGCCGCGCCGCTCCATCGCGCTTTCCTACAAAGGGCCATCCATGGCATGGTGCCATCGGCTCTTTCCCACCGTAAACCCGTCCAACCCCACCGGGTTGAGCCTCATTTCGCAAAATTTCTCCTATTGCGAAATCGACACCACGCGTCCGTACCTACGCAAATGCGTCGGCCACAACGGTGTGAACTTCGCAACGCCTCGCGCGGCTGCAAAACTCCGTGCCCGCACCTTCACCACCCCGCGCGGCTCTGCTAGAGGGCGCCCATGCTGAATCTCAGGGACATCACCGTGCGGCTGGGTGGCCGTACCATCATCGACCGCGCCAGTGCCGCGCTGCCTCCGCGCAGCCGCGTCGGTTTGATCGGCCGTAACGGCGCGGGCAAGTCCACGCTGATGAAGGTCATGATCGGGCAGCTCGATCCCGATGACGGCGGCTGCGACATGCCGCGCGACACGCGCCTTGGCTATATCGCGCAGGAAGCGCCCGCCGGGACCGCAACTCCTTTCGAAACCGTGCTTGAGGCTGACAAGGAACGCGCCGCCCTCATGGCGGAGAGCGAAACCACGCAGGACCCTGACCGGCTAGGCCACATCTATGAGCGGCTGATGACGATCGACGCCTATACCGCGCCTGCCCGTGCCGCGCGCATCCTGGTCGGCCTTGGCTTTGACGAGGAAATGCAGGGGCGTCCGCTCGACAGCTATTCGGGCGGCTGGAAAATGCGCGTCGCGCTCGCCGCGCTGCTCTTTTCAGAACCCGACCTGCTGCTGCTCGACGAACCCAGCAACCACCTCGATCTTGAAGCGACGATGTGGCTGGAAAGCTTCCTCAAAAATTATCGCGGCACCGTGGTCGTGATCAGCCATGAGCGCGACCTTCTGAACAATGTGGTCGACCATATCCTGCACCTCGAAGGCGGGAAGGTGACGCTCTATCCCGGCGGCTATGACGCGTTCGAACGGCAGCGCGCCGAACGGCTGGCGCAGCAGGAAGCTGCGCGCGTAAAGCAGCAGGCAGAGCGCGAGAAGTTGCAGGACTATATCGCCCGCAACTCCGCCCGCGCCTCGACCGCCAAGCAGGCGCAATCGCGCGCCAAGGCGCTGGCGAGGATGCAGCCCATCGCCGCCGCGATCGAAGACCCGACCCTGTCCTTCGCCTTCCCCAGCCCGCCCGAATTGCGCCCGCCGCTCATCACG
>CAMPIM010000192.1 GCA_946886365.1 uncultured Novosphingobium sp.
GGCGGGCTGTCGGCCGCTGGAACGGGGGCGGGACTTTCCGCCTCGTCTGACAAAAGGGCTGCCAGATAATCCGATTGCTTACGCGC
Source organism: uncultured Novosphingobium sp. (assembly GCA_946886365.1). The sequence goes on from CAMPIM010000192.1 coordinate 87, forward strand.
CATGGGCTTGTCCTCCGATTCGCGGGGAACATATGGTGAACATGTCTGTGTAGGACAGCTTTGATTTTTGTTCGCGCAGAGGCGCAGAGGCGCAGAGAGGGTGTGCGAGCGGCGCAGTCCCTTGTTCGACGCAGGTGACAGCGCCAAGCTGAGGCCTTGCATCGGCAAATTTGCCTGCGGCGCTGTGCGTGCCCTCCGCATCTCCGCGTCTCCGCGTGAAATCAAGCCGCATTGACGATGTCCTCCTCACGCGCGGGAGCGACGCGGCCCCAGCTTTGGCGGACGAGCGCTTCGATCTGGCCCATGGCTTCGTCGAGATTGGCGCGGCAGCGCTTGTGGGTGCGCGGCGTGCCGATCGGCTTTTCCAGTTCGTACACGGTCATCATGCGCAAGGCGGCATGGCTGATTTCCGCGCTGTCGAGGATGGGCACGGGGAGGAGGGCAGGGCCGAAACTTTGCTCCATGATCGCGCGGACCATCGAATGGCTGGGATCATTGCTGTCGAATTTCGAGCAGAGCAGGCGGATGAACTGATAGTCGACCTCTATGCCAGCGGTTTGCAGCTGCTTGATGACCTGATCCATCATCGAGAGGAACTGGACGGTCGAACAGAAGTCCGGCGTCGTCGCGGCGAGCGGGACCAGCAGGGCGTTGGCCGCCTGCATCACCGCAAGGCTGATCGTGCCGAGCGCTGGCGGGGGATCGAGCAGCACCACGTCATAATGGCGGGCGAGGTCCATCAGGCCCTGTTTCAGCTTGCGGAAACGCGCCGCCAGGACGGAGCCGCCATCGCTGCCCGCCGCCGCCAGCTCATATTCCACGTCGAATAGCTCGAGATTCGACGGGATCAGATCGACATTGGGCCAGGCGGTATGTTTGACCGCATAGAGAAGGTCGACCTGCGTCGGATCGATCGACAGATAGGGATAAAGCGTCTCTTCCCGCTGAATATTGAAGTGCGGGTTGAAGCCGAACAGGGTGGTCGTGGTCGCCTGGCTGTCGCAATCGACGACGAGCACGCGATAGCCCTGCACCGCGAAATAATGGGCGAGATGCGTCGTGACGGTCGATTTGCCGACGCCGCCCTTGAAATTCTGCACCGCGATGATGGCAGGAATGTCGAGCGGGGCGCGTTCCGGCGAGGCGCCAAGCACCTGCCGCATGTTCAGCAACTCTTCGACCTTGTAACCCGGACGCCGTCCATTTTCGGTCGGCGGGGCAGGGGGGAGGCGGCCATCTTCCTCCGCCATGCGAATCCGATTCGTGGAGCAGCCGAGCAGTTGCGCGGCTTCGGCGATGCCAAAGCGGACGTTGAGTTCCTTGCGGCTGTCAGGCAGAAAAGCCTTGCGGCGCAGCCTTTCGACCATCTTTTCGCCGGCCTCGGCCAGATCGCCGATCTGGCTCACTACTGCGTTCATTTCCGACCCCGCACGGCAAGTTGAAGCTCAATCGGGAATGCTATCGCAGAAATCCTTCAAATCCGCAATCTATGCTGAATTTGCATGCGGTAGGGGGAAAAGGCCGTCACCAAGATCAATGTTGCGCGCCTCGATATGATGGTGAATGCTGGCATACATATCAAAAAAACCGCATTTTTTCCGGGACTCCGCCATGCCAACTACGCTGCCAACCCGCCAGATTGGCCCGCTGACCGTTTCCGCGATCGGCCTTGGGTGCATGAACCTTAGCCATGGGTATATGCCGCGCCCGGATGTCGGCCAGGCCGAGAGGCTGCTGCTGCATGCGCTCGATTCGGGGGTGACGTTTTTCGATACCGCGGCAATCTATGGCTTTGGCCGCAATGAAGAGCTGCTGGGCCGCACATTGATGCACCGGCGCGGCGAGTTTACCTTGGCGAGCAAGTGCGTGCTGGGCGAGATTGACGGCAAGCGGGGGCTGGATGGATCGCCTCAAGCGATCGCCAGCGTGCTGGAAGCGGCATTGCGGCGGCTGCGGGTGGAGCAGATCGACCTCTATTATATGCACAGGCTGGACCCCGCTGTGCCGGTCGAGGAGTCGATGGGGGCTTTGGTGCGCGCGGTCGAGGCGGGGAAGATCCGTGCGATCGGCCTGTCGGAAATGTCGGCGGCGACGATCAGGCGTGCGCATGCCGTCCATCCGGTCGCGGCGGTGCAGACCGAATATTCGCCATGGACGCGCAACCCGGAAATCGCGGTGCTCGATGTTTGTGCGGAACTGGGCATCGGTTTCGTCGCCTTTTCGCCGCTTGGGCGGGGGCTGCTTGCCGGGCGGATTGGAGCGGAAGGGGTAGATGCGGGGGACTTGCGCGCGGACATGCCGCGATTCCGGCCGCCGCACCTTGCCCATAATATGACGCTTTATGAAGGATTGAGGACGCTGGCGCAGGGGGCGGGGTGCAGCGCGGCACAGCTCTGCCTCGCATGGCTGCTGTCGAAGGGGGACAATATCGTGCCGATTCCCGGCACGACCAGCATCGCGCATCTGGATGAGGACCTGGCGGCGGCGACGCTGGATTTACCCGCCGATGTGCTGGCGGCGGTCGATGCCCTGTTCCCGCCGGGCGCGGCGTCGGGCGGGCGCTATAATGCGCAGGCGCAAGCACAGGTCGGCACTGAAACGTGGCCGGGCGAGGTAGCAGGATAGGAGCGAAAGTGGCGCTTTTCGACCGTTTTGGGCGCCAGGGAGAAGAAATTTGCCCCCAGCTGTTTTTTCCTGTTGACCGACTCAGATGACGCGCCTAGATGCCACTCCACCGACGCGGTGAGCGCCACTGGTTCTCGCTTCGATCGGTCGCCAATATAGACGGACACCAGTCCCCCGGAACGTAAGGATCGGGGAACATCGGTTGTCCGCTTCGATATTTGGATGGCTCTTTGACATTGTTAGTATGATGAAGGGACATGTGGGCGGCGGCTCCGGGTT
>CAMPIM010000193.1 GCA_946886365.1 uncultured Novosphingobium sp.
CCTTGTCCCACCAATGGCCAGCGCCCGGACCATTGTCGATCATGACATTGTCGTTGAGGCGGAAGGAAAGAAGAACCGCCTTCTTCGCCCATTGATTAACCTGCCAGCCCTCCGCCGTGGGTTCAGCAACGCGCAGCTCACCCTTGTCCAGCAGCGCCAGCGCCTTGTCGACCGCCTGACGGACTTCGCCCTGCGTTGTCAGGCTGACATTGGCCCGGTCCTCCCAGGCGGCGTCGATGGTGGCGATCAGATCTTGGCTCATGGTCTTGTCCCCAGAATGTCGGCCAAAAATGGCGTTAGATGGTCGGTTTCGAAATCGATAAAGTCCGGATGATGCTCGTGCTTGCCCGCTTCGGAGCCATTATTCACCCAGATGGTGGACATGCCGATCGCCTTGGCAGGGCGCAGGTTGCGGGCCATATCCTCGAAGAAAGCGGCGCGGGTAGGATCGACGCCATGGACACGGCACAGCTCGGCATAGCCCGACGGATCGGGCTTGGGCACATATTGGCAGGCATGGATGTCGTGGATCAGCTCGAATGTCTGCCCAAGACCCAGCTTGTCCAGCACACGTTGCGCATAATCCGCATCGCCATTGGTGAAGATCAGGCGGCGGCCGGGCAGGGCAGCGATATGCGCATTCAGCGCCTCATCCACCTCCAGCCGATCCATGGAAATATCATGCACATAGTCCAGGAAAGCGCGCGGCTCGATCCCATGATGGTGCATCAGCCCCGATAGCGTCGTGCCATGTTCCATGAAATAACGCTTCTGCGTAGCCTTCGCGACGTCCGGATCGCAGCCCAGCAGCCCCTGGATGAACTCGCCCATCTTCACGTCGATCAGCGCGAATAGGTCCGCCTTCGCCGGGTACAGCGTATTGTCCAGATCGAAGATCCAGCAATCGACATGATCAAGCTCGGCACGCATGGCCGCGCCCTAGTCTTCACAACCCCAAGAGGCAACATCTAACCCTTCTCCCCCACGGGGAGAAGGATACGAAGCCTTGGCCCGAAAGGCCTTAGGCGAAGTTGGATGAGGGGGAAGGGGTTAGGCGCCATCTCGCCCCTTTCCAGCTCCGACTAGGCGCTTCACGCCAAGTCTCCACATACTCTCCCCCTAAAGGAGAGAGGAAAGTCACCCACACCCCGGCACTTCACTATCCTGATAAAAAGCCTGCACAGACTTCCACGCATCCTCGGCGGTCTCGACCCAGGTCAGCAAATTCAGGTCCGAAGGCGAAATCACGCCCTCATCGGCAAGCGCTTCGAAATCCACGACCCGTGTCCAAAACTCCCGCCCGAACAGCAATATCGGGATGGGCTTCATCTTCCCCGTCTGGATCAGCGTCAGCAGCTCAAACATTTCGTCAAACGTGCCGAACCCGCCCGGAAACACGGCCAAAGCCCGCGCCCGCAGCAGGAAATGCATCTTCCTGAGCGCAAAATAGTGGAACTGGAAGCTCAGTTCCGGCGTCACGAACCGATTGGGTGCCTGCTCATGGGGCAGCACGATGTTCATCCCGATCGTCTGCGCGCCCACATCCGCCGCGCCGCGATTGGCCGCCTCCATGATGGAAGGGCCGCCGCCCGAACACACCACGAAGTGGCGGCATCCCGCCTCATTCACCGGATATTGCGCCGCCATCCCCGCCAGCTTGCGCGCTTCTTCATAATAGCGCGCCTTCTTCCCCAGATTCTCCGCGATCCGCCGCTGGTCCGGCGTCGTGGCGGCGTCGATCCTTGCCTGCACCTGCTCCGGTTCGGGAATGCGAGCCGATCCATAAAAGACGAAAGTGGATTCGATCCTCGCTTCGTCCATCAGCAGTTGCGGCTTCAACAGTTCCAATTGAAACCGCACCGGCCGCAAATCCTCGCGCAGCAGGAACTCGGTATCCTGAAAAGCCAGGCGGTAGGCGGCGCTGGTGGTTTGCGGGGTGTCCACGCCTTTCTGGGCATCGGCGGCTTCCTGCCGGGCGGGACGGAATTTGCGTTCTTCGATTTCTTTTCTTGTCATTCAACCCAACTTAGGAAGGTCAGCGGCAAAAGCCACCCGCCTTTTTCGCGCTCAGCGGCAAAAGCCGCCCTCGCCGCTGTCAGCGGCAAAAGCCACCTCTTCCACCCATATCGAAATGAAAATGGTCATGATGCGCGACATTATAGTCGGGGCTGAGCACCGTGCGGAACCGCTTGCAGGCGCTCGCTCTGACTACCTCCAGAAACTGCCGCGTCTGCCGGTCGCCATTCCATCCCTGCTCGATGGTGATCCGCCGCCCGTCTGACAGGACAAAGGCCGACACATCCACCGCATTGCTGTGCGCATGTTCGGACAGCCTCCCGCTGCCAGCGATCGGCCGACAATTATAGGTGCCGAAAGTCTCGATCCGCTCGATATCCGCGCCCAGGATCAGTCGCGCGGCAGGCTGCACGCCATAGCGCGCCCATGCCGCGAAATTGGCTGCCAGCCCGCATGTCATCGCGCCCAGATTGGTGGCAGGCACGCCGATGTCGAGCAGCTTGACGCTACCCATCGCCGAACAGCCGCCGCCGAAATTCTGATCAGGCAGGGGCGTGAACAGCACCGATTGCGATTGCAGCTTCACCAGACACTGTCGCAATTCCATCGGCGGAGGCGCGGCAGGACGGGCGCTCTTTACAGGCTTGGACGGACGCTCCACCCGCCCGCGCGGGACGAGGTCCCCGCCGCACGATGCCAATGTCATGCACAGCGCCAGCAGAGCCGCCTGGCCCGCGCCGCGTATCGCCGCTTTCCCCCTGACCCGCTCGTTCATGATCAACCATTTACCATGCCTGACGCAATTGAGGGTTAACGAGCGCAACGGTTCGTCGCATCCAGACATTCAGCTTGACTCTTCCCCTGCGATCTTTAGGGCGGCCAGCGGGCCACGCGGTCCCAACGCCGCGCGAGCTCTCTGCAAGGAGAAGCGTACATG
>CAMPIM010000194.1 GCA_946886365.1 uncultured Novosphingobium sp.
GTGCGGGCGACTTCTGCGATGACCGCGTCTATGAATTCGGCGCTGGGGGCGGTGCCGTGTCCACCCAGCGTAACCGCGAGGTCGAATGTGTGCGGGTCACCGGGTGGCGTCTGTTCGAACCACTCGCGCACGATGACATTGCCACCGAAGCTGGCGACGACATCAACCACGGATTGCGCGGTGCCCTTGATCCGCTGAATGGCAATCGCGGCGGCGACCCGCGCGCGCCGGATATGCACCGGCCAGTCCGCCGACCATTGATCGACCGAAAGCGCCCAGGCGAGCCAGGGGAGCAGCGCTTCCGGGCAATGCTCGGCCGACCAGAGATCGCGCAGGGGCGCGTCGATGTTCCCCAGGCGCTCGACCGCCAGGCTTTCCAGCGCCTTCTCCAGCGCGGCGGCGTTCGACGGGAGCAGGCTCGTCATTCGCCCACGCCCGCATCGTTCAGCGTGATCCCGGTGCAGTGGCCCGCCTGTTGGCGCGTCAGCACGATATCGGCTGCCGGGGAGGCGAGCGCGATATTCTGAACGCCCTCGGGATGAAGGGCAGCGATGATGCCCGCGCGGGTTACGTCGCGACCGAGTCGAAGCGTGGCGGTCAGATGGCTGCTGAGGCGGGCCTGCGCCTCGGCAAGAACCAACGAGCGGTCGGGGCCAGACAGGAATGTCATGGTCGCCGTGATCGAGAAGTCCACAACATCGGCACCCTGCACGGTGACATTGTCGGTCAGCGGGCGGATGGACTTATCGGTCAGGCGGTTCTCCACGGCCGCCAGCACTTCCGGCGAGGGCGTTCCGTCGCCAGTGCGGGACAGGACCGTCACCAACACGTCTCCGGGCGTGGGACTGACGGCTGAGGCGTCAAGCACATCACCATCGGCGGACAGTGCGTGGAAGATGTAGGACCCTTCCGGCCCTGCGACGGACAGCCCCTCAGGTGCCAAGACCATGCGCCGCCGCAGATCGTCGTCCGCCTCCAGCGTTGGAGGGATTTCATTTTCTGGATCGCCGGGGTCCAGCACGAACCGTTCCAGCCCCAGCAGCGCTGCGAGGGCGTCCAGATCGGCACCAACGGCATAGGCGGGCATGACCGCGCGCGCGGCATCATTGACGCGCTGGCGCAGCACAAGCTCGCGATAGGCGAACAACTGCAGCAGCTTCACCACCGGATCGCTTTCAACGGTGGCGTCGAAGCCGGGGAAATAGGTCTGAAACTGCCCGAGCGCCTCGGCATAGATAGTTTCGAAGTCGAGCGCTTCGATCACCGTTGGCGGCGGAAGGCGTGAAAGATCGACGCCGCTGAAACTGTCCGATGCAATGGCCATGCACCGACCATCGGGCAGGCGCGCGTATCCCTTCAATCACGCGCCGTTGTTGCGCCGGTCTCTACAACGCGCCCTCGTTGAGCGCGGCACCCTTCAGCCCGAAAATCCCCCTGTTCATTCAGGGGGATCATCATGCCGAAGCTGCCCGCCGCCTATGACTGGCTGGCCCATATCACCGTCCCGCCGCGCACGATCGCGGAGGCTCTGAAGCTGCTGGGAACGGCCGAAGTCGTGGGGAAAGGGTCGAACGCCACCATCATGAAATGGCGCGATGAACTGAACGCCGCAGGCGTGGCGATCAGCGGCTATTCGGGCGATGACATTCCGTGGTGCGGCCTGTTCGCCGCGATCGTCGCCCACCGGGCCGGGAAGGCTGTTGTTGCCAGCCCGCTCTGGGCGCGCAACTGGGCCAAGTTCGGTGTCACGCCCCCGTTTGCAGCGCTGGGCGATGTGCTGGTGTTCGAGCGGCCGGGCGGCGGCGGGCATGTCGGCTTTTACGTTGCCGAGGATGATGCCGCCTATCATGTGCTGGGCGGGAACCAGAGCAACGCTGTCAACATCACGCGCATTGCCAAGAGCCGCTGCATCGCGGCGCGCCGCCCGATCTACAATGTCCAGCCTGCCAGCGTTGTGCTCCGCGCCGTGGCGCGTGGCGGCGTCCTGTCCACCAACGAGGCCTGATCATGGTTGATCTGCAACGTGCGGTCCTGTCCCTGCTGCCCTGGTATCTGCGCTGGCCGCTGAAGCTGCTGGGCGGCATCGCCGGGGCAATCAGCGCCGCCGTGCAGTGGATGTGGCGGCACCCATGGCAGACGCTCGCCGCAGCTGCCCTGCTGGCGTTCGCCTGGGCATGGCATGGCTGGGGCGTGGCGGAGAAGTGGGGGCGGCAGCAACAGCAGCTGGCGCAGCACTGGAAAATCAAGTTCGTCGATCAGCGCGCAGAGATGCGGAAAATCCCCGGCATCCTGCAGGCCAAATATCAGGATGCAGCGCGCCTCGATCGCGAAAATGGCGACCGCGTGAAGCGCGAGCAGGACGCGCACATTGAAAGGATCACCGATGAATTGCAGCAGGATCATGCTGCCGCTCTTGCTGACCTGCGTCAGCGCGTGCGCGGCGACGGAACAGCAGGTGGAGAGAGCGTCCGATGTGAAGGTGACGGCGGCGCGGCGGACGTGCCCGTCCTTTCCGCCCTGTCCGAAGGGGCCGGGGGAGCTTTGCGCGCCGGTGAACTTGCCATCGTGGATGATCGGGACGCGATGATCTGCACGGCGAACAGCCTGCGCCTTCAGAAGCTGATCGAAGCATGGGACAGCGCGGCCAGCGTCGATGTTAACGCGCAGGACCTGTCGCCACTCACCGAATGAAATCCGCCTTCCCGCCGGATCAAGGCGGGGGGCAAGGGATGCGCTAACATCCCTCAACCGCAGGATAGCACCCTGCATCTCAGCGCTGATCAGGCGCAGTCGATCCCCGCCACCGGGCACCCCGGCGGTCGGGCTTTTGGGATGCAAAGATGAAGGAAATGGAAACGCTCACCCCCGTCGCGCCGGTTCGGACGCTCGCGGGCTATATCGGCGGC
>CAMPIM010000195.1 GCA_946886365.1 uncultured Novosphingobium sp.
CGATGTGACGGTCCCGACAACCACGACGGGCGTGGAGGCCGGACTTGCGCCGGTCGGCAATCTCGTCGGCGGCGTGCTGGGGGCGCAAGCGGGCGCTGCGGTCAATCAGGTCGTGACCGGCGCTGCGCCAGTCGTCGCCACGGTGACATCCACCGTCGACAGCGTCGCTTCCCCCGTACTCGACGCCGTCAACGGGCTGGCCCCGGCCCTGCCCGCAGGCGGTAGCGGCGGCGGGGAATCGCTGCTGGCACCAGTTACCGGATTGCTCGGTGGCGCTTCGGCTCCATCGACGGGCGAGCAAAGCCCGATCGCGCCGGTTACCGGCCTGTTGGGAGGCTTGCTGGGTCGCTGAGCCTTCCCACGGAGGGGAGAGGAGGCGGTGGGCGCCGCCTCCTCAAACCTTTCCCTCCATTATTTTCGAGCCGGGTTCACTGAAAGGATCTGCCTTTGACGAAACCCCATCAGGCCGAGCATCTGCTCGTCATAAGTCTCAATAATTTTGATGCGATCGAGGCGGCTTATGGTGCCGATGTCGCCCGTGGCGCGGTCGATCATCTGATCCATGCGAGCCGGCGGCATCTGGGTCGCATCAACCTTCGCAACGTGGAGGGAGGCCACATCACGCTGACAGCGCGCTATCCGCTCATGCGATCCCTGCCTGTGGGAAGGCTGGTCGAAAGGCTCTGCGAAGCGATCGACAGCGAACCATTCCGGTACGAAGGCCGCGACATATTGCTGTCCGTTTCCGCAGGCCATGCCGCCACCGGGGAAGGGGAGGTGCGCGCCCGGCTGACGGCCTCCAGCCTTCATCAGGGGGCTATCGCGATCCGACCCGGCGAGGCTGCCCTGTACCGCAAGGACATGGCGCAGGCTGCCGCCCTCTTGCATCAGGTGCAGGATGGCACAGCCTTCATCCGCTGGCGCCCCGTATCGCGGGTCGAGGATAACCGCGGAACCCTATATCATGAAGCGACGCTGACCGGCGACCAAGCCGACTGCGCCACAAGCTACGCCGCGCTGGAGCGGCTCGGCCTGGCCCATCTGATCGACCGATTGCTGGTGCGCGACGTGCTGCGCGAACTGGAAGGCGACCCGACCGCCTGCCTGTCCGTCGCGCTTTCGCCCCAAAGCCTATCGCTCAACCTGCACGGTGAAGGGGCGGGCTGGGGCGAACTGCTCGACCGGCTAAGGTATGCCCCCCAAGTCGCGCGGCGGCTGGTGATCGAGATCAGCGACCATAGCGACATCATCCTGTTTCGCGACGCGCTGGCTTTCGTCAGGACCGTGCGCGCGTTGGGCGTCCGGATATCGGTATCGCGCTTCGGGTCGGGCCGCGCCTCGGTGGGGCAGCTGATGGCGCTGTCCCCCGACATGGTGAAGCTCGACCGCCCGTTCCTGCACACGGCCTGTGCATCGGAAAGCAACCGGTCGCGCGTCGCCTATCTTCTGGGTCTTGCCCGGACCATGACATCGACCGTGATCGTCGATGGCGCCGCGTCATCCTACGCTGATCCCGCTTTTGCGTACACGCAAAGAAGGCTCCCGCTGCCCCTCACTCGCACCATTACGGACGCAGTCCAGCGGGCGGGGCAGGGCACATGGCGCTAATGCAGTCCCGGCAACGGAGGATGGATGGAATGGCGGGCTTGATACGGGAGATGATGGCGACGCTGTCCCGCGATGGCAAAATCGGCCGCGCGGCCATGGTCGAGCAGGAGGCGCTGGGTCGCCTGGACGACCGGCTCACCAGCTTTGCCGATGCCAGGATCGACAGCCGGGCGCCGATGCTGATCCGGCCGGAAGAATGCGTGGTCTGGGACGGCAATCCGCGCGATCAACCCGGCCTCAATCCCGACAGTTGCCGGTCGCTGATCGAATCCATCGCGGCCGAAGGCGGCAACCGCATTCCCGTGCTGGTGCGGTTGAACACCGGCGCGTCGGAGCAGCCCTATCAATTGCTCGTCGGCAGCCGCCGCCGCTTTGCGATCGACTGGCTCAACCATAATGGCCGCCCTGAATTGCGCCTCAACGCGCTGCTGGTCGAACTGTCGGACGAGGAGGCCTTCCGTCTCGCGGATATCGAGAATCGGGAACGGGCCGACATTTGCGAACTCGACCGCGCGCGCAGCTATCAGCAGGCGGTGGACCGTTTCTACGGTGGCGTGCAATCGCGCATGGCGCAAGCGCTGGGCCTGTCCAACAGCCAGCTGAGCCGCCTTCTCGCCCTTGCCCAACTGCCTGAAGAGGTGATCCAGGCCTTCGCCACGAAGGAAGATCTGAAGGTCCGCTATTCCGAATTGCTGACCCCGCTGCTGCGCAGGAACGAGCAGCGGGCGGACCTGATCGCCGAAGCGCGGATCATCGCGACAGAGCAGCAGGCGCGCGCAGCCGGTGACGGGCCGATGCTGCCATCCGCAACGGTCCTGTCCCGCCTGCGTCAGGCCGCCGCGCGGCGACCCAGGGATATGGGCGAGATCGCCATCCTCGCTGGCGGCGACCGCATCGGGCGGGCACGCGTTGCCAAGGGTGCCGTCATGCTGGACGTCAGCATCGGCAACGATGCCGATCTCGACGCCTTGTTCGCGACCTTGCGAGAGACCATATCGGCCGCGCGGGCGATGGCCTAAGCGGCCACGGCGCATGATTTCGGGCCTACGCAACGTCGGGGTGACGCCGGGCGGCCGCTTCTCCAATGCGCAGCATTAAGGGCCGGTTCAAGCTTATTGGCGATAAGTAACTTGCGCGGGCGGATGGCTTTGCGTAAATTATATGGCAGCAGTTATCGTGGTCGGGCTGATCGCCATATGGTTCATATGGGCGAACGGCCCGTCCTGCTACGTCAGGTAGCGAGTGAGAGGATCAAGAAATGGCGACATCGTCGGACTATCGTCTGGGAGACTTCAC
>CAMPIM010000196.1 GCA_946886365.1 uncultured Novosphingobium sp.
ATCCTGATGTGCTTGCCCTCATAGCAATTTTCGGAAAAGGCGTGGTGCTGCAGATGCTGGTCCTCGATGCCGACAGCGCCCAAAAACTTGACGAGATGAATCCTGAAGAGGCAGCGCGAGGCTGTTGGACCCGCGTAGGCGACATGTATAGCGCGAATGCGCAATAGCCTTCGTTAAGCAGCAGCCTCCAGGTCCAGCTGCGTTCTAAAGCCGCCATCGCCGTCCATGTTGTGATCGACTGACGCCACGCGCCATTTCTGCGCATCGATTTCGGTCTTGAACCCCTTGGCGGTGGCGCGCATCCCCGGCGCAAGGTCGGCGATGCCATAAGCGAGGTTCATCTGCAGCGTTGCGGCGGCTCGCGCCAGGCGGTTCGATTCCGCCTTCGAAGCGGCCTTAGCATCGCTTTCGCTGGCATAGACGCGCTTCAGCTTCTTCCGGCGGCTGCCCCCATGGTGGGCCTTCTTCCGCTTGGCCTCGCCCTGATCATACCAGTCGGCCTCCGCGCCATCGTCGGCACGGTCACGTCCGGCGCGGCGATAGCTGTAGCTGTCACCCTTGCCACGCGTCAGTTCGATCGACGGAATCGCTTTGCCTGTGGCGGTGGTGTCGGCATCGACGGGAGCAAAGATCAGGCACTTATCCTTGACCGTAGCGACCGCGTCATAGCGCCGCCCCAGATCGCGAACGAATGCCATGTCGGATTTGTTCGACTGCTCGATCGCCGTCACCACCCTGTTTCGCAGATCCACATGGCAGCGGGGCGAGAGATGATTGTCAGCGGCAACCTGGTCGATGATCTGCCCGATGGTCTTTCCGTTCCACACGCGCGTCTTGCGGGTGCGATAGCCCTGCTGCAGATCGGCGGAGCGGGCGCGGATCGTCACCTTGTCGGGTGGGCCTTCCCAGCTGAGTTCGTCCACGACGAAGCTGCCCTTGCCTACCAAGCCGACCGTTACGCCGGTTCCCCGTTCCCAGCCCAGCCCGATGGTGAGGCGCGCGCCTTCCTTGGGCAGCGCCAGCTTGCCGTCATGATCGTGCAGCACGATTTCCAGTTCATCGCTGCTTTCCCCACGCTTTTCGGTCAGGCGCAGGCTGATGAGGCGCGGAGCCATCTTGTCGGCGAGGTCCTTGCCGTCCAGCATCGCGGACCAGGCAGCACGGGGCTGCACATAGGCCTGATCGCCCGCGCGTCCGGTCGCCATCAATCAGCCCTCTTCAGGTCGATGTTGAAGTCGATAATCCGCGCTCGGCCATTGTCGATCAGGTTGCCATGCTGCTCATCGATCGTTTCGATGGTGAAGGAACCCAGAATGTTGCCGAGACCGTCGGCGAGCGGGTAGGCTTCGCCTGTGTCGGCCATCTCGACCAGCTTTTCGATCGAGGAATAGGAACCGGCAAGTTCCGGAATCAGCTTGCCCGAAAGCGTCACCTGATCTTCGCCCGGTCCCAGATACTGGCTTGCCGCCCGCGCGCCGAACCGTTCGGTGCGGCCGTGCCGCCACGACCTGCGCCGCGTCAGTTCGTCAAACAGGGTGGTGTCGGTGTCGAAAATGAACATGCCGAGCGCGGCGAGCATCAGCCTTTTCCTTCGTCAAAAATCGTCGCTGTAGCTGGAGAGGCGGGCAGTGCGCTGCTTCGCCTCCATCATCTGCATCACCCGGCTTGCGAGCGCGTCCGCGCTTTCGCCGGGCTGCTGGAAAATCTGGATAGTGATCGGCGCGGCGGTCGGTCCCCCCGAACCCCGCCGCGCCGAGGCTCCACGGGCCATGGCGCGACCCGGAGCCGTGATGGAACTGCCTGTGCCTGCCAGCTGGCCAGCAAGGTTGTTCATCGACCGCAGGGGCTGTTTACCACCGCGATCAACGCCGATGGCAAGCCCGCTGGTCATGTGCCCGCCCATTTCCATGAAAAGGCGCGACGGCGATTTGATGCCGAAATATTGCTTGAACGCTGTTATCCCGGTTCGCGCGATCGACAGAAGCCGGTTTGCCAGCAGCATCGGATTGAGCGCCGCCAGAAGGCCCTGCATCATCATGGAGCCTAGCGATTTCATCCATGCGGGCGCGGCTGCAAGGAGCCCTTTCACATAGTTGAAACCCGTGGTGAATGCCCCGCTGATCTTCGCCCAATTGGCATAGACGAGATAGCCCAGGACGCCGATGGCAGCCCCGATGGCGACGATCGCCAACACCAGCGGGTTTGCCAGCATCATCATGCCCGCCTGCATCACGCCACGGGCGAGGAACAGGAATGCGATGCGCGCCATGTTCAGGATCGGCATAGCCGTCTTTACGATGCCGAGCGCCCCGCCAAACGCAAACTGCATAGCGCCAAGACCAATGCGCCACACCGAACCCGCCGCCGCCGCCATGATCAGATATTTGATCAGGGTCGGGTGGGCGTTGGCGAAATTGGTCAGCCAGTCGGCTCCGGTGCGTAGATAGCCGGTGAATTCGACCAGATTGGGAAGCACGGTGCTGCCTAGCGTGATGCCGATCTTCTGGGCATCACCCAGCAGGGCGATCAGCCCGCTCTGGGAGGTGGCGGCCTTTCGCGCGAAATCCGCTTCCACTTCGCCGGTCTTCCGCTGAATGTCGGCCCGAAGGGCGCGATATTGGTCCAGCTTCGGCATCAGCTGCCGCAATGCGTCCTGCGCCTGCATGTCGCCGAACAGGAGCGACAGGTTCTCCATGTTGCCGCCCAGCGCCTTTTTGGTCAGTTCGGTGATGGCCTCGATCGGCGTCTTGCCCTGCGCATAGGCCTGCTTCATCGCGGCGGGCAGGTCGATCCCCTGCTCGAAATGCATGATTCCCGCGTTGTTGAC
>CAMPIM010000197.1 GCA_946886365.1 uncultured Novosphingobium sp.
TCATCCCCGGCTTCATGGCGCAGGGCGGCGATCCGACCGGCACCGGCATGGGCGGGTCGAAGCTCCCGGACATCAAGGCTGAATTCAGCCGCGAACCGCACGTCCGCGGCGTCTGTTCCATGGCCCGCTCGTCGAACCCGAACAGCGCGAACAGCCAGTTCTTCATCTGCTTCGACGACGCGACCTTCCTTGACGGTCAGTACACCGTATGGGGCGAAGTCACCTCCGGCATGGAACATGTCGACGCCCTTCCCAAGGGCGAACCGCCCCGCACACCCGGCAAGATCCTGAAAGCTACCGTTTCCTGATCAGGCGGAAGGGCGAGCGGAGCCATCTCCGCTCGCCCCAATATCAACGGGCCGCTGAGGCGTTGTTCCCGACCTCGGCCCCGCCCTCAACCGGCGCGACATAAGCCCCGATCGTCTCGATATGCCACCGCCGGTCAGCCTCGCTCGACCCCGGTATGTCATTGGCACGACGCAGCGTCACCTGCCGCAGCATGTACCAGGGCTTCCCATTGGCCGCGAGCCGCCCGTACACCTGCACCGGCACCGTCACATAAAGCGACCCCGCCGCGCCCTCCATTTCACTGGGCGCCCCGACATGCGCATGGATTTCGCTAAAATTGCGGAAGCGCCGGGCAAAGGCCTCGTCATCCTCCGCCCCAACCGCGCCCTTCTGATTCCAAAGGTCTTGCGCGTCGTCGAAGCGGCGTTCTTCCAACAGGCCATAGTAGCCCTGCACAACCTGCGCAGCGCCCTGCGGCCCCTTGGGATCGATCGACCCTTCCTCGATCGGCGCGGCGTCCGGCGGAAGGCCACCCGGAGTGCCCGGTTCAGGCGGCCTCAACGGCTCCAGCGCCGCCTGCGCCTCGGCGCGGAAGCTGTTTTCCACCTGCGTCGCATTGGCGCCATTGGCGAGATTGTCGATCGCGCTTTCCTCCCGCCCGTCACAGGCGGCGAGCGAGAGGCATGCGATAAGCGTTACAGCGCCCCACCCAGCCCGCATCAGCGACGCAACGTCCCGCGCCAGTGATTCCCATCGGAACTGCCATTGCCGGAGTTGGAACCCGAACCTGAGCCTGTTCCCGACCCGGATCGGCCGCCGCCCCAGCTCCCGCGCGGACTACCCGCGCGCGGCTGGCTCTGAACTGGCGGAGGAGCAGCCGTGGCATCATTCCGGTCCCGCCCGCGCCAGCGCCCATCTCTCGCGGGGCGTCCATCGCGATAGAGTCGGCCATCTTCCGGCCGCGCCAAACTGCCGCGCCAATGATCGCCTTGCTGCCCGCGTCGGCCTTCCCAATAACGGCGCTGATCATCATTCCAGCGATGGCGGCGTCCGCCCCGGTCAAACACATAATAGCCACTGCCGGGATAATAATAATCCCCGTACCAGCCATAGCCGGGACCGTAATAGTCCGAACCATAATAGCCGGGGCCATAATAATCGTCGTAATAGCCACCGCCGTAATAGCCTGATCCCACGCTCACGCCGCCATAATAGCCGTCATCATAGGCGCAGCCGCCCAGTGCCACCGCACCGGCAAGGCTAATCGCAGCCAGAAACTTCTGTCCGGACCACGTCATTGCCTTTCTCCTTTTCTCCAATACAGACAGGATAACGTCCGCAGGTTGAATTGGTTGTGAATGAAAGCCAGACTCTGCTCGTCGCGTGTCGGCATTCATGTTCATCCGAACTTCATCTCATTGGATAGATTAGCATTTCGGACAGCGGGCACGTATCGACGCGCCCCTCATTATCGGCTCGCGCCTCCCTTCAGGGGGAGGTCAGGGGTTCGGGGCGGCATGGACTGCAGCCGTCCCGAATTCCCCCGATCACCCACTGTTGCGCAGCGCCGTGGCGATCGCGTTGATCGACAGCTCGATCCCTTCCTTAATGCGCGGATCATCCTCCCCGCTTCGATGGCGCTTCATCAACTCCACCTGCAACAGGTTCAGCGGCTCGATATAGGGCAGCCGCAGCCGGATCGATTCATCCAGCTTCGGATTTTTCTCCAGCAACCGCGATTGCCCGGTCGCCGCCAGCAGCCCGTCATGCGTCAGCTGCCATCCCTCGCGAATACACTCGAATATCGCGCCGCCCGCCGCCTGATCCTCGACGAGCGGCAGATAATGAGCAGCAATCCCCAAATCCGACTTCGCCAGCACCATCTCCAGATTGGCGAGCGCCGATTGCAGGAAGGACCAGCTCTGCGCCATGTCCGCTAACAGCGCCTGGTCCTTGAACGCCGCAAACGCCTGCCCCATCCCATACCAGCCCGGCAGCATCACCCGCGCCTGTGCCCAGCTGAACACCCAGGGTATCGCCCGCAAATCCTCGATCCGCGTGCTCTTAGTCCGGCTCGCGGGGCGCGACCCGATTTTCAGGCCCGAAATCTCCTGAATAGGCGTCAACTGCCGGAAAAACTCCTTGAACCCCTCCGTCCCATAAACCAGCTCGCGATAGGCGGCGAAAGCCGTCTTGGACAGCTCATCCATCGCGCCTGCAAAGCGCGCCGCATCCCGATCGGAAATCCCCTCCGGCTCCAGACTGGCGAGCAGGGTCGCGCTCGTCATCGCCTCCAGATTGGTCATCGCGACGTCGCGCGTGCCGAACTTCGCCGCGATCACCTCGCCCTGTTCAGTGATCCGGATGCGCCCCTGCACCGTGCCGCGCGGCTGCGCCTGTATCGCCGCAAAGGACGATCCGCCGCCACGCCCCACCGCGCCGCCCCGGCCATGGAACAGCTGCATCGCCGTTCCCGCATCCTCGAAAACCGGCGCCAGCGCCTTGCTCGCCTGATACAGACCC
>CAMPIM010000198.1 GCA_946886365.1 uncultured Novosphingobium sp.
CCCCAACCCCTCCCTTGAAAGGGAGGGGCTTCATCATGTCAGCCTTCAGCCTGTTCTTCAGAAGCGGCTTCGGGAGCAGCTTCCTCAGCGGCAGGCGCTTCTTCGACAGCCGGAGCTTCTTCAACTGCAGGAGCGGCAGCGGCCTCAGCGGCAGCAGCCTTGGCGGCTTCAGCAGCTTCAGCGGCTTCGGCAGCCTTGGTCGCGCGATCTTCGGCGCGATCCTTGGCCTTCTGGCCCGGCTCAGCCTTCTTCGGGTTGTTGCGGACAGCGCGTTCCTTCACGCCAGCGGCATCCAGGAAGCGGGCAACGCGGTCGGTCGGCTGCGCGCCAGCGGCAACCCAGTGCTTCGCACGCTCAACGTCGATAACAACGCGCTTCTCGTCGCCCTTGGGCAGGACGGGGTTGTAGCTGCCGATGCGCTCGATGAACTTGCCGTCACGCGGGGCGCGGCTGTCGGCCACGACGATGCGGTAATAAGGACGCTTCTTGGAACCACCGCGCGAAAGACGAATGGACGTTGCCATGTTGTTTTTAACCTTTCCGTACTGAACTACTTGTTTCTCAATTCGCCATCCCAGCGGAAGCTGGGATCTCTCTGCCCTTGGAGAGAAGTGAGATCCCAGCTTGCGCTGGGATGACGCACTACTTCACTTCTTCATGAAATTCTGAAAACCCGGCGGCAAGTTGGGCATATTGCCCCCGCCGCCAAGGCCGCCCAATCCACCAAGACCGCCAAGGTCCGGCGCGCCGCCCGCGCCGCCCATCAGCTTGTCCATGCCGCCACCGGTGAACATCTTGGCGAGGCCCTTCAATCCGCCCATCTTGCGGATTTTCTTCATCGCCGTTTCCATCTCCTGATGCATTTTCAGGAGCTTGTTGACTTCCTGCACGGTGCGGCCGGAACCCTTGGCGATGCGGATTTTGCGCTTGGCATTGATCAGCGCGGGCTTCTCCCGCTCCTTGAGCGTCATTGACCCGATCATCGCGTCCAGATGGATCAGCGTCTTGTCGTTGGCGCCGCTCGCCGCCATCGCCGCCTGCGCCTTCTTGAGGCCCGGCAGCATGCCCGCGAGCGCGCCAAGGCCGCCCATGCGCCGCATCTGATTAAGCTGGCTGCGCAGGTCGTTCATGTCGAACTGACCCTTGGCCATCTTCTTGGCGAGCTTGTCCGCTTCCTCGGCGTCGATCGTCTCGGCCGCGCGCTCGACCAGCGACACGACATCGCCCATGCCAAGAATGCGCTGCGCCACACGCGCCGGATGGAAGGGCTCGATCGCATCGAGCTTCTCGCCCGTGCCCGCAAACTTGATCGGACGACCCGTGACCGCGCGCATCGACAGCGCCGCACCACCACGCGCATCGCCGTCCATACGGGTCAGCACCACGCCGGTCAGCGGCACCTGTTGGGTAAAGCTGGTCGCGACATTCACCGCGTCCTGCCCGGTCAGCGAATCGACGACGAGCAGGATTTCCGCCGGGTTCGAGACTTCGGCCACCGCCTTCATCTCGTCCATCAGCGCCTGATCGACATGCAGACGGCCCGCCGTGTCGAGCATCACCACGTCGAAGCCCTGAAGCTTCGCCGCCTGCAACGCGCGCTTGGCGATATCGACCGGCTGCTGGCCCGCCACGATCGGCAGGGTCGCGACATCGGTCTGGGTGCCCAGCACCGCAAGCTGCTCCTGCGCCGCCGGACGCTGGACGTCGAGCGACGCCATCAGCACCTTCTTGCGCTCTTTTTCCTTCAGGCGCTTGGCGATCTTGGCGGTCGAGGTGGTTTTGCCCGACCCCTGCAGGCCGACCATCATGATGACGGCGGGCGGGCTGACATCGATCAGCAGGTCGGACGTTTCGGAACCGAGCGTCTCGGTCAGCGTGTCGGAGACGATCTTGACGACCATCTGGCCCGGCGTGACCGACCGCAGCACATCGCTGCCCACGGCCCGCTCGGTCGCCTGATCGACGAACTGGCGCACCACCGGCAACGCGACGTCGGCCTCCAGCAGCGCGATTCGCACCTCGCGCATCGCGGCGCGGACATCGTCCTCCGTCAGCGCACCGCGCCCACGCAGCTTGTCGAATACCCCGCTTAGACGATCGCTTAGCGAATCGAACATCATCACCTCATTTGGGCCGAAAAGCCCGGAAAACAGCACCACCCCGCCAAACGACAAAACCGCCGGCGGGCGAAAACTCGCCGGCCAGCGTCCATCCGGTGCTCCCTTGTGAGCGCCATGGATCTGTCAGGGTATCAGACGGCGAACCGCCCGATTGCGACGTGGCCCTTAGCGGAAAGGGGTGGGGGATGCAATGACGCGAGCCACATTCTCTACCCGTCAGCCCGGACTTGACCCGGGGTCCCGCTTGGTCCCGCGCAAGTAAGCGGGATCCCGGGTCAAGCCCGGGGTGACGGATGAAGGGCAACTCTGGCCTTTTCCCCCCACACCCCCTACATGCGCGACCATTATGGGCCGATTTTCCAAAATGCACGGGCTGGGCAATGACTTCGTCGTGATCGACGCGCGCGAGGGGGCGGTCGAAATGACCCCCACCCGCGCCCAAGCCATAGCCGACCGCCACGCAGGCATAGG